>NZ_PVWK01000031.1 GCF_003003795.1 Stenomitos frigidus ULC18 | reverse complement strand
GGGGCGTCCTGGCATGACCCATGACCTCAAAGGGGACTCCTTTAGTTTGGCGCAACTTCATATTTAATTGGTATAAGAAGCCTGCTAGAGAGCAATCCTTCTCGGTTAGTCGATTAAGCAATTGCCTTCGCCCCCTTTTCTTGACGCTCGCCGGGCTTTAAGCCCCGAATCCTGGGAGACTTTAAGCAATCTAGCTCCTCCAGAATTGGGGCTTGGGGGCTTAACCGAGAGGTATTGTGCTAAAGAGCCTTTAACCCGCTTCAACGGCTTCAAACCATGAATCCGGCTTGCCAATCATGGGCGGCATGACGACATCGTGAGAAGGCTTTTGATATAGCTGTCGCCATAAAGATTAGGACATTGGGATTAAAAAGGGTGTGGGGGCGTTGCCCCCAGCCAGGGATTCTACCCCTGCACCCCGTCCTAACCTGCCTATAGCTATACTTTTCAACCATTCGCTTAGATCGCTGCTTGCTGTCGCTGGTAGAGAGACCAATACAAGCCCTTACTGCGCAGCAGTTCATCGTGAGTGCCCTTCTCGACCAGCACTCCTTTTTCTAACACCACAATCAAATCAGCTTTCTTTAAAGGTGCGAAGCGGTGAGCGATTAAGAAAACCGTGCGGTCTTGCGACACTTTTTGAATGTTCTGCAAAACCTGTTGCTCGGTTTCTGCATCAAGAGCGCTCGTTGCCTCATCCAGCACCAAAAGAGGCGCTTTGGAAAGAAACAACCGAGCCAGTGCAATGCGCTGGCGCTGTCCACCCGATAACGCTGTGCCACGCTCACCGACGCTGGTTTCGTAGCCGTGCTGCAAGTCACTAATAAAATCATGGGCTACTGCAAGTCTTGCGGCTTCTACTACCTGCTCGGCACTAATATCTGGATTGCCAAGACTGATGTTTTCTAAGACTGACCCATTGAAGAGAAAGTCTTCTTGCAAGACCACAGCCACCTGCTGGCGGAGCGATGCGAGGTCAGCGCTCTTAATATCAAACCCATCAATTAGAATGCGGCCTGACTCCACTGAATACAAGCGCTGAATCAGTTTGGAGAGCGTACTTTTCCCGGAACCGCTGCGTCCAACCACACCGACTAGCATCCCTGGTTGGACGCTGAAGGAAATACCCCGTAAGACAGGTTCTTGCGTTGGATAGTAGCGAAAAAACACTTGATCGAATGCGACCTGTCCCTGAAGGGGTGGTAGCACTAAGCCAGAACCCGACTCTGCTTCGGGAGCCGTATTTAAGATATCGCCAATGCGATCGACCGAAAGTAGCACCTGCTGTAGGTTCTGCCAAAGCTGCACTAAGCGCAGCAACGGTCCTGTCATTCTGCCGGAAAGCATTTGAAAGGCGACCAACTGACCGATCGTCAACTTCTGCTCAATGACCAGCTTGGCACCCACCCAAAGAATCAGCAGGTACGACAAGTTGGTCAGAAAGTCCGCAATATTGTTGCTGATATTAGAGGTGGTAGAGGCTTTAAAGCCCGTACGGATGAAGCGAGCAAACAGACCTTCCCAACGATCGCGGGCTACTCGCTCGGCTGTATGCGCTTTCACCGCCTGAATCCCAGTAATGGTCTCTACCAGGAACGATTGGCTGTCTGCACTGCGGTTGAAGGTTTCATTGAGCCACTTCCGTAAAACTGGGGTGACCGTCAACGTCAGCAGCGCAAAGAACGGCACCATACCAAGCGATACGAAGGTCAGCGGCACGCTGTAGGCAAACATGATCACCAAATACACCACCGCAAAAACGGCATCCAGAATGACGGTTAACGCCGTTCCGGTCAGAAATTGGCGAATATTTTCAAGTTCTTGCACACGAGCAACCGTGTCGCCCACACGACGCGCCTCGAAGTAAGACAGCGGTAGGCGCATCAGATGCCGGAAAAGCTGGGCAGAAAGGCTAAGATCCAATCGTCGCGCCGTATGCGTAAAAATGAACAGGCGTAAAATGCCCAGCCCAGCCTCAAAGAATGCCACACCAAAGAGGGCAAACGCCATGACATCCAGCGTGGAGAGGCTACCTTGAACCATCACGCGATCGATCACCACCTGAGTGATCACAGGCGTCGCCAGTCCCAAAATTTGTAGCGTAAAGGAGGCCAATAGCACCTCCCCCAATAACTTACGGTAGTTCCAAATTGCCGGTAAAAACCAGGCGAGGCTAAATGTTTCTTGCTTCTGGATCGGCTCAATTTGCCAAAGTTGCCCGTCCCAGACGCTCTCGACTAAAGCACGCGGCACACTTTCGCAGGTGCGACTGGGGTTGAGCGGATCGGCCACAATGAGACGATCGCCCTTGACGGCATAGGCGATCACCCAGTGTGTGGTTGAGGAGTCTGTTGAACGAGTCGATGGCAACACTAAACTCGAGGCGCTTGTAGTGCCATTGCTGTTATCATCCTGCCACTGCATGAGCGCTGGCAACCCAAGCTGCCGCAAATTATTCCAGGCAGTGTCAAGACGCCGTAGCTGTAGTCCTAATTTTTCAGCGGCTTCTACCACTTCAGCCGATCGCTGCCCTCGAAGCTGCCGCTGAACCCACTCCATCTGTGCGGGAATTTCCAGGTGGCTGGCGGCCATCGTTAAGCAGGCCGCTGCCGTGTTGACACCTGCAACAAAGGGGAAACCCGAGACTGGCTGAGGCGAATCTGCCGTTTTCGGTAAGCAGCGACTGCGTTGCAGTGCCCAGAACCGTTCCAATTCGGCTGAGAAAACCTGATCCCAAAGGTCAACGGCCCACTCTGCGATCACCACATCTTTGTCGGTGGCTCTCGCTTTCCAAAAACCGGGGAGATCCAGGCGATCGCCTAACCAATCGCCTGTTTTGAGCATGATTGATTGCCCCTCTTCAGGCACCAGGCGCACCTTGCCACTCACGACTAGAATTTGGCGACCGGGGTTATCCGTAGACCAGAGCATATCGCCCAGACTAAAGCGACGGATAGTGGCGGCTTGTTTAAACTGCACCTGCTGGTCAGCGTTAAGGAACGACAGAGGCGGTGCATCCCAGGGTAAATCGGTGGTTAGCTCATTAGCGATCATTCGTTCACCTGTAGCTTAACGGTCATGGTCTGAATTTTTTCTGACAGCCATTTCTCAAACAACTCATTCTGCATGGCCTGTTGCAACTGGTTATCTTCCAGTGTTGCGGGCAAAAATTGCTCGACGCGAAAAATTGCCCAAACGGTTTCAAGCGCGATCGGCCCCACCATTTCACCCGGACTTGCAGCATCGATCGCAGCTCTCAGCGCATCAGGCAGCGTTCCCCGACTGACCGGACCCATCATGCCATTGGCGATCCGTTCATCAGCCGTCGAATATTCTCGCGCCAACTGCTCAAAATTTGCCCCTTCACCAATCTGACTATGCAGTTCTTCTGCCAGTTCTTGGCTGGCAACCACAATGCGAGACAGCACGACGCGATCAAAAAAGACCTTGCGTTCAATGAAATGCTCTTGCAGGCGCTCTTGCGTTACCTGAGCTTTAAGCTTTTCAAGCTTAAAGCTGCCGACAATCTGATTATGAAACTGCTCATACGATAAGCCGTTACGGCTGAGCCACTCTTGAAAAACCTTGCTCTCTGTCAGTTGTTGCTGCAACCGAAAATCAATCACCGCTTGCTCAACGATCGCTGGGCCAATCTCGATATCTTGTCTGGTCTCCAGCGCTTGTTCCAGAACATACTGCCGCAGAATATCGCCAACAAAAGCTTGCAATTTACCCGCTGCTTGCAGATAACGCAGACATTGCCGCACAGAAAGGGGCTTTTCATCAACAACTAATAAGGCTTTTGCTTCCGCTGCTTTAGCTTCCATGAGTAACGAATGTCTGTAAGGTCTAGAGTCTGTTGTTATCTTGCCCGACTTTACAGTAGCAATACCGAAAATTCGAGCAAATTTTTACGGATATCCCGTAGAGCGATCGTCGTCGTATCCGTACATTTCTGGAACAACGAGTCATTTCACTTCAGAGTCACATTGCACACTCCACTGGCATCCATCCTCTAGAGGCCGCAGGCAAAACAACTGAGGGCTATTAAGAATCATAAAGCTACGACTGCTTGCGACGGTCCACCACAACACGGAAGCCCCAATCCTTGCAGCGTTTTCCAGTTGAGCGTCAACGTTTGAGCGCGATCAACGCTAACGGCCATTAACTTGATGGCGGATCGGTTCAATGGTAAGTATTGGATCATTCTCTAAGCAGTGATACAGCTCAGTCTCCCGAGCGGCTAACCGCTTGAGGCAATGGTTACAGTCACTGCTTAAACCCGCTCACACCTACCCTTACTCTGGCTATATTCTTACTTCGACCATAGTAATATTTAAATTTCGCTCTTTCCTTTACGCGACCTTTAAATATCTAAGCTAAGATTGTTAAATAGATCTAAACTCCGACCGGATAACCGGAGTTTCTATGGGATGATGGTAAACTGGCAAAATGTAGCTAATGTAACTTAAACAGGAAAGACGCTTATGACTCTTCAACTAGGCGATACAGCCCCCAACTTTACTCAAGAGTCCAGCGAGGGACCCATTGATTTTTATGCATGGGCAGGGGATAGCTGGGTTGTTCTCTTCTCTCATCCGGCTGACTATACGCCTGTTTGCACCACCGAATTGGGCGAAGTTGCAAAGCTCAAGCCTGAATTCGATAAGCGCAACGTTAAAGTTTTGGCGCTCAGTGTCGATCCTAATGATTCCCATGCGGGTTGGATTGCTGATATCAACGAAACGCAAAAAACGACCGTCAATTATCCCTTGCTGGCTGATGCCGATCGCAAAGTGTCTGACTTGTACGGCATGGTCCATCCCAACGCCAACGCCAAGGTGACCGTTCGCACCGTGTTTGTGATCGATCCTCAGAAGAAGCTGCGCCTCACCCTGACCTATCCCCCCAGTACCGGACGTAACTTTGATGAAATCTTGCGGGTGATTGACTCCTTGCAGTTAACCGATAACTACGGTGTGGCAACCCCTGTGAACTGGAAAGATGGCGATGATGTCGTCGTAGTGCCGTCGATTTCCACGGAAGAGGCAAAACAGAAGTTCTCGAAGGGGCTAACCGAGGTTAAGCCTTATCTACGGTTAACGCCTCAGCCGAACAAATAAGCAGACGTTCGTCTTGATTTTTGATTGAAAAGGTGGGCACTGCCCACCTTTTTTATTTGCCACTGTATCTTGTCCCAATTGAAATTGAAAGTACGGTACATCCTGTAGGGGCACGGTATTGCCGCGACTCTACCCAATCAGTGATCTGTCACGATCATGCTTGAGACGTGTATTACATCAATGATGATTGGGTCGCAAATTCCTAACCAGCGTGACCTTTGTTATCACGAATTACGCAAGATGAAACCGAGGATTGCTTTGTAACTCCCCGGACTCAAAGGTTTGTGTCCACTCAATAAAAGAGGCGTCAATGGCAGTTTGCGGCTGAATGAGCAACGCAACGTAGTGAGCTTTTTGCTTGATCACCACTGCGGAATAATTGGTGCCAAGAATGGTTGCATGATGAAAGCCTTCTAGTTGCAGGGAGGACATCAGCAGCGATCGCAGACCGAGTGCTTGAAAAATCGTCTGCACCCAACTCATATCGTCATCTTCAGGAGTCGTAAAGTACTCCTTGGGTAGACCATTCAGGTCAAAGATAGCGGCGCCCACGACGGCATTGGAATAGAGCATAGGTAACTTTCAACCAAAGAATACTGTAGTGTGGAGTAGCGAGGGGCTTGACAACGGCTATCTATTAAGAGTGATGCCATCGCTAATCAAGTTGTCGGCGATCACGATCGGACTCTTCTGTTTGAGGGTTGACGCATTGAAGCTGTAGACTCCAACGTTGTCGATAAGCGCAGTCTTGTGATCTCAAGTTTAAAGAACAGTGGCAACCAGCGCGACCGTAAAATCCTCATCTGCAGCCGTTGTCTGGATCGGGCATTGTTTGGATGCATGAGCAAGCAATAGCCTCTTCGGCGTCTGTGGAACTCCTGGACGCTCAGTGGGTCTATCACCTTGGTGATTTTGATTCAAGGTTTTGCCGATGCTTTCTACAATGTTCAAAATTAGTGCTGTTGGCGTAATGGCGATCGCTAGCAGTCTAGGGTGTGCTGTCGTAGCTCCAGGCAGTAGTTTGGCGGCAACGGTGCCAGCACCAACACTGCAAAAGAAACTGGCTCAAACGCCTGCATCCTTGCAAACGCTAGAGCAAACAGTTTTGACCCAAATCAACCAACATCGAGCCAGCCGTAAGCTGCCTCCCTTAACGCTAAATGAAACCATCAGCGAACAAGCAAGAAACCACAGTCAGGCGATGGCAAGCGGTAAGGTGCCGTTTAGCCATAATGGTTTTCAGCAGCGAGTCACCACGATCGGTCGGACGATTCCTTACAGTCGTGCCGCCGAAAACGTTGCCTACAATCAGGGGTATAGCGATCCGGTTAGTCAAGCAGTGCAGGGCTGGTTGCAGAGCACTGGTCATCGCCAAAACATTGAAGGCTCGTTTGACCTGACAGGCATCGGCGTTGCGCAAAATGCCAAGGGAGAGTATTACTTCACTCAAATTTTTATTCGCCGTCGTTAATCAGACGTCTTAAGCGACCCCAAGACATAACTTCCACATGTTCCGTAGGGGCTTACGCCCGTAAGCCCCTGCCAGCAGGCAATTTGTCGATTTTATTTCATCCACGATCCCCAGCATGTTCGGGTAAAGCGCTAATTTGCTCCTGAAATTGGAAAACTGCTCTTCCAACGCGAGTCAGCGGGTACAAGTACCTCTCGAATACCCTGTACTCTAGTGCTTGTACCTTACTCCCTGACTCACGATGGCATTGGTAGATTTCCAGATTTGTGATCGCGACCTGTCTGAAGCACAGCTTGCCGCCTATTTGCAAGCAGAGGCGATCGCGGTTGATACAGAGACGATGGGATTGCTGCCTCAACGCGATCGGCTTTGCTTGGTACAACTCTGCGACCCTCTTGATCATGTGGCTGTCGTGCAAATCGCGCGTGGGCAGACCGATGCGCCCAACCTCAAGCGGTTACTAGAAGCTGAAAATAGCGTTAAAGTCTTTCACTTTGCTCGCTTTGATGTGGCGACGCTGCACTATCATCTGGCAATCAACGTCAACCCGCTTTTTTGTACTAAAGTTGCCAGCAAACTTGCTCGCACTTACACACCCAAGCATGGACTGAAAGATCTAGTGCAGGAGCTTGAGCACGTTGAACTCGACAAAAGCGCTCAAAGCTCAGACTGGGGTAACGCAGCCAATTTGTCACCCGAACAACTCCGCTATGCCGCGAATGATGTCCGCTATTTACTGAGCGCTCGTCAAAAGTTGATCACCATGCTGCAGCGCGAAGAACGGTGGGAGTTAGCGCTGCAGTGCTTTCAGTGCATCCCCACGATCGCCCAACTCGATCTGCTGCAATATCAGGCTTTGTTCGAGCATTGATACAGATCAGCGAATGATCATGTGCATCGCGTTGTCTTCCAGTCAATATGCCATAACTGTTGGCCAAGGTCTTGCTGTCTTAAAACACCGCTATTCCGCTGTTAAAATAGCTCTATGAGCCAACAACGCATTGAACCCCAACCTGGACAGGAATCCGTCTGGGACTATCCGCGTCCACCGCGCTTGGAAGATACCAGCAAGCACATTCAGATCATCTTCAACGGTGTCACTATTGCTGATACGCAGCAGGCAAAGCGAGTACTGGAGACCAGTCATCCTCCGGTCTACTACATTCCACTTGAGGACATCAAGCAGGAATACCTGATTAAAAGCCCGCGATCGACCTACTGCGAGTGGAAAGGTCATGGTGCTTACTATCACCTTGTGGTAAACGACAAGCGCGTTGATGATGTTGCCTGGTACTATCCTGAACCAACGCCTGCTGTTGCCTCGATCGCACACTATGTAGCGTTCTATCCAGCACCAATGGATGTCTGTTATGTCGATGGCGAAAAAGTAGAGCCGCAACCTGGCAATTTCTACGGTGGTTGGATCACCAGTGACATTGTGGGTCCCTTCAAAGGCTCATTGGGAACGTGGGGATGGTGAAAAGATCGGTAGAAGTGCATGGCAGCGCTCCTTTCTCGCATGATCAACTCCCACCGATTCCCCATGAACCACAATTCTTCTCTAAAGCCGTTTTTCCAGGTACTGACCAATCATTTGCTGTTCTCCAGCCCGTGAAATAATCGTCTGGCGAGTACGGTACTGTTGACCGACTAGCTTCAACTCTTCCTCAAATACAGACCCTTTGTACTCCGTACGTAAGCATAGAGTGGTGGGGTTCGAAAAATAGAAGGCAGCTGAAACTGGCTTGGTTGTAGCAAATCCACGATCGCGATACAGCGTTGCACCGGAAGCACCGAATATCGTAGAGCCCTCTGATTGTGGCTTGCCTGTTGCCGAATCATGGCTGTCCCAAAGAACTTCAGCACCACAGCTCAGCAACGATCCGTCGATCCCATGTAACTCTGCTAAATGAGAGAGCTCAGCACTATTTTTCTCCAAAAAATGAATGCTAATGAAGCTAACGACTTCTTTCGTTTCCCCGTCTGGGAGAGTGTAATAGCGTCGCTCTGATTTCCAGCGTCCTTCTGATTGCTGAAAAAACTCAGCAATGAGAGATCCTTCAGCCGTAGGGGTTACATGCAATAAAGAAGTCACTTCGTTTAATCCTCACTCAAAGCATAAACAATGGTTGTGTCCGATCTCAAGCTGCTCAGTGCTCCTAACTTGTTAATTTTCTTAATATAACATTTGCGCCAGATGCAGCCGCATATGCAGTAGCCGCATCATCTTGTAGCTAGAAGGCGTAGTCTGTGGCTAAAGATACACTTGCTTTGGGCAGTACACGGAGTCGCTCTTTCATCCATACCAGTCTTGCTTGTGATCATTTCACCATCAGACTTCTTACTGTTCTAACAAGTTGCAATAAGGATGCACTACCCCCCAAAGGGTACTATTGAGCCAACGTCACCTGAGAAATTCTTAGAGTGACTACCTCTACAAGCTCACTCGGTAATTGCAGGTAGTGCCGCTCTAGATACCACAGCAGCGTGAGTAAGCTGTGGCATAGCGATCAGCGGAGCGTTTCAGGCAACAGTTGATGACGCTGACAGCAGCCAGCACCAACACAGCTCGAACCGCAGAGAATGCAATAGCAAGACAGGTCTGATTGGATGCTGAAGCAGCTGTGCTGACATTACTGATTGACTGCCTGACCTTCACGATCGCGATAACCATTGAGCTTGATCGGCTTCTGCGAATCGAGTGCTAGCGGCTCGTCCTCCAAACGGAATTTCAGATGGCTGCCTTCCACCACAATGTCACCCAAAGCGGTAGTGACGTACAATTTGCCCTGGCGAAATCGGAGCACTTGCTTTAGATCAGAACGAGCGCTACTGCCCAAAGCGTCTCGTTTGCTCAAAAAGTCTGGCGAAGTAGAGGCGGTCGGTCGCTCTTGGTGGGCAATGGTGGGTTGTGGCGATCGGCTTAACGGTTGCAGCGATCGGGCTGGCACTGGTGAAGCTAGGGGAGGGGGATCACCCGGTCGTGAAGCTGGTAACCGACGCAACCAGGTAAACTGCTCGTGGCTCTGAAACGACACTTCGCTCACAAGCGTCGTAATAAAAAGGACGCCTTGACTGCAGACAATATTGCGGATAGGGTACCAGGTGTCGCGGGCAAAAATGAGTATATCCATATGAATGCCATGCGCGCTTTGCTGGCGAGCCGTTCTCCACCACTCTTTCCACAGCGCTATAGCGCTGGTGTGGTTGGCTTCGTAGCCTGCCGGAATTTCATCGGCACAATACTGCTCAAAGCCCGGTTGGTCAACAGCTCCTGCTACTGGCACAAACTGACGGGCAATCAAGATTTGTCGCACGATGTTGCTGTAATCGGATGCTTGCCGCAGCAAGATGGTTTGACGACTGCCAACCTGCTTCATAGTGGCAATTAAACCTCCCCTGTTGGCTAACAATTGAACGCTGTTGAACGCAGGTTCAATTCTCAGCTTTTGGTTGGCCAACAGGGTCGCTTCGCCGCTGATAAATTGCTGAATTAAGGTAACGTCATCAAGTATATGCATGGCTCAAAAGAGGCTGTGAATAGTAGATGCATTACGGGTGGCTCTAGTGAACTGGTTCATTGCAGCAAACCGCTTTACAGAAGATAAATACTGAGTAAGACAATGTGTCATTGTGCAAAGGATGACACATTGCAATGGGGGCGCAGAGCAAGAACTAAATAGCGTAACTGAGCAATCTGGTACTCAGAATGACCATGTAATACTGCTGTTTAAGGCATGGCTGCAGAGGCTTAAGCATGCAGCTACATGACTGCATTGGTTTCTTCAGGTGCCTCACAGTCAAGAGGTCGCCAAAAGCAGTGTAGATAAAGCCAGTTCTTAACCGTTTTTGAGTTGGTTTGCTTGAGGCCGTATTGAGACAATGGTACGGCAACGCCATCGCTTGAAAACGACCTGAGTTTTACAAACTCGCCTGGTATAAAAACTGCTTTAAGGCAATCGTTTAATAAGTTTGCGATCGCCAGCATCACAACTTATAGAGCGTCTGAAAAAGACGTTTGAACGTTCTTGTAGCTTGCCTGGTGGGGGCACCATGCTTGCTGAGTTGCTACCGACTCGTTCTTTTGAGAAGCTTTCAATGCTAGTAGATGCAGCACTTAAGACCAACTTATTCCCTTATCTAAAATCATAGAGGTTCCTAGAATTGTCAGGAGCAGCTTTATCGAGTCTTTGAAGAAAACGATGGCTTTCTAAGCAAGGGATGAAGTTGGAGCTCACTGCTAACTCGGCGAAGCTGAGACTTGAGACATCAAGAAAGCTGTCATTTTAGCCTCCCAGCGTTTTAGCCTAGATAGGCTTTTCTGACCTGATCGTTGCTCAATAGTTGGCCAGCAGCGCCAGTAAGGGTGATACGTCCAGCTTCTAAAACGTACCCACGATCGGCATACTGCAAAGCAAGCGTAGCGTTTTGCTCTACCAATAGAATAGTAACGCCTGCATCATGGAGTTTCTGAATAATGGTAAAAATCTCGCGCACGATCGCGGGTGCGAGTCCTAAGCTGGGTTCATCCAGTAGCAATAGCTGGGGGCGACTCATGAGCGCACGGGCGATCGCCAACATTTGCTGTTCACCGCCGCTAAGAGTGCCTGCGAGTTGATCGCGACGTTCCGCTAAACGGGGAAAGGTAAGGAACTGCTGCTCGATATCCGCTTTGATGCCGAGGCGATCGGAGCGGGTATAAGCGCCTAACTGCAAGTTATCGAGTACAGTTTGGCGCGCCAAAATTCGTCGCCCTTCTGGGCTGTGAGCGATGCCTAGCCCAACAACTGCATGGGCAGGTTCACGGGTAATATTCCGCTCTTTGTAAATAATTAAGCCGTCACGAATGGTAAGGAGGCGGGAAATGGCTTTGAGTGTGGTGGTTTTGCCTGCGCCATTTGCGCCAATGAGCGTGACAATCTCTCCCGAGTTAATTTCTAGGTCGATCGCCTGTAACGCCTGGATGCCGCCATAATTTACGCTGAGCTTTTGGATTTCGAGCAAAGGGGAAGACATTGGAATGGGAGTAGAGAGTGGGAGTCGAAAAAAGGGGGTTACTCAGCTCCTAGATAGGCTTCGATCACAGCCGGATCGGTTTTGACTTGGGCTGGGTTGCCTAAGGCAATGAGCTGTCCGAAGTCTAGAACGGCGATGCGATCGCACAAGCCCATCACAAGCGGTACATGGTGTTCGATGAGCAGTACGGTCAGATCAAACTGGTCACGAATTTGTCGGATGAAGTCGCTGAGTTGATGCTTTTCGTTAGGGTTCATGCCAGCAGCAGGTTCGTCGAGTAGCAAAACCTGTGGTTGCAGTGCCAGGGCACGGGCGATTTCTAAACGACGTTGGTTGCCATATGCAAAGTTTTGGGCTTGCTCGTCGGCGCGATCGCTCAAGCCAACCAGTTCCAACAGTTCCATTGCCCTCTGGCGAATAGTCCGCTCCTCTTGAGGCGCAGGTGGTAACCCTAACACACCTAGAAAGACACCACTCCGGCCATGCACGTGCTGGGCAATCATCACATTCTCCAGCGCGGAAAGATTGCCAAATAGCCGAATATTCTGGAAGGTACGGGCAACGCCCTTTGTCGCGACCTGATGCGGACGCAGGCGAGAAAGATCTGCTCCTTCATAGAGCATTTGCCCGCTAGAAGGTGGAATCAAGCCTGTAATGAGGTTGAAGAGTGTGGTTTTGCCTGCTCCGTTGGGGCCAATCAGCCCAAAAATTTCGCCTCTTTTGACGGCAAAGGACACGTTATTGACTGCAGTAAGCCCACCAAAGCGGCGAGTGAGTCCTTTTGCCTCTAGCGTCGAGCCAGTATTAGATTCTGGGCTAGCATTGACAGGTTCCACTGGGGGCATGGAGTAAAGGGCAAAAAAGATGAATGGTTGATGCCTTCATTGTCTCCGATCGTGCCAAATTTTCGCTGTCTAATTTTTGATCCTGACCTGAAAATAGTTCACGACTCCTCGTTATGACACTTACCAGCATCTTCCCCGCGATCGGTCTTAGCATCTTGTTTTTTGGAGCTGCCAAATTAATCGTCAGTCGCTCAACCTTTTATCAAGCAGCGGTTCAAGCATCGAACAAAACACATTACAAAGCGTTAGATGGTTTAAGGGGGTTCTTAGCGCTGGGAGTGTTTTTTCATCATGCCGTTGTGAATTACCAGTATTTTCAGCTTGGCAGTTGGCAAACAGCACCGTCAAATGTCTATGCCTTTTTGGGACAGGGAGCGGTTGCCTTCTTTTTTATGATTACCGGCTTCTTGTTCTGGTCGAAGCTGATAGTTGAACCGAGATTTGACCTTAAGCGTTTTTATAGCAAACGGGCATTACGAGTGTTACCAGCTTATTGGGTTTCACTTGCCCTCATGATTCTCATTGTTCTGATCATGTCTAACTTCTCGTTAAAAGTGAGCCTGCCAAGATTTTTGATGCAGATTGGCAGTTGGATCGTCTGTGGTATTTACGGCATTTCTAACGTGGATAAGGAGCTCTTTCCTGATATCAATTATGGTTCCGTTGGCTTGATTAACGCCTCAGTGCAATGGACACTGACCTATGAGCTACAGTTCTATCTTTTGCTGCCACTGCTTGCCTGGTTTGTAAAGCCGTTGAGATTTATCGGGTTGTTTCTTACGTGGTTGACCTGCAGTCTACTAACACACTCTTTACTACTACTAACAGTAATGAACTTTCTGTTTGGTATGACAGCAGCTTATTTGGTGCAGCGATTTGAGTCCAAAAAGATCTTTTTAGATAAACGGGTTTCGCTAGGAATTATTTTTCTTTTGTTGGCAATCCCCCTTTTGCTATCGCCACCCTATATCGAAAATATGTGGGCGATCGCGCTTATTTTTTGTGCCTTTGTTTGCATTGCCAGCGGTAATGATCTGTTTGGTTTGCTGACTACATCAGCCTCTAAATACCTTGGCACCATTAGCTACAGCGTTTATTTGCTGCATGGCATTGTGCTTTTTTGCGTCTTACGTCTCGCCAATCTGGTATATCCCATTAAGGGCATGAACCCGCTCCATTTCTGGATGCTAATGGGCGTCTGTGGTCTACTTGTGATCGGCCTTTCGAGCCTGTCTTATCGCTTTATTGAGTACCCCTTTCTGCGCTTGAAGCCAGCATCCGGTGTGGTGGAAAGAGCAACCATTACGCAAGAAGATCGCTATCCAGTTGAAAAGTGATGCCAATTTAAACGGGCTTCAGGGCAATTAGCTGTCGTAGGGGCGTTTCGCGAAATGCTTCTACCAACGATCTGCCATGATCGCAATTTAATTGGGTGTGAGCCCCAGCGATCACTCGTTCAAGTTTAAGTGCAAAGTGGTGGCTGCTAATTTCCATACGTTATCGTCGGTAGAAGCGATGGGCGGCAAAGCAGCGATCGATGTCGGCATCTGATGCGGTCGTGGCAAGGGGATGCATCTAGGCTCTCTGCTGGTGCTTGCGTCGTTTAAACAGGCTGGGCGTGACAAGCCCCTGTGGAAAGAAGACGGAGCCAATGACAATCAGTAAACCAAACAAGATAAGGCGACCATCACGCAAGAATTGAGCCAACCAGAGGGGCAGGCCAGGGGTATCGGCAGCAGCACGCAGCACCTCTGGCAAGGCCGTAAAAATCATGCCGCCTAAAACGGGGCCTGCAACCGTTCTGGAGCCACCAATAAGCACGAAGGTGAGGTAGATAATGCTGGCATCAAAGGTACCCTGGCGAGCATTCCAGGTGTTGAGGAAGTGAGCGCTGATGGCACCGACTACACCTGCCAGCATGGCACCTAATGCAAAGGCCAAGACTTTGTAGTAAGTGGGATTGATACCCATTGCGTCGGCGGCTAGTTCATCTTCACGAATGGCAATGAGCGCGCGACCGACGCGGATACGTTCGAGCCGATAGACAAAGGCGATGCTGATTGCTAGGAGCGGGATGACGATCCACAAATACTCGATCGCAGTCTGAAACGGTTGCGGAATGCCAAAAATACCAACGGCACCGCCAGTAATCTCTAGATTCAGCGCCAGAATGCGGAGGATTTCGACAAAGGCAATGGTCGCGATCGCCAAATAAATGCCCCGTAACCGCAATGCTGGAATGCCCACAGCAATGCCCAGAAGTCCACAAAGCACTCCAGCGATCAGCATCTCCAACAGCAGCAAGGGCACGGGAAAATTCCCCTCCGCTTTAAAGACCTGCGTGGACAAAATCGCGGCAATGTAGCCGCCCAAGGCATAGAAGCCAGGGCTTGCTAATGATAGTTGCCCTGCCATCAAGGGCAGGTAGAGCGAAAGCCCTAGCATTGCTCCTAGCAGCATGGAGACAATGAGAAAGCCATAAGTAGAGAGGAAATCAGACATTTGAGTAGTGCGTGTTGCCAGTTTCTGTGGTTCGTTTGCCTGGGAACTAAAAACCAACTCGATTTTGAGTATCTTACACTGCTCGTTTTCTGCTCCAGACGTGATTTTTAAACATCATGTGCCGTGGGCGATCGCCCACGGCACAGAGTTTTGGTTGCTGTCTTCACGCTAAGTGGCTGCAAAGAAATAACGTCATGGTTTCAAGCTGTCAGCCGTCAGCTTTCAGCTTTCAGCTTTTCTCTAATTGCTGAACGCTGAACGCTGAACGCTGAACGCTGATAGCTCAGCCAAAATGTGCAGTTATTTTTTGACAAGTCCTAAGCACAAAATCGAAGGCGTTAAACTAGCGACACGCGATAGCTTAAGCCGCCCAATACGTCTTCTTGATCCAGTCCTGTAGGTCTGCCTCAGATTCTGTAACCAGTTGTTGCCCTGTTTTGGGGTAATAAGCGCTCCAGCTTTTTTGCCCTCTAGCATCGATCGTCTGCTTGATTTGCAGCTGATATAGGCCAGGTACCGTGTCCGCAAAATTGTTCCACAGGCGCTGGAACCAGACTCTAATAGGGTTAGACGAACCAAAGAGGACGGTTTTACGCTCGATCATCAGCTGCTCGTACTCTTGTTCTAACAGAGCAGTCAGTTGATCATTTTGGCAAGCTTTAGCAACCTCTAAGCGGTGCGATAAAGAGGTGACCATATTGGTCAGATGCTTCAGTTTCAGTTCAGGGTCGTTAACCAGCGTCGATGTAGTCATAGCGGCTTATTCATAAGTATCACCATTCATAAATCTAGCGCTCTACTGCAAATCTCTAGTGATTTCAGTACATTTTGATACAAAATGAAGTGTTTCCTGAGGTGGCGACTGTTTCGTTGCGCTTACGCATAGTGCCTAGATTCGCAGCGCCTAGATTGCCTGGATTAGATAAGGCGCGTCATGCAGTCAGCCGCTACAACCACTGTGAGGTATGCTGCAATGGATGGACAGCCGCGATCGCCAGTTTCTTTAGCGGCGGTGAGTGCCATCAACGCGACTGACCGCAAAAACAAGGTGGCTCAAGCGATGAAGCGGACAAATTTGTTTTTGCCCAGTTGCAGAACTTTGCCAATGAGAGATTCCGGGGTCTCAAAGGTGAGATCGACGTCATCGACCTTTTCACCATCAAGCTTCACGGCACCACCTTGAAGCTGCCGTCGTGCGTCGGAACTGCTTTTGCAGAGCCCGCTGGCGCTGACCAGAAAAAAGAGCTTGGCGGGAAACTGCACCGAGGCTAGGGAGAATTCGGGGACGGTATCCGCCTGAGTGGTGTTGCCCTGGACAAGGGCAATCGCGTCTTGTTGTGCGTGTTTTGCCGCTGCTTCACCACGATATTGGGTGACGATCGTCAGTGCCAGAAGCTTTTGAGCCTCACGAGGATTTTCGGGTAGCTGATCGAGCGGGACATCGGTCAGCAACTCAAAATACGACTTCAGTAGCGTATCAGGCGTTTTCTCCAGTTTGGAGTACATCGTCAGGGCATCTTCTGACAGTGCCACATAGTTGCCAAGGGATTTTGACATCTTTTGTACGCCATCGGTGCCGAGCAAGATTGGTACCAGTAGCCCAAATTGAGGACGCAAACTAAAGTGGCGCTGCAAATCTCGACCGATCGCGATGTTAAATTTCTGATCGGTGCCGCCTAGTTCGACATCGGCTTCCACGGCAACGGAGTCGTAGCCCTGCATGAGCGGGTACAGGAATTCATGTAAATAAATGGGGTCACCCTTGTCGTAGCGCTCCGAGAAGCCCTCTTTAGCCAACATTTGTCCAACAGTTGTGGTTGCCAGGAGCTGTAAAATCTTGCTGAGATCTAAGCTAGACAGCCACTCTGAGTTGTAACGGATTTCCAGGCGTCCCGGTGTATCGAAATCCAGAATCGGGCGCACTTGATTGAGATAGGTCTGAGCGTTGGCGCGAACCTCGTCTTCGGTCAACTGGCGACGGACTTCCGACTTTCCCGTAGGGTCGCCAATGCGAGCAGTGAAGTCGCCGATAATCAGGACAGCAGTGTGTCCAGCATCCTGGAACGATCGCAGCTTTCGCATCGGAATACTGTGCCCCAGATGGATATCGGCTCCTGTCGGGTCAATGCCCAGCTTGATGCGAAGGGGGCGATCGCTCTGAGCCAATCGCTGCACTAAGTTTTCGTCAGCGCTGCTGGAGTCTGGCTGATCGGGAAAAATTTCGCTGATGCCGCGCCGCAGCCAGGAAAGAGTAGACATCATGTTCAAGGGTTGACTGGAAATCACAAGGTACAAAGCAATGGGCGTTGGAGCGATACTGGTAGTTAGCTATCACCTATCAGCATGCAGCGCTGAATCCAGGGATGGCTACTGCTGACTGATGGCTGAGTGCTCTTTCCTAGCATGAGCTTATTTTCTTAACAAGCGCTAAGTTTCGTTGCTCAGAGCACAGACTACTATGAATGGCAGCCTTCCAACAGGGGGACTGGCGCGATCGTTGGTAGCACACGCCTGCCACTAATCTAACTTGGTTTGTCATTCAACCCGTAGTTATGATGTTAACCTTGCTGCTAAAGCCATGCTGATAGTCCCACTTGAGGGATGAATAGTATGATTGACTACCGAGCGATCGTTCTGAGCACCTGCCTTCGCTACTCTCTAGCTTGTTCAAACTTGAGCTTGTTCAACCTTTGTAAGGACTAAAGTCGTCGTGGCATCCAACACCCTTCACCAACGTAAGCAGCCTGGCGCACCCGATACCGTTTATCAGGTCATCAAAACCGTTGGCAAAGTAACAGGCGGCATGGTGCTTGGCATGACGATGCTGACGAGTTCTGTGGTTGCAGGTGGCCTGGTCGGTTTAGCCATTAGCTTTCGCAATTTGCCAGACGTTCGTATTCTTCGCAGCTATGTACCCAGCGAAACCACTCATATTTACGACGTTAAAGGTGCGCTGCTAACTAGCATTCATGGTGAAGCCAACCGGGAAGTCGTACCGTTAGATAAGATTTCTCCAGACTTGAAGCGGGCGGTACTAGCGATCGAAGATAGCTATTTTTACTCCCATCACGGCGTGAATCCAGGTGCTGTCCTGCGAGCGTTCTTAGCAAACTGGCATAAGGGCGAAACGGTAGAAGGCGGCTCTACCCTGACGATGCAGTTAGTCAAAAACCTGTTCCTCACCCCCAAACGCGCGTTCAGCCGCAAAGTCGCAGAATCGGTGCTGGCTTTACGGATCGAGCAGATTTTCTCGAAGAACCAGGTGTTTGAGATGTATATGAACCAGGTTTACTGGGGACATAACACCTATGGAGCTGAAACGGCTGCTGAGAGCTATTTTGGTAAGTCGTCCGCCGATTTGACGCTGGCGGAATCTGCCATGATGGCAGGGCTGATTCAGGCGCCTGAAAGCTTGAGTCCGTTTATTGACTATAAAGCTGCAAAGCGGCGGCAGGCAACCGTGCTCCGCCGTATGAGAGAGCTGAACTGGATTACGCCTCAGCAGGAAGCTGTTGCCCGCAAACAAACCATCAAATTAGGAAAAATCACGTCCTTTCAAGGTAGTACCATTCCCTACGTGACTGAAGCCGCAGTACAGGAGCTAACGAAGCGGTTTGGCAAGGATGCGGTACTCAAAGGCGGTATGCGGGTGCAGACAACAGTGGACACCAAGCTACAGCGTCTTGCCGAAGATGTGGTCAAACGGGGGCACGAAAGCCTTTTGAATCAGGGCATCTATGCCGACCAAATGGCGCTGGTTGCGGTTGATCCGCGCACTCATTTTGTGAAGGCAATGGTGGGTGGGGTTGATTACCGCAAGAGCCAGTATAACCGGGCAATGCAGTCGCTGCGGCAGCCGGGATCTGCGTTTAAACCGTTTGTCTACTACACGGCGTTTGCGTCTGGTCGTTACACGCCTGACTCTACGGTTTCTGATAGCCCTGTGAGCTATCCAGATGGCTATGAATATTACACGCCCCAAAACTACGATGGTTCGTTTCATGGTGCCATGACCATTCGCACTGCGTTAGCGCAATCACGCAACGTTCCAGCTGTACGACTGGGGCAAGACGTTGGGTTGAATAAGGTGATTGACGTAGTGCGTACGATCGGCATCCGTAGCCCGATCGAACCGGTTGTCTCATTGCCTCTAGGCTCGGTTGATCTCACACCACTGGAAATGGCGGGAGCTTTTGCTACTTTTGCCAGTAACGGTTGGTATTCCGAAACGACGCTGATTGTGCAGGTGACTGACAGCGCCGGTAATGTCTTGCTCGACAATACGCCTAAGCCTCAGCTGGTGCTCGATCCGTGGGCAACTGCAGCTCTTAACGATGCGCTGCAAGGCGTCATCAACGGTGGGACAGGTGTAGCGGCAAGGCTCGATCGTCCCGCAGCGGGCAAAACAGGCACGACCTCCTCTGAGCGGGATATCTGGTTTGTGGGCTATGTGCCGCAGCTAGCGACAGCTGTGTGGGTTGGCAATGATGATTATCGCCCGATCGGTAAAGGTGCGACTGGAGGAGGCTACGTTGCTCCAGTGTGGCGCGATTTTATGCAGCAGGCATTACAGGGTGTTCCGATCGAGAGGTTCCGCCCGCCCTCCGAGTTTAACCGCCCGTAAAGCCAGCGGTCAGTTTTTAGTGGCTGGTGGTTAGAAACACTCTCTGAAAACGAGACACTAGAAACGTTAGAGCGTTCTTTCAACGTCAGCTTTCATCCGCTCCAGGGTCTTATTCATCTGCTCGAACATTTGCTGGGGCGTCATGCCAAACTGACCTAGCTGCGTGCGGAGCTGTTCTACCGTCATTTGAGCCATAAAGTCTTCAGACAGCTCAAAGCGCTTCATAAAGACGCGGTAGCGATCCATGATTGCTTCCATCTGCTCAATGAAGAGCTTTTTACCCTCACGGTCAAACTTGCCATAGTCAGATCCAAGCCCCATCAGCGATTGATAGTCTTCAAAGAGCTGTTTCGCTTCTTGCTGTACGATTTCAGAATCAAAAAATCCCATCGCTTTAAATCTTCGCTAATGACTGTTAGTAGAGCAAGCACTGCTAGTAGTAGAGCGAGTACTGCTTGCAGGTCTTCTAAACACAAGGTTTGCTAAACACTACCATTCTAATTCAATGACCTGGTGCATTTAAATCGTCAGTAAGTAGGGGTTCCACTACCTGAAGACTGACGCGTAATCTATCAAACGGCCAGACTCTCGTGTTAGGAGTGGGAAGCGATCGTAGCGGGGCTAGAAAAGGCTGAGGGATCTGCGGACACTGTTTCTTTAGCGACAAAGTTCACAGAGCTCAATGATCTTCGTCTGTAGTGTGAGTAGCTCATCGGCTCCCCGTTTGAGGCTGGCTTCGAGGTCTAACAGTAAGGGTAATGTTTGCAAAAGCGTCTGGGATGACAGTGACTCAACCTCTTTTTGCAAGAAGTAGAGGCGCTTCGGATTTCTCAACTCTGCGGCTTTCGCAATTTCTTGTTCACTCCGTTCGCCTGCTTCCCGCAGCACTTTAATCCAGACCCAGGTGCGAAACTGCGTGACGAGGCTACTAACGATGCGCAGCGCGGGTTCGTTCTGACGTAGCAAATCGGCGACCAGGTCAAGCGCTTGAGCCGTTTGCCCCTGACGAATGGCAGCGGCTAGTTGGATGGTGCTTTGGCTGCTAGCGGTTACCAGCGCGGCGATCGCAGCCTCATCAAGGGGTTGCCTGGCCTCGCCGACATAAAGCCGCAGTTTTTCTAACTCGCTGTACAAGCGGCGAGTATCGTTACCCACCAGATCGGCAAGTAGTTCTGCTCCATGCGCTGTAAGCTTCACCCCACCATCTTGAGCGGCTTGCTTCACCTGCTTGACTAGAAGATCGGCTTTCCAGGTTGGAATGAGCGCAAACTCCTGAATGGTGGCATGCTTTTGCAGCAGCTTCGTAGCTTTCAAGCGACTGTCGGGTTTACTGGTCGCTGTCAACAGCAGCGTTGTTGATTCCGGTAGCTCCGGCAAGGTTCGCTCCAGTTCGGTCAAGAGTGCTTCAGGGCAACGCTGACAAAGGGACGTGTCTGCGAGCCAGACGAGACGGTTCGCAGCACCAAAGGGAGGGGTCATGGCCTGATTTAAGCCTTGCCTGATGCCATCGGGTTGGTCGGCAGTAATTTTGTCATAATTGAAACTACTCCAAACGGGATCGAGCAACCGTTGATGCAGTGCTGTTGCTGCCTGGGCGATCGCAAAATCATTCTCGCCCCAGTAAAGGTAAATTGGCATGTAGAATACCTCCTGCTACCGCCCGTAATTGTATTGTCCTAGCAATCCTGTCAGACTGAATTTAGATTATGGTGGGGATCAGGTGATCCTGAAGGTCAGGTATCATCAGCAAACTCTCCCGCGATCGACCGTGATTCAGTCAGATCAAGCAGGGGGGTCTGACGCAGCCAGTCGTAGATATGATTAAGTAACCTTGCGAGGCGATCGACATTGGACGAGAACTACCAGACTTACCTGAATCGAGCCGTACGTTTGACGTTACCGGAAACGTATCGCTCCCAGGTGCAGCATATTCAGGAATCCCCCAAATTTCAGCTAGAGGCGGCAAACAAACGACAGCCTGCCCCGTTTCCGGGCTATACGATTGTGACACCACCAGGCAGCGAAGATGCGAAAAACGCTACGCTGCACGAGGCCCTGACGCAGTATCAGCAGCAACTTTTGCAGACACTTGGTGCGTCACTGTTGGTACCAGTGCCACCCGAAAGCTTGCATCTGACGCTAGCAGACTTAATCTGGGACAACGCCTATCGTGATGCAAGTCAAGAAAATCCTGAGTTTGAGGTGCAGCTTCAAGACCAGATTGCAACGATCTTTCGCCAATCCCAGGCGATGGCTGAAGGTAGACCACTGCAGTTTCAGGCGTTAGGGCTCATGATCATGCCGAGGGCGATCGCTGTCTGTTTAGCGCCGACAGACGAACAATCGTACGATCGTGTACTGAAGCTCCGTCGCGCTGTTTTCCAAAATTCTGACCTCATTGGCTTAGGCATTGAGCAACAGTATTACTTTACGCCTCACATCACTCTGGGTTACTTCGGTACTATTCCAGCGCCCGAAGTCTTGGTTGAACTAGGCGATAGTTTTATGCAATTAAACCAGCAGTGGCTGGATTTGGAGGCGAAAGAATTTTGGGTCAATCGTGCTGAGCTACGCAAATTTGACGACATGACGCATTATTACCGCAAGCCGGATTGGGCAACGTTCGAGTTTTGATTCCTTTCAGCTGAGGGGCGATCGTTCCTCAGCTGCAGTACAAGGAAGACTGGTTTCGTTTTTGGGGCACACCTCAGCTTTATTTCCGTCACTACAATTAAAAATCCCATACTGCATCAATGCAGCCTCATGGCTCATTCGGTATCAATATGGGTGCAAGTGCTTGCTACTCAGAACAAATGCCTGATCTGAATCAGAGGCTAGACGTCGTCTATAAGCAGATCTTGTCTCTGTTATGGCCTCAAATCTGACTGGAGCTTAGGCTGGCTTGTGTCAACGGCACAGAATAGCAAACTGATGAGGAGAGGAGTTGCCTCTCTTAAGGGCGTTCTCAAACGCGGCGAACTGAGAGACGGCTAGAAGCTTGCTGGCACTTTACACCACAGTGCAGTGCAAAACTACAGTGCGGTGTAAAATCTTTTGCTTCTTCACCTTAACCCGCTAATTTTTTAAATCCTTTCTCGTTACTGGAACTTATCGCGCCTAAAATAATTCAAAGCTTATTGAAACCTTTCGTGTGCTAGTTTTTGCAGTGTCACACACAACCATGATGCAATTTTCTATCAGCCTTCTGCGACCCTCTCTCAATACCGTTACGCGACTTTTTCTGGTGAGCGCGCTCTCTACAGTGGGCTTAGTTGTTAGCTATGCTCCACAGTCGATGCTGCGATCGACAACTTGGAGTTTAGGCGATGCTGCTTACGCCCAAGCTAATCCGCCGCAGGTAAGCCAGTATGCTCGTGCTGCATTTTACATTGAGCAGCAGCGCCAGCAAGACTACGCCGAAGCCAAGAAACTCATGAGCGGCAATGTTCCTGAGGATGTCTGTCGGCAGCAAAACATTCCTTCGGCTGTGCATGATATTTGTGGTCGCTTCCTTAAACGCTCTGCCGAGATTATCAAAGAAAACGGCTTGACTATCTCCCAATTCAACGACATCACACGTCGTAAAGAAGGCGATCCCAGCCTCCAGCAGCAAATTCAGAGCGAGTTGCTCAAGCTACAAAAGACAACGCCGTAAGAGACAACACTCTAGAGTAGACAGGCTGTATTGATGTAAATTGGCACCCAAAGTCATAAAAAGTGATGCCTGATACTCACTGAGTGCCCAGGATTCTGTAAACCCTTATTGGGAGCACAGCAGTTGGTGAGGCGTTTGACTAAAGACTTTGGACGTTGGTTGGTATGGTTTGAGCCTGCGATCGCGTCTGCCTCCAGTATCTAAGGTTGAAAGCCCAGCGTGCTTGGATGTGTTCTGGCAACAACGCAATCAGTAGGAGGTTTGCATGAGTGGACTCGGCGGTTTAAATAAGTCACCGGATGGCGTCGTCCTCGGCTTGGTGCAATTGCAACTGCCCACCGTCGTCACTCCTGATGACCTGTCAGCGCAAACGCAGCGGTTGGTGGACATGGTTGCCAAAGCACGGCGCAATATGTCCACGATGGATCTGGTTATTTTCCCAGAATATGCCCTGCACGGTCTCTCAATGGACACCAATCCAGAGATTATGTGCCGCTTAGATGGGCCAGAGGTGCAGGCCTTTAGCACGGCTTGTCGAGAGCACAAAATTTGGGGCTGTTTTTCTATCATGGAGTACAACCCCCACGGTAATCCCTATAACAGTGGCATTATTCTGGATGACAAGGGCGAACTGAAGCTCTACTATCGCAAACTTCACCCCTGGGTGCCTGTAGAACCTTGGGAACCCGGTAACTTGGGTATCCCTGTTTGCGAAGGGCCCAACGGCAGCACGTTGGCGCTCATTATCTGCCACGACGGCATGTTTCCAGAGATGGCGCGTGAATGTACTTACAAAGGGGCTGACATTATGCTGCGCACCGCTGGCTACACGGCACCCATTCGCCACTCCTGGCAAATCACTAATCAGGCAAATGCCTTCTGCAACTTGATCTATACAGCATCAGTTTGTATGTGTGGTTCGGACGGCTCCTTCGACTCGATGGGCGAAGGGATGATCGTCAACTATGATGGTGTGCCTTTGGTCACTGGGACTGGTCGCCCGAATGAAATCATCACCGGAGAGGTGCGCCCGAAACTACTTCAGGAAGCCCGCCGCCATTGGTCGGTCGAAAACAACATCTACCAGTTTGGGCATCGAGGCTATGTTGCCGTTAAAGGGGGCGCACAAGATTGCCCCTACACGTATATGCAGGATTTGGTTAACAACGCTTATCGCTTGCCCTGGGAGGATGACGTTGTACATACAGACGGGACATCTTGCGGTTTCCCTGCCCCTACCCGATCGTATGAGGGAATACCACTGAAGGATTCTGTGGTGAAATAAGCGTCCGCCTTTGATGGCGTCATTCGTTCGACTCCCGCTGATCCATCAGTAGTGAAAGGCAGCCAGCCATCTCGAAAGGCGATCGACTGGCTGCACGCGCTTCCTTCCTAACGACCTTTGGAGATTCATCATGGGCTGCTACGTTAAATCTGAGCCGTATCCCTACCCGTTCAATGGCGATCTGCGTCCAGAAAATACAGTTTTCCTCATTATTGATATGCAAACTGATTTCTGCGGCATCGGCGGCTATGTGGATCAGATGGGCTACGACTTATCGTTGACGCGGGCACCGATCGCCCCTATTAAAGCCGTGCTGGACGTGATGCGAGCTAAAGGCTTCCATGTCATGCACACTCGCGAAGGGCATCGTCCTGACTTAGCCGACTTGCCAGAAAACAAACAATGGCGATCGCGCCAGATTGGTGCAGGCATCGGCGATCCGGGACCGTGCGGTAAAGTGCTGGTGCGCGGCGAAGCAGGCTGGGAAATCATCCCCGACCTGGCTCCGCTACCGGGCGAACCGATCATCGACAAACCGGGCAAAGGCTCTTTCTACGCCACCGATCTAGACTTGCTGCTGAAGCGTCAAGGCATTCAAAACATCCTGCTGGCAGGCATTACCACCGATGTGTGTGTGCATACCACTATGCGCGATGCCAACGATCGCGGCTACGAATGTCTCCTACTCTCCGACTGCACAGCGGCTACGGACTATAGCAATCATCTGGCAGCTCTCAACATAGTCAAAATGCAGGGCGGCGTGTTTGGCGCGGTGGCAGACTCGAAGGCACTGCTGGCGGCGATCGCGTAGGGGGCATCGCTTCGCCAGACAAAGAGGGGAGGCAGCGATCGTGGCTTAGACCTCGGAGGTTTCCAAAACCTCCGAGGTCTTTTCCTGGCAGACTTAATTGGTCGTCGAATAGAATTTAGGAGAGCCTGCGCCCTTTGCCCGCTGCATAATGAGCCAACCCGCTGAGCCACCCGCTTCTGTCCCCTACGACTACGATGTGTTCATCTCCTACAGCACTAAGGATAGTGAGTGGGTGCGAGGTGAACTGGTGCAACGCCTGGAAGCTGCCGGGTTGAGGTGCTGCATCGACTATCGCGACTTTCGCCTGGGGGCACCTGCCATTAAGGAACTGGAGCGGGCATCTACCACGAGCCGCAAAACCTTAATGGTGCTAACCCCGCATTACTTAAAAAGCAAGTGGACAGAATTTGAACGGTATATGCCTCAAACTGCCGATCCACTCAACGAGGAGCGGCGACTTATTCCCCTGCTAAAAGAGCTGTGTGAACTACCTCGCAGCATTAGCTATTTGACCTATCTCAACTTTGCTGCCTCAGATGACTTAGAGTCTGATTGGGCGAAGCTGTTGAAGGAACTAAGTAAACCATTAGTTACCCCACCCCAGGAGACTGCACCGAGGCAATGGTTGCTGGCTCACCCCTACGGGATGCCGCCCCACTTCACCGGACGGGTAGCCGAACGGCAGAGGCTGAGCGACTGGCTAAATCAGGGCACTCAGCCCCTGTTTGTGCTGCGGGCATTGGGTGGGTTTGGCAAAAGCGCCCTCACCTGGCACTGGTTGCTGCATGATGTGACACCCCAGCAACGCCCACTGGTGGTGTGGTGGAGCTTTTATGAGGAGCAGGCGAATTTCAACAACTTTTTGCGGGTGACGTGGGCGTATTTGAGTGGACGTGAACCGGGCGACGTGTCACTCCGAGAGCAGCTAGAGCACGTGTTGGCGCTGTTGCAACAACTGCCCGTGCTGCTGGTGCTGGATGGGTTTGAGCGGGAGCTGCGCGCCTACAGCAGTCTGGGTGCGGCGTATCAGGGGGATGACCCCTCACCCCCAGCCCCTCTCCCGCGAGGCGAGGCGAGTTTTAGCCAGAGAGGTGATCAAGAGCGGGATTGCGTGAACCCTTACGCCGAAGCCTTTCTTCGCAGCCTGTCGAGCCTGCCCAACCTGCGGGGCAAGGTGCTGATGACGACGCGCCTGCGACCGCGCCCGGTGGAAGTGAGAGGGGGAGACTTGCTGCAGGGCTGTCGGGAGGAGGAGTTGACCCAGATGCAGCCTGCTGATGCGGTGGCGTTTTTTCGCAGTCAGGGCATTCGGGGGAATCGGAGTGAGATTGAGCAGGCGTGTGCGGCGTATGGCTATCATCCCCTCAGCCTGCGGTTGCTGTCTGGGCTGGTGGTGAATGACTTGCGGCAGGCGGGGGATATTAAAGCGGCTCAGCGGCTGGATGTGACGGGAGATCTGGTGCAGCGGCAGCACCATGTGCTGGAGCAGTCGTACCTGGATTTGGCGGACGCTCGACAACAGTTGCTCAGCCGCATCGCCTGTTTTCGCAGCCCGGTGGATGTGGGCATTTTGGAGGCGATTCGTGATACAGCCTACTCAACCCGTGAGCTAGAGGCAGACCTGCGCGACCTGATCAATCGCGGACTGCTGCACCATGACCGCCGCACCCAGCGTTTTGACCTGCACCCCATTGTGCGCCGCTATGCCTATGACCGCATGGGCACCCCGGAACGCACCCGCGCCCACGAGCAACTGCGCGACTACTTCGCCGCCGTGCCTGCCGTAGAGACGGTGCAGACCCTTGCCGACCTGACCCCAGTGATTGAGCTGTATCACCACATGGTGCGGGCAGAGCAGTATGACGAGGCGCAGCAGTTGTTTCAAGATCGCCTCTCTACGCCCCTTTACTACCAACTCGGTGCTTACCAGCTCCAGATTGAACTGCTGCGCGCCCTCTTCCCCCGTGGCGAAGACCAGCCCCCGCAGCTCCAGAATGAGAGTGCTCAAGCCTGGACGCTGAACGAGCTGGCAAATAGCTACAGCCTCAACGGTCAGCCCGCGCAAGCCGTACCGTTGTATGAGCGACAGAATGCGATTCGAGAAAGGCAGGGGGATAAGAAAAACCTGGCGATCACTCTGGGAAACCTGGCTTACATGGCACAACTCCCGATCGGTGCCCTGCAAGCGGCTGAAGCCAACCTGCGCCGCCGGATCGCCCTCTGCCAGGAGCTTGAGGGTGAGTTCAAAGAGGCGATCGGGCATCAGGAATTGGGGAGACTGCTGGCGTATCGGGGAGTGTGGACAGAAGCAGAAGTAGAATTGGATAAGGCTCTAGATCTAGCCGAGAAGCAAAACGCGATCCAGATCAACTGCAATACCTGGTTTTATCGATCATTGAGTGCCCTGCTAAGAGTGCGGATGGGGGAGACTGAGTCAGCAGCAATGGCGCTGACAGCGGCTCAGCGATCGCTGGCACTGGCGGATGAATTTGCTCGTACCAGTTATCCAGTTGAACATTTCTATGTGCGATCGCACTGGCTGCTGGGAGCCGCCCACCGGGTCAACGGCAACCTGACCGAGAGCGACCATCACCTGAGCGAGGCATTGACCCGTTGCCGCGCCATCAATGTGGTGGATCACGAAGCCGATATTCTGCTGGCTCTGGCACGGTTGCGGGTAGACCAGGGGCAACCAGACGAAGCGCTGCGGCTGGCAGAGGAGGCGCAGGCGATTGCGGAGCGCAGTGGCTATGTGCTACGAGGGGCAGATGTGCAGTTGTTTCTGGCAGAGCGGGCGCTAGGGCGGGGAGAACGGGCACAGGCGTTGGCGTATGCGCGGCAGGCGCGGGCGTTGGCGACCTGTGACGGGGGTGAGTATACCTACAAAGTGACGTACGACGCAGCCGAGCGACTGTTGCAGCAGTTAGAGGCTGGTTGATTCGTAGAGACGTTACATGTAACGTCTCTACTCAGGTGACGTGTTACAGCCGCACATCCTTTAGATTGCTGCGCGGGTCGAAGCTGCGGTTGGAGCGAATCTTTTCGTAGTATTCGCGTTCGATCGCGCTAATTTCCTTTGGCGTTGCAATCACAATGCGAACCATTTGATCGGTGCGATCGCCCTTGGGATTCCGCCAGCCCTTGCCTTTTAGCCGTAGCGATTGACCAGAGCGGATGCCAGCAGGAACATTCACCGTGACGCTGCCATCCGGTGTCGGTACGTCAATTTGGGCACCTAAAACGGCTTCGTCCGGCGCGATCGCCACTTCGCAGGTGAGATTGTCACCCTCAAATTGGAAAAAGGGATGAGGCGCGATCGCCACCATGAGATACAAATCGCCACGTTGATTCGGGGCATATGGACTGCTTCGCCCTTTCCCTTTAATCCGAATGCGACTGCCTGGTTTAGCACCGGGAGGAATGCGAACCTCAAACTCCTCATTGCCTAACATCAGGCGCTTTTGCACCCCACGAAACGCATCCGCAAACGTCAACGTAATGGTTGCTTCAGCATCCAGCCCGGCGCCACCTGAGTCATATCCAGAAAAATCGCTAAAGCCGCCAGGGGCACTTCTAGAGGCACGAGCGCCCGCTCCAGACCGTCCAAAACCGGGGTCACTGCCCATGCGGCCCAGTAGCTCATTGATAAAGTCGTCGAAGTTGCGGTACTGCCCAAATTCAAAGTTTTCAAAGTCAGTATTGGAGCCACGAGACTGAGAGCCAAACGGGGAACCCCCCGGCCCTGCCTGCTTCCAATATTGGCCAAACTGGTCGTATTTCTGCCGCTTCTCTGGATCGGACAAAACCTCGTAAGCTTCACTGACTTCCTTGAATCGAGCTTCGGCCGCTTTGTCTCCGGGGTTCATATCTGGATGATACTTCCGTGCTAGCTTGCGATAGGCTTTTTTCAGCTCATCAGCACTGACGGTCTTATCCACTCCCAGAATGGCGTAGTAGTCTTTAAAGTCAGTTGCAGCCATTAATCCTTCTCCTCTGAGGATTCAGCTTATTTCTCTAAGAACGTCTTAGCAACGTTTTCAGGGTGAGATGTCCTTTATAGCTCCTAGCAAAGCACGAAGCATTTGCATTCTCTCTACTCTAACCCCGTATTCCAACCAATTCCTGTTACTTTGCCGTTCTCTTTGCGCTCAATCTACCAAAAACGTCGAGTTTCGCGGGTCCGGCTCTTGCACTGGCTGAAGGCGCAATGGCCGTACTCTACGTTTCACGTCACCAACTCACTTCAATTAAACGATCGCATCCATCGCTGACACTTGGTGGAGCACCCATTAACCGACGATGCATGCGTAAAATGACGGCATCAGGCACCCGTCGGTAGCGCTGCTGATTGCGTTGAAGGCAGATGTCTAGTGGTGTATTCAGCCAGACGCCAGTAATGTCGGTAAAGCCGCAGGTACGAGCAAGCCCGATCGCCCGACGGCGATCGCGGCGAACAGCATTGGTCGCATCATAAATCGCCTCCGATGTGTGCTCCATCCTACCTTGCTGGACTGTTTGCTGAAACTGCCGACCGACTTCTCGCCACACCTTGAGCCAGTTTTCTTGTACCGCTTCGTCACCAAACAGGCACGATCGAATGGCATCAGTCGAAATCAGTTGCCGTTGTGGGCACGCCTGCAAACGGAGCGCGGCAAAGGTTGACTTACCGCTGCCAGGTAACCCAATCAACAAAATCAGACGCATTGCTGGAGGCTACGGCGATGGAACGCGGAAGTTGGAGCCAAGACGAGTTTAGATTAAGGCTGACGGGTCGTAAAAGGCTTAATCTAAAACACTCTGTCACCCTGGTTCCCTAACCTTTAGATGACTGTCCCGTCAGGAATAACCGCATTCTTCAACACGACAACAATGCCACTACGAATGTAGAAGCCCTGGTTCTCCCGTTCGGCTTCTTCGACGCGATCTTTGTTGACAATTTGCACATTGCTGCCAATACGGGCATTTTTGTCAATAATGGCACGGCGAACAATGGTGTCAGAACCAATACCTAATGGAATCTGATCACCCTGAGAAGATGCTTCAGACTGGCGTTCAGCAAACGGCTGATAGTAATCGGCTCCCATAATCAGGGTGTCTTCGATCGTGCAACCTGATTCAAGGCGCGATCGCACACCCAGCACCGAATGGGTCACAGAGCAGTTTTTTAAAATGCAGCCTTCGCTGATGATCGATTCCCGTATGTGGCAGTCGAGTAGCTTACTGGGCGGTAAATAGCGTTGACGGGTATAAATCGGTGCATCTTCATCGTAGAAGCTAAAGGGTGGACGCGGTTGCTGCGTCAACGCTAGATTCGCGTCATAAAAGGCCTCGATCGTCCCAATATCTTCCCAATAATCGTTAAAGAGGTATGCCTGGAGATTGTAGTCTTTGGACGAGACAGGAATGATTTCTTTACCGAAATCAGTCTGCTCAGGAAAATCTCTCAGCAGTTTAACCAAGGCCTCCCGCTTGAAGACATAAATCCCCATTGAGGCAATGTAGGGATTCTGCTTCGCCTCTTCTGGCGTGAGCCCCAAGACTGTCGTATCTACTGACATTGCAGTCAGCGCATCTCCTTTTGGCTTTTCGCTAAAGTCAACAATGCGCCCAGAACCGTCAATCTTCATCAAACCAAAGTCAGACGCCCGACGGTGATCCATCGGCACTACCGATATCGTGACATCCGCGCCCGTTTCACGATGACGACGGACAAAGTCTCCATAATCCATCCGGTAAAGATGATCACCTGATAAAATTAGATACTCGTCAGCGTTCCATTCTTGAAACAACCAAAGATACTGTCGTACAGCATCAGCAGTGCCCTGAAACCAGTTGGGATTTTCTGGTGTCTGTTGAGCGGCCAGAACCTCGACAAAACCCTCAGTGAAGCCTGTCGTGAAATTGTAAGCGCGGGAAATATGACGATTTAACGAAGCCGAATTGAACTGAGTCAAGACGTAGATCTTAAAAATGTCTGAATTAATACAATTACTAACTGGAATATCAATAAGACGATACTTGCCTGCGATCGGCACAGCAGGCTTAGCTCGCAGCTTTGTCAATGGATAAAGGCGAGTGCCAGCACCGCCTCCCAAAATAATGGCTAAAACTTTTTTCACAACAAACCTCTCATCTTCCCAGCCTGCTCAAGTCTAGTGTGAGCCTGTATGGTTAAGTTTGCAAGGGCTGAAAGAAAGAAGCCTCAAAATTTTGGATCTGTTGAAGGGAAGAGGCTTTGCAACAGGCACGATCATGTGTTCTGGCTGACATAAGACATGAAGATGTCAGCCGAACAGCAGGATTAAAGGCAACCCCTCTTGACGGCAACATTTCTTCTTGGCGCTATATTGGGCCACAGCCTTTCGGCGTTTTCTTTCCTGGCTCATCAAGCTTACTTTGAAATCAGATCGCTTTAAAACAGTAACTGCCTTCATCGCAATCTTCATCGTAATGGTGCTTATGACGCAAAACGATTCCTCAGAAAGCAAGATAAAAGCCTCATTAGAATGGGAACACTGAGAAAAGGTGCGGTATCATAACGAACCGCTTGAGCTCGTACAAGTTAGCACTCTGAGGGATAGGCTCGTGCAGGCGACGAAACAGCAGCAAATCTTGGGTTACTTCATTGAGGAAGCTAAAGAGCACCTCGATACGATCGAGCGAGGCTTATTAGATTTACAAGCCACGATGGCAGATACAGAGCGACTCAATGAGCTGTTTCGCGCTGCTCATTCGGTTAAAGGGGGAGCTGCCATGTTGGGCTTTACCAGCATTCACAAGGTGGGCCATCATCTGGAAGATTGCTTTAAGCTTCTGACCGATCACCCCGTCAAGATTGACCAATCGCTCGAGAACTTGTTTTTACAAGGGTTTGACATTCTCAAAGAGCTGGTTGAAGAACTGCAGTCACCGTATGGTCTCAAAGAAGAAGATGCCGCTCAGCGGGTTCAGGCAGCAGAACCAACCTTTGCAGAGCTGCAAAATTATCTCAACCGTTTACTGCAAGAAGAACGTAATGCTGGCAAACCTGCGATCGCCGTAGTCCAGCCTGTACCTGCCAACCCAGAATTGGCGAATCGGCTGCATGGTGCTCTCAAGATGATGTTGCAACTCTTCAAGCAAGGAGATACACCCGCTAACCGACAGCAACTGGCCACCCTCTGCAGCCGTATGGTGCAACTCAATAGTTCAGCAGAATGGCGCAGACTGCTACAGGCAGTGCACAGCGCCCTGGCTCATCCTCGTAACACCTATGCCATCATGGCGCCTCTGGTCATTAAGGAGCTTAAGTTAGCTGGCGATCTGTTGCTGGTCGGACGAGCTAGCGAGATCATTCCCAGCACTGCCCTACAGCAGCTCACGATACACCCTGCTCCTACGCCTCAGCTCGTTGCGAAGCTGCCACTTCCCGAAGCAACTCACCAACCCGCTGTCCGAGAAGTAACCACAGCTAAAGCCAATCAGATTATCATCCCTGCTGAGCCAAGAGCAGCTGCTAGAGCGCTTTTAGAGGCGTTTAACAAGTCCCAACTGATTGAGCTGGCAGAATTTTTGATGAAAGCGATCCAGTAACAAGAAGTCAGTAGTCAGTAACCAGCAGCAATCGCTAGCTGTAGCTATCAGCGGCTCTTACTCACGTGCTGGACATTTTGACGTAAGTATTCAGGATTTAAAAGTGAGTATGGTAGACCACTGCTGACTGATGGATTCTGACTCCTGACACCTCTTTCTCAGTTGCTTGTACCGCACTTGTTGAGACGCGCTATGGCCGAGAGCTGACGCGATCAACACCCAGCACTCAACCTAACGGGAGGAAACCAACGCACAGCTTGCGTTCAATGCACCCGCAGGCGGAACCAATGCCACAACATGGGGTACAGGGCGAGGGGTATAGCCTACTAACGAAGCACCTTTATAGGCGAGAGAGGTACTGGCACCAGAGTCAAGCATGACAGCGTCCCGAAAGCCAGCTTTTGCCAGTGCCGCACCCAAATCGACGGAGCCGATCGGTTCTTGAGAAACCCCAATTTGAGGTTGCCCAGCCTGATTAATGCCCCAAAAGGCGCGGTGCCGTAGTTCGTTGACGCTATATAAACGACCAAAGCGTTCAATGGGTTGAGGCTGCTCGTTTTCCACCAGCCAACCAGCCGCCACAAACGCATCCGTGACATCCGGCATTTCTGCCTGAATACCTTCGAGGGTATTGTGCTTGATGTAATCAAAAGGCACGAATTTGACGGACTTGGGACCAATCAAAACCAGTGGGCGTTTGGCAAGGAAGGGGATCTCTCCCCGCTTACCGGGGATAAATTCGCCCTCAGACTGGCTCAAGACAGGCCCCAGCATTGCGTTAGAGTCTAAAAACTCCAGAGAGAAAAAACCGCCGTCGACAGCCGCGATCGCCTCAGTGCCCTCTAAAATCTTGGGTACCTGGTCACGCGTTTTGGCATGAATCGTCATCGGTTTACCACCGGAAATAAAAATGAACGGTGTATTGTCAACAGTGGTATTCGTCCGGACGACGGGAGACGAAAAGTCAAAGGCCTGACTAAAGGCTGGCAGCTTTGGGCCGCCCCAGACAACGTCAACCATTTCGGCCAGTCGCGATTGTCCAACCCGGCCGATCGCAAACAGGTTATCTGACTGTCCTGCCAGTTTTTCATTGTTATCATCCATCGTTAAAGCTGCAGCATACCCTGCCTGTTTCACAGCCTCGACTGCTTGAGTGTCATACTTTCCTTCGGGATAGGTGAAATAACGGATCGGAACGCCCAACTCCATTTCCAAAAGGCGTTTTGATTCTTGGGTTTCGATCGCAAGTTCATCAGGTGTCAGCCCTTCCATTACTTTGTGGCTAACACTGTGAGATGAGATCGTGATCAACGGATCTTTTGCCATCTCCCGTAGTTGCTCCCAGGTTAGGCTCGATCGACCCATTTGTTTGCCCACTTTGGCCGTGTAAATCGCAAAGAGAGCAGGGTAGTTATATTTTTTTAGCAGTGGGTAAACGTATTCGTAATGTCCACTGTAGCCATCGTCGAAGGTCAATAGAATGGGTTTTTCGGGTAAGGGGAGGCCCGTCCGTAGATGGGTGACTAACTGATCCATGCTGATCGGGGTCAAACCCTTCTGCTGAATCAGCTTGAGACGTTGCTCAAACTCTTCAGGAGTGACATCAAAAAACACCTTCTTTTCCGGCAAGATGTCGTGATACATGATCACAGGCACTCTAGCTAACCGGGCGCGTTGATTGATTTCGGGGAAGGGAGACGCATTCAAATACGCCAGCATTTGCGGCGCCACCTGTTCAAGCAAGGTACCCATGCCGATCGCCGGTTGTTCAATCAACGTTGCCGTTTGAGTGACATCATTCACAAACCGGGTTAAACCGCCAGCTTGAGCAGACCGTATCGGCTGGCAGGGTGTTGGGGCAACCTCAGTTGGTGTGCCAGTAGGGTTTTCTGTACTGGGCTCATAAGCCCACGCTAGGTTAGAGAACCCGCTGTAGAGTGGCAGCAGTGTTGCCAAACCACTGATCAAAAGCACTTTGCAATTGCGAACCTGGTACTTTGCTAGCGCTTTAATTAAAGCTCTCATCATCAATGTTTGCTTGTTTTGCACGACCCCACCTACCACACACGTTTTTAGCTAAGTTGATCGAGACGAATTGGCAGCCACCAGCATTCGTAGACGAGATCGATTCAGTTCAGCGCTTGTCAACCCTTTACTTAGCAGTAGCACCGCGCCAATAACCCCGAAATACCCTTGCTAGATCTACCCTATTTCTGAGCGTTTGTCAGGTTTTTCAGCATACCTGTTTTAGCGGACTTTATTTGGACACGATCGCCCTTAAAGCCGATCATCCACTTCGCGACTGCTTACCGTCCAATTAGTTGACAACCTCGTCACTTTGTTGCTATCCCGTCTGTGATTTTCAATGACGCGCAGATGTCGCCATGGGCGAGGACTTTTCAAACATCCGCCCAGACACCCAGAAAAATAAAAGCCTCCCCAAAGGAAGGCTTTAGTTATGGTGATTTGACTCTAGGACAATTCCATACTGTTCGATCGTCGAGTCCAAAAACTGTATAAATGATCGCTTGCTATAGGCAAAATTTGCTCGTGAAGGGTTTTTGGAGGCGAATTGTACGGCTTCTCTAACATTGTGAGCGCAACGTCACGATCGGTTCTCATCGCCCTCAAACGACTGTTTTTTGTGAAGATTTTCAACCAGCTGATGGTGATGGGTTAGATCTTTCCAGCCCAGGGAACATTAAACCAGAAGCAACAATAACAGAATAACAGCTGATTCAAGGCAACCCTTCTTCACTACTACTACTGCCAGTCAGTTTGCCCCAGCAGTGGATACTATCTGCTACGGTCATGATTCAGCTTTTTAGCCTTCAGCGCCGCTGGTAGCTCACTTTGCCGTTTGCGTGCCTCATTCCTACTACTTAGATTCCGCTGAGAAAAGACTATGGTGATTGCAACGCCTCAAGAAAACTCTGTCAAGTTGAGAAATCCCAAGAAGCACAATCATTATGGGTTTCGAGATTTCTTCCAATTTGACCAAGACAAGGGCACGATCGTCGATTGGAACGGCAGCAGAAATGTGCTGACAACCGAAGATTTCATCATTGGTCTGGTTGAAGGGCTAGAAGAAGAGGTTGGAGATGCCTCAGCCGCCACGATGTATACAATCGGCTGCGAATGGGGACAAAAAGACGCGTTCTTCTTTGAAAAGTGGTTTGAAAAAGAATTTGATCGCAATCTGCGGCAAACCAATCTCCTGTTTCTACTTGAAACGTGGTGGTGGCCCTTCACCTCTCAAGGTTGGGGACGCTGGGAAGTAGATATGGGCGATCGCAAGCAAGGCTTTATGTTCATCAACGTGTTTGACTCTGCTGTCGCTCGCAGCTTGGGAGATGTGGGCAAGCCTGTCTGTTTCCTATATGCCGGGCTATTCGCTGGCTTCTTTACAGAAATGGTGAAAAAGCAGCTGAGTTGCATCGAAATTCAGTGCTACTCCATGGGCGAAACCTACTGCAAGTTTCTTTTGGGCAGTCAAGACCGGATTGATGCAGCGTCCTTCTGGCTTAACGAAGGAGCAACCGCTAGGGATATTGAGAAGCGCTTACGGACAGGAGACTTATTGCGATGAGTACGCTGACTCTGCCCCAAACCAATGGTTCCAAAGCGTTTCCTGCCGCTCAGCCATGGCAACGAGACTCCGTAAGAACCTTTTTCACGGGCGTTAATTGGGAAGACTATGCACCTGCTGTTCAAGAAATCAAGCTGGGCTTAGGTGAAGGTGGCAACGCCCCTCTAAAGCTTAAGCTGAGCGTCTGTCAATTCTTCGCTGCAGTCAATTGGGACGGGATTGCGATCGCCGCTCCCACGCCTGTTCAACCGACGCCACCGCCCGCTGCCGACGAGCTCACTCTAGACGGCTTTTCTGGACTTTTCTAAAGGAAAGGCTAAAGTCTCAATCAACTTAGTCTTCATCCTTCATCCCTAATAAAGTGTATGCACCCACAAATCGAAACGATCTTTGACGAAGCTGAACATCGTTATCTCAAGCCTGAAGAGCTAGGCGTGATCAATCAATACGTCAACTCACTGCCTGAGCGACTGGATGCGTACCGCACGTTGCGCGATCGCGAACTCGAAATCATGCAGCAGGTAGCAGACCAACTAGAAGCAACGCTACCGAATGAACCAGTTGAAAATTTAGAGCGCAGCCTTAAAAATGCTCTCCTGCTGCTGCGTTATTCTGCCATGGGCATGTTGCTGAACGACGAAGCGTTTGTACAGTCGCGGCTACTAAGTTGGCTCACGACAACGATCAGCATTCACAACACCCAAGCAATCGATACTTCGCTTTTCCGCCTGCTCAACCAACGCCTGACGCAAGCGCTCACAGCTAAGCAGATCAACCTGCTGGGTCCATACATTGCAAAAGTGCAAACGGCAATCCTGCAATCACCGACGCTTGCTGCTGCTGGGAACTAAACATGTAGTTCTCGACTAAAGATGACCGATCAGGATGTTGAATGAGAGCCCATGATCTATATCTTACAGCAATTGTCGTTTGAATAAGCCACATCAACTGAGTATGAGCGTCTCGCTCACACCTGCGAGCAAGAAGTTCGCACTGTGGCTGATCCATTTGCAAACGGCTGTAAGATCTACAGTCACTTCAACTCTTTCCAGTCAAAATTACTCCCTGGTATTCCTCTATGATTTCTGTCGCCGATTTATTAACAAATAACCGCGTTCCTGGTAACTACTTTGCCGTCGATGCCTATGTGCAGGGGGACCTGGAAATGGGCTTGTTGGAGAATCGTCGCGGCGATCGCTTGCTCGCACTTCCCGAAACCCTCATCCAGGCAATCTATGCAGGGCTACAAAAAGAAACAGGTTGTGCCGCACGACTGGTGTTGTTCAACTGTGGACGCTGGTGGGGCAAAAACTTTTATACACGCTTTCGTGAAGAGCTAACTGACTACTACGGTACGGCTCTAGCCGACATGTCAATGCTGGAGTTTCTCAACAGCCTGCAATCCTGTTGGGTCGCTTATGGTTGGGGCAAAATCGAGTTAGACCAGTCACACCAGCACCGAGGCTTTCTCACCATTAAAACGTCAGGCTCTCCTTTCGCTAGCCAAGCGCCTCAAGGTGAAGCACCTTCCTGTTCCCTCGAAGCGGGCGTTTTGAGTGCGTTTTTCAGTCAGTTAACTGGGCGCGAGCTGCACTGTATACAAACAACCTGCGAATCATTAGGTGCAGAGCACAACCGCTTTCTATTAGGCTTAACCAATCGCTTACAGCCCGCAGAAACGATGATTGAAAATCGCTTAGATCACGACTCTATTCTACAGAAGCTTTGTGCCTAGCGTTGGAGGCTGATGCTGACAGTTATTAGCTTCAAGTTCAGTTGCGTGAGTTCGCTTCAAACTAAAAATAAGGAGTGTTCTATTATTTTTGCTTTTAGAACAAAAGTATAGTGATTAATTACTAAGAAGAAAAACGTCAGCTATTAATTTCATGATGTGTCATACCTTCTTGTAAGAGAGTTAAAGCGTTCAAAATATCGACTGTTGGGACTAGTGGGGCAGGGGCAGTTTGGACGAGTTTACTGCGCCAGTCATCGCAAAACGGGTCGCCTTGTTGCGCTCAAAGAGCTCGATAAGTATCGGTTTCCCACTCATAAGTTCTTGCGTGAACTACGTTTTCTGCTGAGTTTGCAGCATGCCAACATTGTGACCTGTCACGCCCTAGAGCATACGCCGACGGGGCGCTATCTCGTTATGGATTACTGCGAGGGTGGCACCTTACGTGGTTTGATGGAAGAAGAGATACAGTTACATCCGGTTCAGTGCTTGAAATTAACTGTCGATGTGCTGTTGGGACTAGACCATGCTCACAGCCGTGGCATCGTACATTGCGACATCAAACCAGAAAATATTCTGCTGACGTTGCAAGCAGATGGTTGGACGGCTCGCGTGTCTGATTTTGGTATTGCCCATTTACACCAAGAAAGCTTAGGCGACGCTAGTGGTAACACGGGTTCACCTGCCTACATGGCTCCCGAACGGTTTTATGGGCAGTACTCTGTCAAATCGGATCTGTATGCTGTCGGGATTATGCTGTTTGAATTGCTGGCAGGTCATCGACCGTTTTCTGGCGTGCCCGCCGCCATGATGTCTGCGCACCTCAATCAGCCGGTTAAAATTCCTGCAACGATTCCGACTGCACTTCAAGCGGTGATTCTCACGGCCTTACAAAAACTGCCAGCACGACGGTTCCAATCTGCCGCACAAATGGTGGCAGCGGTGCAAGTGGCTGCAAACGCTGCACAGCTTGAACTTGAGCAGACATGGGCAGATTCGAGGTTACTGCGATCGCCCCTCACCTTACCCAGTAGTGTGTGCCGATCTGTGCAAAAGGATGCGCTACAGGCTGAAGTGCAACAGTTAGTTACAGTTCCTATACTTACTGTGGCTACTAACCCATCAACCTTGGCTGGAGGTGGCTTGGGTGAAAAGCATGAGCAGGTCTATCAGGTTTGCAGGCGCTACATTGGTTGCCGGACTTATCCAGGAGGTTTTTGGGCTGCTGGGGCGGTTCCCTTGGAGAATGAGGGACGATCGAGCTTAGCCTCCGTGCGGTTACCCAAAGCGGTCAAAAAGCTACTAGTCCGCTCTCAAGGTTGCTTTGCGATGACGCAACGCTCGATCTATCGTTTTCCGATCGAGTTGTTCCAGCAAGGTGTGGCGCAGCACACTCAGATGGCTCAGCAACATGCAGCAAGTACGATCGTGCCGTTACAACATGCAGTGCCTGAGCTGGTTGCTGAATTTAGCCGAGACTTCCTTGCTGCCATTGACGCACAAGGGCGTTGGATGGCAGTAGCAGTGCTAGAGCCTGACAAAGTGACCAGCGCTTTGGGCTTCTGGAATTTGTCGCAGATGCAAGCGCTTAAACCTGGTAGTCGCAGCAGTAGTAGTGGTAGTCGCAGCGGTAGTGCCATTCATTCCCCCTGCCTGACTGCGCCTCCATTTCATTTGGCGATCGCAGACTCACGCTATGTTGTTGCCTTCTCCCACATTGTCGATCAGGGCACCCATTCGTACATCACTGGCGTACTGCTAGAAATTTTTACTCGTCGAGGGGATGCTGTTAGCGCCTTCAGTTTACCGGTGCCTTTGCGCCAGGTTGTTGACAGCGAAACTCCATATCACATAGTGGCATTGGAACCAGGACATACCCACTCAGTATTACTCATTAGTTTGAAGCCCCTCAAACTCCTGCGCATTGGGGTAGACATTGTGCCGATTTTTGTAGCATCAGCGTCTTGGGGTTACGTTTTGATGGCGGCAGATGGGCAGATTGTCCTGTTAGACCGTTGTGGTCGGGTTACTGGACGCTTTGCAGGACCGGCCAGTCCCACAGCGATTGCCGTGCTTGAACCCTATGGGCTGCTCATTGCTACCTGGGGCAATGGTGAGGGAGCCCTCTATACAATCGACTTACGACAGTTAGATGTGGGCCTTGTGTTCTGAGTCAGGCAAGGGGAAAGGGAGGCGGCAAAGCGATGGGGCAAATGGAAAGGGCAGAAGCGATAAGATGGTAGATTAGCGTTTGATCGTTGTTCCTCTACTGGTGCTTATGTCTTTCGACTGGTTGACACCGAGCCATTGGATTATGTTGGGGTTGCTGTTGAGTTTTGCGATCGCCCACAGTGGTCTGGCAGCGTTGCGTCCTTGGGGCGAAAAGCAGATCGGTCCCCGGCTTTATCGGGTTCTGTTTGCGCTGGTGAGTTTAAGCCTGGCAGTGGTGCTGATTATTTACTTTTTCAATCACCGCTACGACGGTAAGCAACTGTGGCAGTTGCAAGGGGCACCCGGTGTGCAGACAACGGTTTGGATCTTATCGGCAATCTCCTTTCTCTTCCTTTATCCAGCTACGTTCAATCTGCTAGAAGTGGCAGCGATCCAAAAGCCTGAAGTCCATCTTTACGAGACTGGCATCATCCGCATTACACGGCATCCACAAATGGTGGGTCAAGTGATTTGGTGTGTTGCCCATACGCTATGGCTGGGAACATCATTTATGGTCGTGACCTCAATCGGGTTAATCATGCACCATTTGTTTGGCGTTTGGCATGGCGATCGTCGCTTGCTTTCGCGTTATGGTGATGCCTTTGCAGTTGTCAAAGCGAGAACCTCGTTGGTGCCCTTTCAGGCGATCATCGAGGGTCAGCAAGCGCTCCACCTACAAGAATTTATTCGTCCTGCCTATTTAGGTGTTGCTGGTTTTGTTCTACTTTTTTGGTGGGCACATCCCTTTTTGATCCGTGCAACAAGTAGCGTTGGCTGGTAGGATGATCCCAAGGTAAATATTAAGCATCTAATCATTAAGGAATGATAAACCTGCAATGGGCGAACAAACCTTTGTAGAAGAAGTTTTGGCATCTCCTACGCCTGTCGTCGTGCATTTTGGGGCACCCTGGTGTGGTCCTTGCAAGATGATTGAACCCCTTTTAGCGCGCTTTCAAGCGGAATGGGGGAAGCAGTTTAAGCTCGTTGGGATCAATGCCGATGAAAACCTTAAATTATCAAGCCGCTATCGCATCACCACTTTACCCACGATTCTTCTCTTTGAAGGGGGCGAGGTGCTGCATCGGCTAGAAGGGTTTCATCGTCGAGACGATCTCTGGGCAGAGTTGCAGAGAGTGCTGGTCAATCCGTCCTCCTCTAAGATTCAGCCTGAAACGATTTCGTCTGAGCGCAGCTAACGCTGAGGGCTTTAGAAACCATTAAGGTGCGTCGATCTTGGGGGCGCGTCTACTTTCGTATACGGCTTTTTTCTGGACAAAGCTTTATATTTTTACTCCTCCAAAAAGTCGCTCCTCATCTAAACGACCCTGTCTCTGCAAGACTCAGAACGATTGACAGCCGTTTGCAAATGGGTCAGCCACAGTGCGTAAAGCCTTACGGCATAAAAGAAACGCGGAGCGAGTGCTTTGCACTTACATCTTGTTCGCAGGCGTGGGCGAGACTAAGTTGATGTGGCTTATTTAAACGAAAATTGCTGTAAGAGTCCACTGATGTGGCATGAGTAGGGTTCCTAGACTCAATGGCTCTGGGCTCAATCGCTAATGAACCCTACCCTTCTGCAGATGCGATCGATCGCGATTGTGGGAATGATAAGCCGTAGAAATACTGGAATGTTGTGTTCGTACCTGACAGTTTCCTGTTAAGCGTGTGTCACAATGTAAACGGTTTTCCCAACCAAGTGAAGAACTTTAACCATAGGCATGAGCAATGGAAGCGATTTATCAGTACGCCTGGCTGATTCCAGTACTGCCGCTGGCTGGTGCAATGATTGTCGGCTTGGGTCTGATTTCTTTTAACAAAGCGACAAATCAGCTGCGACAGGTCAACTCTATTTTCATCGTCTCGCTGATTGGGGTGGCGATGGCGTTTTCTGCTTCGCTGCTGTGGAGTCAAATCAACGGACATGCCCCTTACACTCAAATGATTGAGTGGGCATCAGCAGGCGACTTTCATCTCAGCATGGGTTACACCATTGACCATCTCACGGCTCTAATGCTGGTGATTGTGACGACGGTAGCGTTTCTCGTCATGGTTTATACCGATGGCTACATGGCACACGATCCAAGCTATGTACGCTTTTACGCTTACTTAAGCCTATTCAGCGCTTCGATGCTGGGGCTGGTGGTGAGTCCCAATTTGGTGCAGGTTTATGTCTTTTGGGAATTGGTGGGGATGTGTTCCTACCTTCTCATTGGCTTCTGGTTCGATCGCAAAGCGGCTGCCGATGCCTGTCAAAAAGCGTTCGTCACGAACCGAGTGGGTGACTTCGGTCTGTTGTTGGGTATTTTGGGACTCTACTGGTCAACGCGCAGCTTTGATTTTGCGACGATCGGCGAGCGTCTGCAAGATTTAGTGCAATCTGGTGCTCTGAGCGGAGGGCTTGCAGCACTGTTTGCCATTTTGGTTTTCTTGGGGCCGGTGGCGAAGTCGGCTCAGTTCCCACTCCATGTCTGGCTACCAGATGCGATGGAAGGTCCGACTCCCATTTCAGCATTGATTCACGCGGCGACGATGGTAGCAGCGGGCGTTTTCTTGATTGCCCGGATGTTTCCAGTGTTCGAAGGCATCCCTGTTGTGATGGACGTGATTGCTTATACGGGAGCGTTTACGGCCTTTTTAGGTGCCTCGATCGCTATCACCCAGAATGACATTAAGAAAGGGTTAGCGTACTCGACGATGTCTCAGCTGGGCTACATGGTGATGGCAATGGGTGTGGGGTCTTACAGCGCGGGTATGTTCCATCTGATGACCCATGCCTACTTCAAGGCTATGCTTTTCTTAGGATCGGGTTCGGTCATTCACGGCATGGAGCACGTTGTTGGGCACAACCCGGCCTACGCTCAGGACATGCGGCTGATGGGTGGGCTACGGAAGTATATGCCCTACACCGCGATTACCTTCCTCATTGGTACCCTGGCGATTTCGGGCATTCCACCGTTTGCAGGGTTCTGGTCGAAGGACGAAATTTTGGGTAATGCCTTTGCTGCGAATCCGGTGCTGTGGGGTGTTGGTTACCTGACGGCAGGGATTACTGCGTTTTATATGTTCCGCATGTATATCTCTACGTTTGAGGGTGGCTTTCGTGGCAACGACGCGATCGTGCGTCAAGCGATTAAAGTAGAGCAACTTCAGGCTCAGGGTCTCTCGATCGGCCCCGGAGCGATGAACTCTCAGGAACTGACGTTAGAGACGGCTCACGGTTCTGCTGAAGAGCACCACGATGAGCATCACAGCGAGTTCCCCCATGAGTCGCCGTTTACAATGACGTTGCCTCTGGTCATCTTGGCAGTCCCGTCTATGCTCATTGGGCTCGTCGGTACGCCCTTTGCGAACTACTTTGAAGGCTTCATTCATGCGCCCGGTGAAATAGTCGAATTGGCAGCCGAAGGAGGCGAGAATTTAAATGAGTTCTTTGTCATGGCGGGTAGCTCGGTCGGCATCTCGCTGCTGGGGATTTCGCTGGCGATATTGATGTACGCCCAGAAGAAGATCGACCCAGCCGCTATCGCTGCTAGAGTTCCTGCTCTCTACGAGCTATCCAAAAACAAGTGGTACATCGACGACATCTACTACAACGTTTTTGTACTGAATAGTCGACGGATCGCCCGTCAAGTCCTGGAAGTGGACTACAAAGTGGTGGACGGCGTTGTTAATTTGGCAGGTTTAGTGACGCTGTTGACCGGTGAAGTGCTGAAGTACTTTGAGAATGGTCGCGCCCAGTTCTATGCGCTCATTGTGTTTGCTGCCGTTCTGGGTTTAGTGATTTTCTCTGGCATCGCTTAAGAACAGGCATCGCTTAAGAACAGGCATAGCTTAAGAAGTTGTTAGTTGTTCGTTGTTAGTGGTAAGAGGCAGATACACTACTCTAGAAGCTGACAGCTTGAAGCTAATAACAACTGTCCTGGACTTTAGACGGCTAACTCCGAACGGTCAGCGCCCGATCGGTTGAGTAGCATCTTAGTAAGAGTGAGCTTCGGCAATCTGGTGTTTAGGCTCTCAGCCCGGCATCTTTAGAAACCTGTTCTAACAACCAACGACTAACCATTAACCACTAGTCACTGATGCTTACCGCTAATTTCCCCTGGCTAACGACTAGCATCTTGTTTCCGATCGCAGCGGCACTGTTGATTCCGTTCCTTCCCGATAAGGATGGCAAGACAGTTCGCTGGTATGCCTTAGTCATTGGGCTGATCGATTTTGCCATTCTGGTTTACGCCTTTTACAGCTATTACGACTTCTCTAGCGCAGGAATGCAGCTCTTTGAGAGCTACTCCTGGGTGCCTCAGCTTGACCTGAAGTGGTCGGTTGGAGCCGATGGCTTGTCGATGCCGCTAATTTTGCTGACGGGCTTTATCACGACTCTGGCGACCCTGGCTGCTTGGCCTGTAACCTTGAAACCACGGTTGTTCTACTTTCTACTGTTGACGATGTACGGCGGACAAATTGCTGTCTTTGCTGTACAAGATATGCTGCTATTTTTCCTGGCGTGGGAACTCGAACTGATCCCCATTTATTTGCTGCTGTCGATTTGGGGCGGTAAGAAGCGTCAGTATGCTGCAACGAAATTCATCCTCTATACGGCTGGAGGATCGCTGTTTATCTTGTTGTCTGCTTTAGCAATGGCGTTCTACGGTGATACGGTCACCTTTGATATGCAAGCGCTCTTGCACAAAGATTTCCCGCTGACGTTGCAGCTTTGGCTTTATACAGGGTTTTTGATTGCCTACGCGGTGAAGTTGCCGATTATTCCACTGCACACCTGGTTGCCCGATGCTCATGGTGAGGCAACTGCTCCTGTGCACATGCTGTTGGCAGGCATTTTGCTGAAGATGGGCGGTTATGCACTCATCCGCATGAACGCAGAAATGTTGCCTGCTGCACATGCTACCGTGGCACCCGCACTCGTCATTCTGGGTGTGGTCAATATCATCTATGCAGCGCTCACATCGTTTGCTCAGCGAAACCTCAAGCGCAAGATTGCCTATTCTTCGATTTCGCATATGGGGTTTGTGCTGATCGGCATTGCGTCATTCACTGATTTGGGCTTGAGTGGTGCCGTGCTACAGATGGTGTCGCATGGCTTAATTGGTGCCAGCTTGTTTTTCCTAGTAGGAGCAACCTACGATCGCACCCACACGTTGATGCTGGACGAAATGGGTGGTGTCGGTCAAAAGATGCCCAAGATTTTTTCCATGTTCACAGCGTGTTCTCTCGCCTCTCTGGCGTTGCCTGGGATGAGTGGTTTTGTAGCAGAACTAATGGTGTTCGTTGGCTTTGCTACAAGTGATGCCTACGCCCCACCCTTCAAAGTTCTGGTGGTTTTGCTGGCAGCCGTTGGCGTTATTCTCACGCCCATTTATTTGCTGTCGATGCTGCGTGAGATCTTCTACGGTCCCGAGAATAAAACCCTTACCTCTCATGAAGTGCTGGTCGATGCAGAGCCTCGTGAGGTGTTCATCATCTCTGCCTTGTTGGTGCCCATCATTGGGATTGGCTTCTATCCCAAGCTCTTAACCCAGATCTATGATGCGAAGACGCAGCAGGTGACAGCTCGACTCCGAGAACAGGTTCCGTCTTTGGCACAAAAAGCCTCAACTGAAACAGCCATTCTGCAATCGCTGGGTCTGAAGGTATTGAAAGCGCCAGCGCTCGATCTGTTGAAAGCGCCAGCGCTTGAGCGGGTTTAATGCGGCTTTAAATCTGTAAAAATTAATTGCAGCGATCGCTCAAGGAGATTTCAAGTCGACAAAACGCCTATAGGGGCAGGTTTGACATAAAGTTAATTTCTAGAGGAAAAGACTCTGGCAAACCCTGCCCCTACCCAGCGGTAAATTTTTGCTTTTAAATATTCTAAGGAATAAAAATTTATAACTCCGGCATTTCCCTTAGGAGCGCAGGCCGTGAGCCCCTACCTGCAAACAATGTGTCGATTTTATTTGATCCACGATCCTAAGCAATCTCTGGCCGTAGTGCTCAAGTCAAGGCACACGCTAGAGATTTTTAGTTTAGGGTTGGCTAAACTATTTGAAGAAGCCCTTGCGTGAAGCCTGACCGACTAGCCAACGGAAAGGAACAGCTAGTGATAATGGAGTGCACAGATGGTTGAATCACTGTTAGAAAATCGCGATTACATTGTCATCGCTGCTAAAACAGCTGCCAGTGTTTTACCGACTTCACCAGGCTTTGCTAATAGCTGGGTTGCAGCTCACGATGCCGTACTGGCGTTAGTGTCAAAATGCGAGGAGCTTGATCCTGATGGCATTACACTCTACATCTCCTCCCGGCAGGACTCCTCAGGCTCGTTTAAGCAGTACAAAAAAGTGACTCCTGACAAGCTTGGGCAGTTTTTTGAAGCGAACTACCCACCGGAGAGCCTAAATTTGCTGGATGGTTTGCAAACCGCTCTAGATGATTATTTTGAGCGTAAGGCAGCAGGGCAAACAAAGCCAAATGGCGAAATTATTATTGTGTTGATTGACGGTGAACCACGCGATCGGATGACAATTGTCAAAGCGATCGTGAGCGCGACTCAGAAGATGGAGCATGACCACGAGTTAGGGATCGGCTTTGCTCAAATTGGCAATGATCTCATCGCCAGAGGCTTTCTAGCTGCCTTAGATGAAGACTTGCGATCGAAAGCAGGTGCCAAGTTTGATATTGTTAACACCCGCGTTTTAGAGACGATTGGAACCAATTGTTTGACTGAGTTTTTGCTAGATATCGTTCGTGACTAATGGTTTGCTAAGACTTTTTTGAGGGTTTGCGATGACTCAAAAAAGCCTTGCAACGCGATTGCTTTTCTACCAGTTCAAAACTGAAAGTGACACACTCCCAGTTGCATCTAGCATGATTGGTTAACCGGGCTGTGAGGCGTTGAGCGATGAACGAGCTGCGATAGCTAGCAAAATTCTTGAGGTACCCGTAAAAATAATGCTGATGCCGACCAGTAAACCGATCGCAAAGGGCCCATTTAACGGCCACTCAAAGAAGATTAAGCCACCTAAAACGATTGTTGTAAGGCCGTTGGCTAGCGACCAAACCCAGTTCGATTGAGCACGCCGTTGAAACGCGAAGACAATTTCAAACACACCTTCAGTGAGCAAAAAAGCGCCCAACGCTAGTGTTAGCGTTAGGACACCTTGAAGTGGATACACCAATAGCAGCACAGCCGTGCCGATGTAGAGAAGGCTCAGCAAAAGCTGCCAGATAAAACCACCTTCTTGCCGCGTCTGGAAGGTGTAAACTAGCTTGGAAATACCGCTAAAAAGGATAATCCACGCAATCCAGGTTTCAGCAGCAAGCGTGCTGAAGTAAGGAAAGGCGATCGCGGCGATACCCAGTAAGATCAGCAGTACACTGACGACGATCGACCCATTTAAATTGCTTTTAATGTCGTTGGTTGAAACCCCAGTACTCATCGATAACCTCTCAGTGGTTGAAATATCAGTTCAAATTGTAGAACTGACGCCTTTACCCTGAGATCCTTCATTGGGTGTAACTAAGGGACTGCCAAACAAATCGCATCCCAGCGTAGGGGGATGGCATGCCGCCCCCCCAATAGCTTCAAATTGACTGGTACGTTCGTTATTTCTGGCCTGTTCTTAAGAACCAACAGCGTCTAGCTTGATGCCTTGAATCGAATAATCGAGCAGTTGCATGGGGTGCAGTACTGGCACTGTTTTTCCTTGAAGCTGAAGATGTCTACTAATTTGCACAAAGCAGCCAATGTTTGCTGAGGCGATGAGTGAAGCTCCTGTATGGAGCAGATTTTCCACCTTTTGGCGGCCGAGTTCTTCTGCGACATCGGGCTGCAGGATGTTGTAGACACCAGCGCTACCGCAGCACAGCGCTGCATCGATCGGTTCCCGTAGCCGCACACCCGGAATTTGCTTCAGAAGTTGGCGTGGCTGCACGCTAATTTTTTGCCCATGCAGCATGTGACAGGCATCTTGATACACCAGCGTCAGCGGTTCGTCTTGCAAGGGCGAGAGCTTGGCAGTCAGACCCACATCGGCTAGAAATTCCTGGACATCTTTGACCTTGCTAGCAAACGTCGCGGCTTGCTCCCGATAGTGAGGGTCATCGTCCAAAATGCTGCCATATTCCTTGAGGGAATGCCCACACCCAGAAGCGTTGATGATGATGGCATCCAGCGATGTGTCAGCAAAGCTGTCAATGAGTTGACGGGCTAGCGTTTGAGTTTGCGCTTCTTGCCCCTGGTGATGGGTGAGCGCACCGCAGCAGCCTTGAGCTTGGGGTATGACCACTTCACAACCGTTGGCGGTCAATACCCGTACCGTGGCGTCATTGACTTCGGGGTTGAAGAGACGTTGCACACAGCCCAGCAGTAAACCGACTCGATAACGTTGTTTCCCTTGCGCTGGAATGACTGCTGGCAGAGGATCTTGAAAGGCTTGGGGCGAAATCTTGGGCAGCATCGCTTCCATCGCTGCCAGCTGTGGCGAAAGTTGCTTGAGGAAGCCGAGCGATCGCACCATTTTCTGCAACCCTGATTTTTGATAAAGGCCCAGTGGACGCAGCAATAAGCGCAACCGATCAGGATAGGGAAAGGTAGAGAAGATTAGACGACGCAGGAGTTTATCGGGTAGCGATCGTGCATGGTTGCGTTCTACTTGAGGGCGGGTTGCCTCGATCAACTTGTCGTAGCGCACACCAGAGGGGCAGGTGGTGACGCAAGCAAGACAGCCCAGACACGAATCAAAATGCTGCACGATCGCTGGAGAGAGCGGAATTTGATCCTCATTCACCCCATCCATCAGGTAAATGCGCCCTCTCGGCGAATCCATCTCTTTGCCAATCACCCGGTAGCTCGGACAGGTGGAGAGACAAAAGCCACAGTGAACGCATGCGTCGATGAGTTTGGCATCGGGAGGATTGTGGGCATCGAAGGAGGGGAAAGATTGGGCAGTGGGGTGTGGAGAGTGGGGAGTGGCATCTTGTAACTCAACATTCAACATGGGTAACTCATAACTTTCTTGATTGCGAGCTTCGGCACTCATGACTTAAATTCCGCTTACAAATCGGTGAGGGCTTAAACGACCGTCTGGATCAAACTGTTGCTTCAGCTGGCGCATCAACGGCAGCGCATTGCCGGAGTAGCCCCAAACATCGATCGCCTGCTTGCATTCGATCGGAGCTTGCAGTACCGACAGAAAGCCACTCTTTGCCTGACAGATCGAGCGCAGCTTTAAGAGTGTTTCTGATGGGCTAGTGGCGTTGAGCACCAGTCTGCCTAGTCCACTAGCCATATGGATTTGCCCAAACCAGGGCGCGATCGCGACATCTTTGAGGATGCTTAGCAGTGCCACGGCTTCAGAAGGACGTATTCCTATCTTGCAAGTAATTGCATCGGTTTGGTTGTCAGCAGTCATGTGTTTTTGCACGCGTTGCCATAGAGCTGTGTCATCAGCATCAGCAAAGCAGACGCTGGTCAAGCCCAAGGCTTGACCCACTGCGACCATACGCTGGCTTTGCTCCTGGACGCTGGGTAAAATGCTCTGAAAGCGGATTGCCAAGGCTGTACCCGCGATCGCTAACTCTGCGGCCATTGAGTCGGATAAAACATCGGCACTGGCGGGCGTTAAGGCGGAACTGAGTAGCGTTTGAGTAGCCTGGGCGATCGCGCTGGCAGCACCGCTCAAGACGATCGTTTGTGAGGCTTCGGGCAACGGATAGACTCGAAACGTCACTTGCGTGATGATGCCTAACGTGCCGTAGGAGCCAGTGAAGAGCTTCATCAGGTCATAGCCAGCGACGTTTTTAACGACCCGCCCACCGGCTTTAGCAGACTGTCCATCCGCGCGGACAAACGACAGCCCCAGCAGCATATCTCGCACGCTGTTGTAACGCTGACGCAGTGAGCCTGTATCGGCTGTTGCCACAATGCCGCCGATCGTGGCGCGGTCTGGATAGGCAGGGTCGATCGCCAAAAACTGTCCGGCTTTTGCCAGCGTCGCTTGTAAGTCAGTGAACCGCATTCCTGCTTCTACTGTCACTGTCAAATCACCCACTGCATGCTCAACCAGACGGTTCAACCGCTCAGTGCTGACCACTAGCAGCGAGTTTTTTCCATCCTTTTGCCCTCTGCTCTCTGCCCTCCGTCCTTTCACCAGCCCACCCCAGTGCAACTTGCTCCCGCCGCCACAGGGTAAGAGGTATTGGTGATCAGTAGCAGTGACCACAGCCGCTAGAGCCGCTGGCGTATCGGGATACGCAACACTACTAAGGGCTGTTTCCGGCGTCACTGCTTGTCTGATTGCCGTTTTTTTACCTGAAGGCAGGGCATCCCAGTCCTGGACGTCGATCGCCTCAACCAGGCGCTTTGAACCCTGAAGCGTAGGCTGAAGATCAGCACTATTTTCTGCGGAATTCATTCCCATGCGGTGAATAACTGAGATGAATAACTGATGACTAACGCTTACTCTAACAGCCGCAAGGGGTGGTGATCGCATCTAGCTAGAACACGCCAACGCGAACCGCTTATAGCAGTTAGCCTTCAAGTAGCAGTCAACCTTCAAGACGTCCTAGCCACAAAATGGCTACGCTGCGAATACTAGACGACTGAAAGCAACATCGACTCGTATTTGCTACTCGTATTGACTAATGTATGGCTATCGCTCCGTTCGCTAGGACAGAGATTGGGGGATGCTCGTGTTTTAAACGATCGTGCGACTGCTATCACGTTGTGACCGGTTTCTTTGAGACTCATGTGGACGTTTCGATCGCTTAACTGTGCCACCCTGGTAGAGCAAAAAAATTAGAGCAAAAATCCTGCTGTTGTTGTTCGATCTTTCCTGATGCGCTACGTTGCCTATAAACTGATGAGCGATGAAAAAAATTCTGGTTGTTGAAGACGAGCGTTCAATTCGTGAGTCGCTTTTAGAGTTGCTTACAGTTGAAGGTTTTAGCGTTTTGGGTGCAGCAAACGGTCGTACTGGCGTGCAGTTAGCTCAGCAGCACTTACCAGATTTGATTCTATGTGATGTGACGATGCCTCAACTTGATGGGTATCAGGTGCTTGCAAGCCTTCGACAACAAGCGGCAACAGCTGCCATTCCCTTCATTTTTCTGACGGCACGGGGAACCAAGGGAGATTTTCGGCAGGGAATGGAGATGGGCGCCGATGACTTTCTGACGAAACCCTGCACGGCGGACGAATTGTTGGCCGCGATCGCCAGCCGTTTTGAGAAACAGGCAACAGTACTGAAGCAGTCGCAGAACCAGCTTGACAGTCTCCGGCACAGCATTGCACTGTCGTTGCCGCATGAATTGCGAACGCCTTTAAATGGCATCTTGGGGCTTTCTGAAGTACTGATAGAAGACCATACAAACCTTGAGCCGCAGGAAGTCTTAGAACTGGCTCAGGGCATTCATGGTTCTGCCGAGCGGCTTTCCAGGCTGATTCAAAACTTTCTCCTTTACGCTGAACTGGAAATTACAGCCCGCGATTCCGAACGTCTCTCTGCGCTTCGCAGCGGTGAAACCTTCTTTCCAAGTAGCCTCATTACCCATGTGGCCAGTGCGATCGCCCAGCGAGAAGGACGCGTGAGTGATCTGCAATTAGACCTGCAAAACACTAAAATTCAAATCTCTGAGCCAAGACTAAAAGTAGTTGTAGAAGAGCTAACTGACAATGCCTTCAAATTTTCGACGGCAGGTACACCTGTGCGGTTAGCGACGGTGATTACCAGCGATGGACTGACGTTGACGATCGCTGATCATGGGCGGGGGATGACTGCAGAACAACTCGCTAGCTTAGGCGCATACATGCAGTTTGAGCGCAAGTTTTACGAACAGCAAGGCTCTGGTTTAGGCGTTGCCATTGCCAAACGTCTGGTGGAATTGCATGGCGGGACATTGACGATCGCCAGCGTTCCTGGTCAACAAACAACGGTACAAATCACGCTTCCAGGTAGCGAAGGCTAAGCCATCTATGTGCCGACTAATTTCTGAAACCAGTCATCGTTCCAGAGTTCGTCAAACGCAACATCTGTTTTTGCTTCAGCACGGTAGCTGGGATTGAGTTCGATCGCCTTTTCCAGACTTTCGAGCGCAAAGTCAGCTTCTCCCAAAAAGGCGTGACTGAGGGCGCGGTTGTAGTACGCGCTGGCATAGTCTGGCTTTAGATCCAATGCTTTGTTGAAACTGGTGATGGCATCTTTGTGACGACCGAGTTGAGCCAGTGCATAGCCACGTTTATCTAACGCTTTGTAAGAATCGGGGTTGAAATGAATGACCTCATCAAAGGAAGCGATCGCATCTTTGTGTCGTCCCAGGGTTTCGAGTGCGAGACCGCGATTCATCCAGGCAACGGCATCATCGGGTTTGAACTGTACCGCTCGATCGAACACATTAAAGGCATCCTGATGTCGTCGCAAAATGCCGAGCGCAACTCCTTTATTAACTAATGCTTCGTGATAGTCGGGCTTGCTATCCAATGCTTGATCATAGGAGCCGATCGCGTGTTCATAGCGCTTAAGGCGTGCCAGACTAATCCCGCGACTAAACCAGCCTTTGTCGTCTTTGGGCTTAACTTTTAGCATCTGGTCAAAGGAGTCGATCGCGGGTTCATGACGCTGAATTTTTTGGAGCACTAGCCCACGTTGATACCAGATATCTGCATTTTCTGGCTGAAGTTCCACCACTTTGTCGTAACGCAAAATGGCTGCTTCGTAGTTTTCTTCAGCGAAGAGTTCGTGTCCCTGCTTGATGTATTTATTCACATCAATAAAGAGTTCAGGACGGTTCGCTTTGAGCAGTTCCAGTTGTGCCATCAAGTCTTGCAGTTTTTGTTGCAAGGCTGCGACTGCCTCCTCGGAAACGGGGGACGCTTCTGCCAGTTGCTTGAGAATGTCGTCTTTTTGAGTTTGGGCATTTGCCTGAAGCGCTGTAAGCTGTGCTGCGAGATCAACCTGCAAGGTTTCGATCGTTTGCAGAGTGTTATCTTTTTGCCCGGAAACCGTTGCTTTGAGATCAGTAATTTGAGTCGTGAACTCAGTTTCTAATGTTTCTAACTCTGCCAGAATACGATCGCGTTTTTGCTGCGTTTGCTGTTGAGCATCTAGCTGGAAACTCGTAATTTGTGGAGTGAGTTCAGCTTTAATTTGTTCTAGATCGCTCAAAATGATTTGTTTTTGATCTTGCGCCTTTGTTTGTAGCGCCGTCAACGTTTCGGTAAAGTCACGGTCGGCAGTTTCCAGCTTTTGCAAGATGCGATCGCGCTGCTGTTCAACACCTGTCTGTAATTCGGCAAGCTGCGGCGAAAAATCTGCTTTCAGTTGTTCTAAATGATCCAGAATGCGATCGTTCTGCTGTCGTGCGATCGCCTGTAAATCGACGAGTTGAGCCGTAAATTCGCGTTCCGATACTTCCAAGCGCTGTAAGACTTGTTCCTGTCGGTCTTGAACATCCAGGCGAAAATCAGACAGTTGCGGTGTGACTTCGGCTTTCAGGTGTTCCAGGTTTTCGAGAATACGATTTTTTTGCTGTTCGGCGATCGACTGTAGCTCGACTAACTGTGTGGCAAACTCGCGTTCGGAGGCTTCTAACCGTTCTACCATGTGCCGTTGCTGTCGCTCTGCCTCCGTTTGAAGCTGACTCAGTTGCGGTGCAAAATCGGTTTTGAGGTGGGCTAGCTCTTCGAGAATGCGATCACGCTGTTGTCTGGCAGAGATTTGCAAATCCAGCAATTGGCCTGCAAAGTCTCGTTCCGATACGGTGAGCTTTTGCAGCACCGCTTGCTGGCGTTGCTGTACATCCGTTTGCAGCTGAGCTAACTGCGGCACAAAATCGGCGGTCAGCGTTTCTAGGCTAGAGAGGCTGCGATCGCGCTGCTGTTTAGCAGATACCTGTAACGCAGATATGTGTTCGGCAAAGTCTTGCTCTGATGCGGCTATGTTTGCCAGTGCTCGCTCTTTTTGTTGCCGTACATCTGCTTGTAAAATTTCCAGGTGCGGTTCTACACCTGTTTTAAGCTGCTCCAGGTGCCCAATCATCAGCGTTTGTTGAGCGACCGCTGCTGACTGAAGTTTGGCAAGATGGGCGGCAAAGTCTTGCTCGGATGCCGCCAGTTTTTCCAGTGCCTCTGTTTGTTTTAGCTGAATATTTGACTTAGAGCCGGTAAGTTCTGCGGTCAGCTCAACGCCCAAGGACTCAAGGGTCTGTTTTGAGTCGTGAAGCTGGGTTTCAAGGGCGGCAATCATTTGTGCCTTCGCGTGTACTAGCTCAGCGACTAAGCCCGTCAACGCGTCGCGTTCTTTTGTCACGTCTTGCTGAAACTGCTCGGCTTCGTCAGCAACGTCGTCCGCGATCGTTTCTACTTCTTCCAGAATGGTCTTTGCGTTCTCTTTCGTTCTGGCAATCTGGCTTTCGAGGTCTTGTAAGCCCTCTAGCTGCTCTTTGGCACGGGTGGCAATTTCCTGAATGACAGCGCGACGTAGCAACCACAGTGCCGCGATCGTCGCTGCCAGCAGCACAATCAAAACGCCCAGCAGAATGTTGAATAACGTTGTCACGCGCACCACAGAGCGATCGGCATCACTATTCTGTACCGCTCCTGAAGACGGCTGTAGTTGCGCCAGTAGTGGGGTGGGCAGTGAAGAAGGGTACGATCGCGCGGGTTGCACCATGGCACCCATCGCTAGCAGCAAGACCGAGAGCGTAAGCCCACTGCGGGACAAGACGTCTGGCTCCCTTCTCAAAACCTCTGGGTGCTGTCGCTTCATCGAGAATCATCCTTCGCTGGCAGTCGATGGTTGCAGTATATCGAAGACGATACAGAGCAATTGCTTATCTTCTCCAGAGTAATCAAATTTGGGCTCAGTGGTCTAAAGCCTTTCAGTTAATTACCAGCGACAACAGTCAGCTTTGCGCCCATCTCTGTGACGACCTTGAGCGGTAGAGCCGATCGCGACTCACGACGTGGAAATTGAATAAACTGGACACCCGCTTGAGCAGGCTGCACGACCATCACATACTGCTCACCCGTCCATCGAATGCGAGTGACACGGTGGGATAGTACCCAGACCTCAGCCGTTTTGCCCGTATTAATCTGAGTCACATTGTCGGCGTTGTAGCACTTCCAAAGCGTGTCTTGTACGCTCCACAGTCCAGAAAGGTAAATGGGTTCCATCCTCAGGCTGAGACCATACTGTGTAAACGAAAAGATCTTTTGCTGCCAAAACCGTTGGGCTACTCCTTGCAGCGGCTGATTGGCTAGGTCGCCAGCATAGCGCGGTAGACTCTGTAGCTTCTTGGCTTGCTCGGCTTTGGTTGGACGCACCCAGGTCTGCGCTTCACCACACACCTCAAACGGCACATCGACTGCCGGCTGAGCCGCGATCGCAACAGCGCCGAGTGGATGAGCACTTGTCTTGAGGGGGGGCACAACCGCAACCCCGACGCTACTGGCTGCCAGAACGACTAGACTGCAACGAAAAAACTTTGGAAAGAAATCAAACATAGCTGGTCACACTACTGATGAGTGTTTTGGGGTGATGAGTGTTTTGGGGTTGTGTTCCACATTGATGGTTCGTTATCTGTAGAACCCTTACAGGTAAAGGCTCTACAGTTTGCTCGATTGATTAAGGTTGATGATTGTGTTCAGGTCGGCGATCGCGCCGCTAATCAGTACCGCCCCAACTCCAGAAGGGATTCCCATTGCGGACGCCCTTGCGGAGGATGACAGTGGTGAAAGCATTGGCATCGCGCATGCCCGTCATGTCGAGAATGAGGTAAACCTTGCCACCTGTAAATCTAAGACGTAAATAAGAATGATCGGCATACGCTTCGTCACCATTCTTCACCATACGAGCAGTGGCTTTGCACTGTCTGTAGACAGGTTTGAGTGTACCAACCCAGGTGACACTAAAATCATCGACTGCAGCGAGAGTGACGCGATCGGTGAGTTGGGTCAAATTAGCGCTGCCATCGATCGTATAACCACCTTCCCGATAGGGCTGCGCTTGTTCGTTCACAACCACTTTTTCAGGACAGCGAAGCGTTGGGTTATCCAGCGCTTTGAACACCTCTAGTTCGATCGGTGCTGCCTTGACTGGTGCAGTTGTCAACAGTGTTAGCGCCAAAGCACCTAGCCCAACCCACGATCGCATCTTCACAAGAAAGCTCCTCTCTGCCACAGATCAGTCTCTACAGCAACGCTAAGCCTCATTCCGGGAACAGGCGCTAATACTTGCCACACAGATTCAAGCCAAACCCCAAACCCACCCTTCGCCTCTAACTCCAAATCCTCTAGCTTGTCGGCGCAAAGCGCTACTCAAAACTCAAAACTTTCACCCCCACCCCCACCCCTGTTACTTCCCCTCCCTCCTAGGGCACCCTGAGTCATAAAGGCTACTCACAGGTAGGCTTTAGCACTCAATGCCATAAATTCCACTTAAAAATGCTGAATGTAGTGGTTGGACATAGTAACGATCCCGACTCGCTGGAAGCGGTGACCGATGTGCTGGCGCAATGTCACCGATCGCTAGCAGGAGTGCTCCCGCAAGCAGGTCTTTTGTGAATTACAAGCATCCCAAGTCGTCCTCGAACGCAAGAGCGTGGATTTAGAGCAGGCAGTCAGCCAACTGACGAGGATGCAAGATCAGCTGGTTGAAGCCGAAAAAATGGCGGCGCTGGGCAATTTAGTGGCTGGAGTAGCGCATGAAATTAATACGCCTGTGGGCACTAGTATTACGCTTGCCTCAACGTTGATGGATGAAACGCAGCAGTTTGCTGACGCAGTGGAGTCAGGGGCGCTGCGGCGATCGACGTTATCGAATTATCTAGACATTGCACGCGAAAGTGCAACCCTTATTCTCAGTAATTTGACTCGTGCAGGCGAACTGGTACAGAGTTTCAAACAAGTTGCGGTAGACCAATCCAGCCTGGGTCAACGGACGTTTGCAGTCAAGCCTTACCTGGAAGAAGTCGTTGTCAGCCTCTCGCCCCAATTCAAGCAGGCGCTACACCGAATGAGGATCGAAGGCGATGAAACCGTTATGATTCATAGCTACCCGGGTGCTTTAGCACAGGTTGTAACCAACTTGGTGAACAACTCACTGATCCATGCGTATCAACCGGGTGAACAAGGGCAACTCGGGTTTAATGTAGTACAGCAAAATGAGCAGGTCACCATTTTTTACTACGATCGTGGTCGCGGTATACCAGAATTAGTTCTCGGTAAAATTTTTGAGCCCTTCTTCACGACTGCCCGTGAAAAAGGAGGCACGGGCTTAGGGTTGCATATCACCTACAATTTGGTTACCCAAAATCGGCAAATACGCATTATTTTACGCACCGGTCATCCTGGTGAGGCACCCGAAGAAGCCGTTATCTTAAATTACGATATCAACGACTATAAGCTCAAGGTAGAACTGACACGTCAACGGTTGTTAACGACCACGATCGCGGCTCTCCGTTCCTACTGAGATTTGATGACGATCGAGCAGCAAAAGCTTGAACTGGCTCACACTCTGGCATTGCTGCAGCAGGCGCAACGGCAGTTGGAAGAGTATACGCATACCCTTGAAAGGAAAGTCATTGAGCGGACAGCTACGTTAGAAGAAGCCAACAAAGAACTGCATCAATTAGCAACGCTAGATGGGTTAACCTTAGTGGCTAATCGTCGTCGCGAATACTGGCAGCAGCAATGGCAGTATTCGATGCAACAGCAGCAATCATTGTCATTAATTCTGGCAGATATCGATTAATTCAAAAACTATAACGATCACTATGGGCATCAAGAAGGGGATGAATGTCTGTGGAAAATCGCTCAAACGATCGCCTATGCCCTGAATCGCCCCTCTGATTTATTAGCACGTTACGGGGGAGAAGAGTTTGTCATTGTCCTACCTTTCACCTCGATCGAGGGTGCTTGCAAAGTAGCTGAAGTCATCCTCTCTGAAATCCATACACTCTGCCTACCGCATGCCAAATCCCCACTGAGCGATCGCGTCACTCTCAGCTTAGGCATCACGTGCGTCGTACCGCAGCCTAATCGTTCGTGGAAACAACCCATCACCTTTGCTGATCAAGCACTCTATCAAGCAAAGCAGGAGGGGCGCAATCGCTACTGTGTCCATCGGCTGAGTGCCAAGACTGGTTAGCCTCATGCTCGTCTTAGAGCACGGTCCTGAAGCCAGCCATCACCCGCGGTCGCCTCATCTAAAGGATGGAACCATTCATTAAAGGATGGAAGAACCATCGATCGGCACGATCGCTTACTCCTGACAACGCTCCAAGTCATTGCAGGCAAGGCGTTGTTGCCGTTCAGCAGTGATGGTTGCCAAATCTGCTCGCCCGGTGAGCACCAGTCGCCAGTCTGCCCAGAGACCATACACAAAATCAACGATCGCACCAACGATGGGCAACTTGGTGGCTGCATAGACCCAACCCATGCCTAACACCTCGTAGACGTGACGAAAAACGGCAACGTTCGTGATCACAGTGCCATCAGGTAACACGGCGTGAATGCGTCCCATGGCGGTTTCAAAGTCAACTCCGCCGTTCGCTTCTGGTGTGTAGCGATCGTCTGCAATGTTGACAAAAGCAACCAACCCACGCCCACCATCCCGCTTTTGCAAGAAGTTGACTTCTCTTACACACAAGGGGCACGCGCCGTCATACAGCAGCTTGACTTGCCAGGATGGTGACGCTCCAGGAAGCTGTGAATCATCGGCGGTTAATGCAACACCATCGTTTTCCATGCGAATCGTTTTGTTGTCCATATTTGAATGTATGGAGCCATGATCGAACGCGTCTCAACGCGTTCAAATGCACCCCATCTCTACTGTACAAAGAAAAGCTGAACGCTGACGGCTGACAGCGAAAACCATGCGGTGATGGCTTTGCAGTACTTACCCTTTGCCGTTGGCTACAGCCATCGCTTCAACTTCTACAACCCCCCGAAACATATTCATGCCACAGGTGAAGGGATACTGCCCCGGCTTTTCTGGTGTAAATTCCACTGTTGTGACTTGATTCAAACTAAGGTTTTGAGCAATGTGGAACGCAGGCAGTACGACCGTTTCGAGGCAACTACTGGGATCTTTGCGGAAAAAGTTGAGCCGGACAGGCTGACCAACACTGACGACCACTTGACTGGGTTCATAACCACCATCGACAGTGATGGTCAGTTCTTGCACGCCCTGCTTGGCTTCTGCCTTTTGTGACTGTTTTTTGCTGAAGAGAAACCACCAAAGTTCTAGTCCAATTAAGGCTGCGCCACCGACCACCACACCGATTTTTAGCCCCAAGGGTTGCTCAAGGCGACGAAACGGTTGAGGTTGCTCCGCTTCAGTCATATCCATCGGCATCTGAGCGTTAGCATCGTCTTTTGCAGTGAGAAGTGTGGCGCTTGCAGCAAGGCTCAGGACGATGCCCAAGCCTGCAAGCCTGGCAACCATCTTTTTTTTGCTAACCATGATTCAGCCTCCTGCAAAATTAGATTGTGGTTTTCGGCTGAAAGTTGCGTAATCGCAAGGCATTGGTGACGACAGAGACGGAGCTAAAGGCCATAGCACCACCCGCAAGGATGGGACTCAGCAACCAGCCAAAGAAGGGAAACAGAATGCCAGCGGCGATCGGAATGCCAGCGACGTTGTAGATAAAGGCAAAGAAGAGATTTTGACGGATATTTTGCATCGTCGCGCGGGACAGTTGAATGGCAGTAACAATGCTTTGCAGATCACCAGAAATGAGGGTGATGTCACTCGCTGCGATCGCCACATCCGTTCCAGTCCCGATCGCAATCCCCACATCGGCTTGAGCGAGTGCCGGAGCATCATTAATGCCATCACCGACCATTGCCACAATGTTGGCTTTCGTACGTTTGGTCGCACTTGCCTTTGCCGCTTTGGAGCCAGTAGAGCGTGCGCCGATCTTCCCGCTCTGCAGTGATGCAATCACAGAGGCCTTCTGGTCAGGACGCACTTCCGCAATGACGTGTGAAATGCCCACTTCACGGGCGATCGTTTCAGCCGTCGGTCGATTATCTCCTGTGAGCATCACCACCTCTAACCCTAAGCGCTGCAAGGCTCGGATGGCTTGAATAGATGAAGGTTTAATGGCATCCGCAATGCCCATAATGCCTTGCACGTCACCATCAATGGCAAGCCAAATGACAGTTTTGCCGATCGCTTCCAGTCGGTCTCGATCTTGTTGTAGAGCTTCAGTGTTGATGCCTAATTCATGAAACCAGCGCTGCGTACCGATTTGCACCATTTGGCCAGAGACCTTGCCCTGAACCCCGCTCCCTGTGATCGCCGCAAAATCCTGTACAGTAGGTAGCTCCACCTGTTGCGTTTTGGCATAGTTCACCACCGCTTCCGCCAGGGGATGCTCTGAGTTGCGTTCCACCGATGCAACCAGGCGCAGCAGCTTGAGTTCATTGCTGTTCGCGGTGCCTTGAGCCGTGACAAAGTCAGTTACGGTGGGCTTGCCTTGAGTAATCGTGCCTGTTTTGTCCAGCACAATGGTCTGAATTTGATGTGCCAGTTCTAAGCTCTCTGCGCCTTTAATCAAAATGCCGTTTTCTGCGCCTTTGCCCGTGCCTACCATGACCGATGTGGGGGTGGCTAAGCCCAACGCACAGGGGCAGGCAATAATCAGCACGCCAACGGTGGTGATCAACGCGAGGGTGAGGTTGCCCATCGCTAGAAACCAGATGACAAAGGTCGCGATCGCAATGGCAATGACAACCGGGACAAACCACCCCGTCACCTGATCGGCTAACCGCTGGATGGGTGCTTTTGAGCCTTGAGCATCCTGCACCAGTTTGACGATTTGCGCCAGCACGGTATCTTTGCCCACGCGGGTCGCACGAAATTTGAAGCTGCCGGTCTGATTGATGGTGGCTCCAATCACTTCGTCGCCCACGTGCTTCTTCGTTGCGACACTTTCGCCCGTGACCATCGATTCGTCGATCGTTGAGGCACCTTCCACAATTTCTCCATCCACAGGAATCTTTTCTCCCGGACGCACCACCACCACATCGCCAAGCTGCACGTCTTGAATGGGTACTGACATCTCCTGCCCATTGCGGATAATGCGAGCCTCTCTCGCCTGTAAGCCAATGAGCTTGCGGATCGCATCGGATGTTTGCCCTCGTGCGCGGTTTTCAAACAGCCGTCCCAGCAAGATCAACGTAATGACGATTGCCGCGGTTTCGTAGTAAAACTCTGGCATCAAACCTTGATTGACGAGAAATTGCGGCAAAACAGTGGCAAACACCGAGTAGAAATAGGCGGCACTGGTGCCCAGAGCAATGAGCGTATCCATCGTGGCAGCATGACGCTTCAAGGCTTTCCAGGTGTTGCTGTAGAAGGAATAGCCGCACCAAAACTGGACGGGAGCCGTGAGCACAAGCTGAAACCAGGGATTTGACAACCAACCAGGGATAAACGGTAGTTTGAGTCCCGTCATAGCAGAAAGTGAGCCGATCACCAAAATGACGCTGACGATCGCGCCGACTCCCACCTTCTGCATCAAATCACGGGTTTCAGCTGCACGAGCCGCTTTTTCAGCAGCACCTTCTTCAGTTGTTTCTTGCCCTTGTAGCGAGGCGGTATAGCCCGCGTCACTCACCGCGTCTTGAATAGCTTCTAACGTAGCCTTCTGGGGGTCATAAGTGACGGTGGCTTGCTCGACACCAAAGTTCACACTGCTTGCGCTCACTCCTGGCACTGCACGAATCGTACTCTCGATACTATTGGCGCAGGCGGCACAACTCATGCCTCGCAAGTTGAGATTGACGGTTTCCATTTGCAAGACCTCGTTTAAGTGACGGAGTAGCCAGCCGCAACGATCGCTGCCTTCACCGTTGCTTCGGGCGTTTGCGTTTCAATCACAACGAGTTTAGTTTTGGGATCGGCTTGCACCGTTGCAGTGGGGTCGATCACCTGGACTGCCTGAGTGATGGTATCGCTACACGCAGAGCAAGCCATATTGGGAACGGTAAGTGCAATTGCCATATTTCGAGGTTTCTTTAATTAGGGATTATTTTTATCTTAAAGCCTCCACTCGACTGGATAGTCAAGGGAATGTGCCCAATGCTTCATAGTTCTCTACAAGATTTGCTTACACATCTCTACAAGGTTTGCTTATACAAAGTTAGGACGGGATCCTATAGGGACGTTGCAATAACGCCCCTATAGGATCGGAACAACATACCTAAAAACCATCCGAGGACGGAGAGGAAACGCTGGTTGTTATTGGGCAAACACTAGGCTGATGCCATTGCCATCGCCATCTGGCGGCACGTTTCAGCGCAACGACGACAGGATGCAGCACAACGCTGGCAGTGGTCGTGATGATGTTTTTCACACTCAGCTGCGCAGCGATCGCACGCTTCAGCACACACGCTGCACAATTGTCCATGAAGGTCAGAGTTTCGTGCCATAAAGCGAGCACAGAGTGCACAGGTATCAGCGCAGTCGCGGCAGCGCTTGATGCATTGAGCCATCATTTGCACCATGTCGCTATCGAGGCAGGCAGTGGCGCAGTTTTCACAGTCGCGTAGGCAATTGAGACACGCTTCAATGCAGGCATCAAGCAAGGTTTGGTGGGTTTGAGTTGTCGTCATACTGAACTCCCTAAACGCATAAAGGACGCCAGCGCACAAGGCTAGACAACTTCACCCTAAAGAAGCTCTGCGATCGTTGCTTCCCTCTTCCGAAAGGGATACGGTTTCCGCCTTGCTGGCTAAAACGATTTCATCCTGATTTCATCACCATGTGCCATGTTGATCGAGGGTATCTGTCTCCTTCCTGTGAACAACCGCTGGGACAGCTAAAACAGCCTACTGACTTGAAGGGGTTGACTCTCCAGTGGACTGGAGTACTCAGAATCTAAACATAGCCTCCAATCCTTTCCTTATGGCAACCAAGCTTATGTCACTCCATTTTCTAACGAGCAAACTACTCAAAAAAACAGGTTCGCTAGTTTTGCTCTTAGGGGCGATCGCGTCCACTAGCAGCCTGCTCAATGCCTGCTCTGCCGCTGCCCAAAAGCAGGCACAAGACCCCAACCCAACGGTTACCGCCGCTGGATCTATGCAAATGGATCATGGCAACATGAATCAGGCTGGCGGCATGATGAACCACACCATGGAGATGAGTCTTGGTCCTGCTGATGCCAATTTTGACCTGCGGTTTATTGATGCGATGACGCCGCATCACCAAGGAGCCGTTGTGATGGCAAAGGAAGCGCAGCAAAAATCGAAGCGCCCTGAAATCCAAACGTTGGCGGCTAGCATTATCAAAGCCCAAGCCAAAGAAATTGCTGAAATGAAACAGTGGCGGCAAGCCTGGTATCCCAAAGCGTCTAGTACCCCAATGGCTTGGCATGCCGAAATGAATCACATGATGGCAATGTCAGAGAGCCAGACGAAAGGCATGATGATGAGCATGGATTTAGGGGCCGCTGATAGTCAGTTTGATTTGCGCTTCCTGAATGCCATGATTCCCCACCATGAGGGCGCTGTTACGATGGCAAAAGAGGTCTTAAGCAAGTCCAAACGCCCAGAAATAAGGCAATTGGCTCAAGCCATCATCAAGTCTCAGAACGCCGAAATTGCTCAGATGAAGCAATGGAAGCAAACCTGGTATAAGCAGTAAGAACCGACTAAAACGGCTTTTACGGTGCCTTCTTCCCTTTGACTTTGTAGTGGTGAAGGAATCTTACTTTGAGCTTGATGCAGCCTTTCTGCTATCAAAGGACGATCGGTTGGGTGTCGCTAATCTAGACTGCGTTGCTCTTGAACGATTCAGACAGATAAATCTCCCAAAGGATAGACAATGCCTCCGGCCATTAGTAAGAAGATGGGCTCTAAGTTTTTAGAGTTACTACTCCATGCCATTGGTTGCAGATATGAAGTTCATTTAACTAAGCATCTTTACTGAAGTGACGTTTGCTAGTTGAGCGATGCGTCGATTGCAGTGTTTGACCCGTATGACGTAGGTGCCACTTATCGTTACTCTTGGCGTCACAGCGATGACGCCAAGAGTATCTGTTTGCCTGCGCCTGGCGTAACACTGGAGCTAGCTAAGGGTTCTAGTAACCTGAATGAATTAGAGGGCTAGTAACGTAAGCGTGGCAAGTACGCCCCTGGAGACTGGCGACGGTGCTTATTGGTTGCTGATGTGAATGTAATGGAGGGAAGAGTATGAATCAGCACCGTCAGACGCCTGAACAGCTCTTTGCAGGTAGTGGTGAAATGGCGAGGCTCATGCGATCGTACAACTGGTCGCAAACGTCACTTGGCTCTGTAGAACGGTGGTCACAGAGCTTGAAAACGGCTGTGCGCATTGTGCTGACCTCTCGTCAACCCATGTTTGTTTGGTGGGGCGATGACCTGATTAACCTTTACAACGATGCTTATAGAGCGATCGTGGGTGGCAAACATCCAGAAGCCCTTGGGCAGCCTGCCTCCGTGGTTTGGCAAGAAATTTGGGATCAGATCGGCCCACGAGCAGAGTCAGCCATACTCAAAAATGAGGGCACTTACGACGAAGCTCTGCTGCTCATTATGGAGCGTAACGGCTATCCAGAGGAAACTTACTACACGTTTTCGTATAGTCCGATTCCTGATGATCAGGGTAATACGGGTGGTATTCTCTGTGCGAATAGTGATGATACACAGCGCATTATTGGTGAACGGCAGTTAGCACAGCACCGTCAGTCATGAATTTCGCACACCGCTGACTCTCATGTTAAGTCCGCTAGCAGATTTGTCGCATACGTTAGAGGGGCGCTTAAAACCGGATGAACGCGAACAGTTACAGCTGGTGCAGCGAAACGGCTTGCGGTTACAAAAGCTGGTCAACACGTTGCTCGATTTTTCGCGGATTGAAGCGGGACGTGTGCAGGCATCCTACGAACCCACCGATTTGGCAACGTATACGGCTGAACTTGCCAGCCTTTTTCGATCGCTGATCGAGCAGGCTGGTATGAAGCTTGTGATCGATTGTCCACCCTTGCCTGAGCCTGTCTATGTCGATCGCGACATGTGGGAAAAGATTGTACTCAATCTCCTTTCTAATGCCTTCAAGTTCACGTTTGCAGGCAGTATTACCGTTCGCTTACAATCCGTTGGTGATGCCGTTGAGTTGAGTGTAATTGATACAGGCGTTGGCATCCCTGAAGCGGCTTTGCCACGCTTGTTTGAGCGCTTTCATCGCGTAAGTGAAACGCGTTCCCGTACCTATTAAGGCTCTGGCATCGGACTCGCACTGGTACAAGAACTCGTCAAACTCCACGGCAGTAGCATCCGAGTCGCCAGCCAACTGGGGCAAGGGACGAACGTTACGATCATCCTTCCGTTTGGTTCCACTCACTTACCTGAAGATCGTATAGGTTCGAGCCTCACCCCCACAGCAGCAGTAACGGGAGCGCTGCCCTATATCGAAGAAGCGGTGCGATGGCTGCGATACCTAACATGGATGGCTATATGCTGCTACAACAAATTCGCGCACAGCAACATGGCAGTCCCATGCCCGCGATCGCTCTAACGGCTTACGCGGGTGAGCTGAACCAAAAGCAAGCCCTTGCCGCAGGCTTTCAGGAGCACATGCTTAAACCTGTGGAGACAGACAAGATTGTGATGGCGATCGCTAATTTGCTCAACCGCCCCCCTCATTTAAGTCTGGCTGCCAACTACGGATTTAATCGATACAACTCGCATCGCCTTGAGCGCTTTTATCATCAAGTAGCGCCTCTAGTGACTCTGATTTTAAAGGCTTTTTGAGCGGCACTCGCGACGTATGATGGCATTTATTTGATGGCTCAGGCGGGATTTGAACCTGCGACCTTGGGCTTATGAGTCCCCTGCTCTAACCAACTGAGCTACTGAGCCTTACTAAATAGCTTTAACAAGATAGCATGATTGGGCAAGCAAGCGCTATGCTCCCGCTTTTCTCAACTGAACCATTGGTACAAGCTCTCAGAGCAGAAATTGGCTTGGTTGCGCCCTGGAAAATGAACAAAAAAGGGAGCTTTCTAGCTCCCTTGACGTGATTAAACCTTAACCCAGAAAGGAATCTAGGCTTGCCCTGTGGGTAAATGAGCCATTGGATTAACGGCTCCTTGCCCAGGGAGGTGTACTTCAAAATGAGAGTGAGGACCCGTACTGTAGCCAGTACTGCCCATATCAGCGATTTGCTGGCCTTGAGCGACCTCTTGCCCTGGGCGCACAACAAGCCGACTGTTGTGCGCGTAGAGAGTCACACTACCATCTGGATGTTGAATTTCGACCATGTTGCCATAGCCACCAGAATTCCAGCCTGCGGTAATGACTACGCCAGCGGCTGCAGCAAAGACTGGTGTGCCAACCGGAGCGGCAATATCGATACCCTTGTGCATCCGTCCCCAACGCCAGCCATAGCCAGAGGTAAGAAGACCTTTGGCAGGCCAGATGTAGCCGTTAAACTTACCCGTGTTACCAGGCAAATAAGCATCAACTGAGCCTAGTGGTGGTAAATCAGGCGATACCATCTTGCCAACCGGGGACTGAATCAGTGGCTCATAGCTCTGAGAACCGATCGATGCGGTTGCAACAAGCTGTGGCTTTGTTTGGACTGCTGCAGGTGCTAAATCAGAGGCGGCTGATTTCATTTCAGCTTGCTTGTCTTGCTGTTGGCTGGCTTGCAGATGACGAATTTGAGCCTGTAGCGCTTTTGTATAGCGGGTGGGTTCAAATTCTGCTCTAACGGTTGTTGAAGGTGCTTGAGTGTTTGCTGGTGCCGCTACGTTAAGTGGTGCCGCAGCAACCTTAGCCGTCGGTACCGTTGTTGGTTGAAGTTGATTGGCCGAAGCCTGGTACTTTTCTCGCAGCTTAACAATCTCAAGTCTAAGGTTCTCGACGTGGCTATACTGAACGCTAGAACCTGACTGCTCTGCTTGAGCGGGTTGGATGTTCCCGAACGATGCAGTGGCGACTTGAGTGGCACCACCGATCGCGGGGGCAACCGATGATTGTGTTAGAGAAACCGTTGGCAATGTCTGCTCAGGGGTTTCTTGATTAAGCTGACTCGGTAAAACAGCAATTCTGCGAGACGTGACTGCCTTTGCTGGCAGCGTGATCCGGCTAGGATCAGCTGAAGCAATCATCACAGGCACATCGGTTGGAGCCGTTAGGGATGCTTTGGCACTTGCTTGAGGAATGACCAGCACTTGATTCACATTCAAGATGTTTGGATTGGTCAACTTGTTTGCAGTTGCTAGCTGCCGCAAGGATACGTTGTGAGCTTTAGCGATCGCCCCTAATGTATCTCCTAGCATCACCCGATAGGACGTACCAGCTTCAGGCGTACTAGCTACTGCTTCAGGTGAAACCTGTTCTGCAGCGGCCGAAACTCCACCCTGTTTAGAGGCTTTGAGCTGTGCAAGGCTTAGCCGAAGACGCTCTTGCTTCTCCTTTAAGGCATCCAGCGCTTCACTATAGTGAGCCTGTGGGACAACTTTCTGCGTGCTGTCTAAAGCACTTGCGCCCTCAACCAAGCCGTAGTATTCAGAACCGTTGATGCTGGCAGCAGCTTGCGCGATAGGAGCAAACTGATCATTGCGCGGAATCTGCAAGACTTGGCCAACATGCAACACGGCCGCTGTAGAAATTCCGTTGTCTTGAGCAAGCGTTGCAGCGTCAATCCGATAGAATTGAGAGAGCTGCCAAAGGGTTTGCCCTTCTTGCACGGTGTGCTCAATAACTCTTGTGGAGGAAGAACCCTGAGCTCGCTCAGTAGGCTCAGCTCTATGAGGCACAGCCGCAACATCAAACCCTGAAGGCACTGTGTTTGCGCTTGGCTCGCCAGCTACTGGCTCCGCAGCGATTGCCTCATCGGTCTGGTTGGGCAGGGGTAGACCGTATGCCCCCACTGAGATCGCTAAACCGATCATAGCGGCAGAAGTACGAACCAGACGATTGACCTCCGGTGGAGTCTGCCTGATTTGACTCACCATCACACCTTCTTCAACTTCACAGGAAGGAACAGGCTTAACCTTCTGCGGAAATGTTCGTTCCAAAAAAACGACCTCCTAAAATGTCCAGCGTTTAACTGTCCTTGAGTCATATCTGTCTGCCATCTGTCAATGATAGAAATCACATGGTAAAGCGATCTGGATCACTGGCGGCAAACACTTAGGCAAGATTACCCTGCTTTCTCAATTTAGACAAGTTAACACAACCCCAAAAATCTACAATCAGTGTTGAAAAAACCTTTGATTGCTCTTTATGAATGATCGTCAGCGTTCTATAAAGTCCTTCCTATTGAGCTTTTCAAGGCGGATGCGTCAACTTTTTGGGAAGACAAACACCCTTCTCATGAAATCAAGCTTACCTGACTTAAGGAGACCGAGCTCCGCGTTGAGGTAAACCAACAAACGGCTTGCTGGTAAGCTTTTCGATGCATCCAAGAAATGGACTCAGGTAGCAATCGCAACTATTTTCTAAACAAGAATAGGTCGAAATTAAGCAGACCAACAACCGTGAAATTGTGTACCTTATCACAATTAGCAGTTGCGACTTTCATCGCTTACTGGCATAGATATAGTGTCTACAGCTTTCGAGGGACGCTGTAGTTACTGCCTGTAACGATGTTCAGCAGTAAAAAAGCACGTGTATGCTGCCTGGTAAATTTCGTCTTTTAGTTATAGAAATTTCTTATTACATAGAGATGCTGTAGTCATATGCTTGATTGATTACTTTTTTGCTCCAGATCAGGCCAGCTGGTCTCCTTTCTGTGACTTAGAGTCATTACAAGTAGTTCATTTCTAGATGCTCATATACGCGCTTGGTGTTACTTATTCGGTAGGTTTATGCAGGATTGGGTCTGCCTGACACTTTGACTAAGGAGTATGGATTAAATAAAATCGGCTAATTGTCTGCAGGTAGTGGCGCACGACCTTGCGCCACTATGGAAATGTGGGAGTGATTAAATTCTTGTTCTTAAGTTAAGTAGCAAAAGAACGTGAGCTATTATCTAGAGCCTTTTACGTGCTTTAGAGACACGGGTTCTAGCAACACAAACTACCCTAAGTACCCTAGTTGTCGCTGTGCCTCGAATAGCCCGACAGCAGCACTGACGGAAAGGTTAAGGCTCCGGACATGCTGACTTGACATGGGAATGTGAACCGTCTCGTCACAAGTGGCAAGTACGTCGGTCGGCAACCCTTGAGTCTCGCTGCCAAACAGGAGCCAGTCTAAAGGCTGAAAAGCAAACTTACTATAGCTGCAGCGTCCAGAAGTGCTAAAGCCTATGCAGCGACCACCCTGCCTCTGCTGGACACCTTGAAACACTTCGATCGACGCGTGATACTGCAGGTTGACGTAGGGCCAGTAGTCTAAGCCTGCACGTTTAAGGTAACGATCGCTAATCTCGAAACCGAGTGGCCCAACGAGGTGCAGCTCGGTTTCGGTAGCAGCACATGTACGAGCGATATTGCCTGTGTTTGGCGGGATCTGTGGATGAACTAAAACGACTCTAAGCATGTATCCGCAGCATTTTTTGGGGCGTTAAGCGTTATTGCAGTGATCAGGCAAAAAACGCGATTGATAGCTTTTTTTAATCTTTGTAGCACCAGCTAATGTGCTCAAAGATTTTGATCTCGCTTTGTTATCGTCCGGAGGGAGGATAGGGCTGAAAGTGTTTTTTATTATACAAAAAGAGGTGGGCGGCGCTCGCCGTTTGTAAACAGCAGCCTTTTCAGCTTCAGGCAGTTGTTCTCCCTCAAAGACAGGGTCAACCAACGAACGCTCGTGCAGTGCTAGTTCGAATATAAACTTGCCCGGGTCACTACTTAAGCGACCCGTTCTGCCTTCATCGCTGAACGCTCATCACTAGTGGTTTTTAACCAGTCCTAAGCAACAAGCGGCTGGCAAAGGTCATCTTGCAGAGTAAGTTCGTAAGTGGCTGCAGCTTGAATGGCCTGCTCCATAATGGGTTGTACTCCCAATCCCTGCTCGTAAAGTTTAAGCCACCGTTGAGCTTCGTTGCCCTCGCGCAGAATTTTTTTGAGCGGTAGGAGAAAGCAGCTAAAGCCCTGCTCTTTAGCGATCGTCCAAGCCTCCTGATAAAGCTGCTCGATCCATGCTCTTGCGATGATGGGGCTACCATCTTTCCAGTGGCGTAGTTCAGCATCCAGACTATGGCGAGCCGCTGCACTTTCGTTGGCATCGGCAAGGTTAGCTAGATCATGCGCCCGCGTTGCTGATGGGAAGAGGCTGTTTTGCAGTGGATCGAGCGTAGGGTCGGCGATCAATTGCATCAGTCGAGCTTCTAATAGTGCTGTAATCGCAAGCAGCGCGATCGGATCAATGACTAAATCGCAAATTCTCAGTTCCAGGCGATTGAGGTTATACGGGCGACGATCGCCGTTTGGGCGTACAGATGACCAGAGATGACGCACATTTTGCATGGTTCCGGCTGCCAACTGCTGCTCAGTCCATTGAATGAAATGAGCATGACTTTCAAACAGTGGTACCTGAGCAGGTGTTTTCGGAAACATGCCCCAGCGGGTAGAGTGATACCCCGTGACTGCACCAGCCAGAAAGGGCGAAGAGGCGCTTAACGCAAGGTAGAGCGGTGCTTCGACTCGAATCAAGCGACAGGCTCGCATCAAGAGTTCTGGGTCACTGATGCCGACATTAATATGAATGCTAGCAGTGACGACACTCGTGCCATACGTTTGCTCGATGTAGCTATGGTAAGGATTGCCTGGATCGGATCGCCAAAAGTGATCAACCGCCCCTAAAGAAAGCGTACTACCCGGAATCAGTGTGTAGTTTCCTAACTGCTTTAAGTAGTCTCGCAAGCGTAGGCGAGGGCGCACCAAATCGCACAGCAACCGCTCATAGCGGTAACAAGGGGGAGTGGTGTATTCAACGTTGCGGCTATCTGGTTCCCGCACAAAACCATCCAATGCGGCCACGATTTTGTCAGAAAGACCGACGATCGCCCCTTCTGGGGTGCTGGTGTAAATCTCAACTTCAAACCCTTTTGACAGCAGCATGTCTCCTCTCCGAGTTGAGCAATCCTCCTTCAGTATCGGGGAAAAGGTCAACAATGCATCTACTGAAGGGGTAATGGAAGGAGGCACTAAGCCTGACTGTGCAGCTGGAGTGGAAAGTTGAGTTTAGCGAGAGAAATGTCTCATCAACGCTAAATCCAAAAAATGTTTCAATTTCCTAGTTTTTTCTTGATCACCTTGCGATCCCTTTCTAGTCAAAGCTTCAGTCCTCATGGCTTCCTCGTCTCCAAAGCTGGAACGAACATCAAAGTCGATATGTTATCTGTTATACAGAATTCACCTTCCTAGAATTGGTGCAATCACTCCTAAGAGTTCATCCCTCAAATGGGGTAATTTGCGATTCAATTGCTTTGCCCAAGGCAAACAGCAGCACGTAGAAACGCTCACTGAAGGGTTCCATCTTCCAGTGGTCTGAGTAATACAAGCAAAGCCAAACCCTTTTGCCGGGTGACCTTCTGACTTAGCTGCCCCGGTGAGTCACCTAATGTTCCTATTGACGTTCTCGCAAGGATTTTTTGGTAAAAATGTCTAAACTAACGCTTCATAAGAGGTCGAAGAATAAGCGTCGGAGCCTTTCTAGCTCTTTTGCTCGATCGCTGTCCTCCCTGTGGCAGCAACTTGCTATTCTGGCTGCCGCCGAGCCGAGCGAACAAAATAAAAAGACCCTACGCAGATTGGTTCTAGCCTTCGGTCTGCCTTTAGTAGTCATGACGTTGGTGCATCTACTGACAGGCGCTCTGATTGATCCTGCGGTCGCTCAGGATGCAGCTGCACCTGCTGCAGCTGCGCCACCCAAAATCGACACGGGTGATACGGCTTGGATGCTGATCTCTTCAGCGCTGGTGCTGTTTATGACCCCTGGGTTAGCGTTCTTCTATGGTGGACTGGTGCGATCGCGCAACGTCCTCAATACCATGATGATGAGTCTGGTAGCGATGGCGATTGTGGGCGTCACCTGGATTCTCTGGGGCTATACCTTGGCCTTTGATGTCGACCTGGCTCAAGGGCAGACCTTTGCTCAGGGTATTGAGCAATTTATTGGTGGGCTAGGTTGGTTGGGTTTGAATGGCGTTGCTTTTGATGCTCCTGACCCGATTGGCTTTGCACCAACGATTCCACACCAAGTGTTCATGGTTTACCAGATGATGTTTGCCATCATTACAGTAGCGCTGGTTTCGGGGTCGATCGTTGAGCGCATCTCGTTCAAAGCATTCTTCTGGTTTATCATCCTGTGGTCTACCTTCATTTACTCGCCACTAGCCCATATGGTTTGGGGTAGAGGGTTCTTGGGTGCGATGGGTGCCTTGGATTTTGCGGGTGGCACGGTCGTACACATCAGTTCTGGTGTCTCAGCGTTGGTTGCTGCTTGGGTTCTTGGTCCTCGTAAAGACTGGATGGCGAAGCCAGTCATTCCTCACAATGTTCCGTTTGTCCTGTTAGGTGTTGGCATGCTGTGGTTCGGCTGGTTCGGCTTTAATGCAGGCAGTGCCCTTGGTGCAGGCGGCTTGGCAACGGTAGCGTTTGTCTCGACCACGGTTTCAACTTCAGCAGCAGGCCTGGCATGGCTCTTAGCTGAGTGGTTTCTGAAGGGCAAGCCAACAGCGGTTGGCTTGGGTAGTGGTTTTGTTGCTGGGCTGGTTGGCATTACACCCGCAGCTGGCTTTGTCACACCAGTGTCTGCAATTTTTATCGGCGCTCTGACGGCTCTAGCCTGTTTCTTCGCTGTCAACTTGAAAGCGAAGCTACAGTTTGACGACTCTTTGGACACCTTCCCAGTACACGGTGTTGGTGGTACTGTCGGCGCACTTTTGACTGGCTTTTTTGCCACAAAGGCAGTGAACTCGGCTGGTAATAACGGTGTCTTCTACGGCAATCCTGGTCAGCTGGTCACTCAAATTATTGCGGTGCTAATCGCTGCAATCATTGCTGCTGTTGGTACGTTTGTCATTCTCAAGGTGTTGGGGCTCTTCATGGAGCTACGAGTCAAGCCCGAAGTTGAAGATGAAGGGTTGGACATCTACGAGCATGGCGAGGGCGCTTATGGCGAAGAGATTGTTGGCGAAATTTCTTTTGCCAAACAGACTGATTAGAGAAGCAAAAAAAACTGAAATTGCCATTACAATCTGACTCAAATCACGTTAAATCTGAGCCAGTGTCTAGGCGTTTCGTTTCCTTTCCCGGTTGGGTGACTCTGTCGTTCGGCATCAGCGGACTGCTTCTTGCGTCTGCCCTACTGCTGCACCGGAGTGGCCTAGCCGGTTTGTCACAGGTCAATGCTTCAACCGCGCAAGCGGATACAACCAGGGCATCATCATTCTCTGGGCCAGTGCAGCGTCGGCAACTGACGTATGAACAATGGGTTACTCTGCTGAGACAAGAAGCAAAAGTGGCGGCAGAGTCACATCCAAAACAGCTGATGGTTCTGGCAGGAGACTCTCTCAGCCTTTGGTTTCCGCCAGAACTGTTGCCTCCAGAAAAAGTTTGGCTAAACCAGGGGATTTCAGGCGAAACGTCGATCGGCTTGTTACGACGGCTCCAATTGTTTGATCAAACACAGCCAAAGACAGTGTTTGTGATGATTGGCATCAATGATTTGATTCGAGGTCGTAGCGCTGAAACGCTGCTGGCAAATTACCGTGAGATTGTGCTTCACCTGAAAGTAGCGCACCCGCAAGCGCGGATTGTGGTGCAATCAATTTTGCCTCATGCGGGTAGTCGGTTACCGCGATCGCAACCATCGCCTCATGACCACGCAGCGCCAAAGGAGTCTCAAGCCGTGCCTTGGTTGCCCCATCTTGGGTTGGTTTCAAACGGTTACATTCGCCAACTGAATCAAGCGTTAGCAGCAATGGCGAAAGCGGAAGGCGTTGACTACCTGGATTTGCACCCCTACTTTGCCGATGCGAAGGGTGATCTGTCCACAACGTTGAGTACAGATGGGCTGCATCTGAGTGCGAAAGGGTATCAAGTCTGGCGATCGCAGCTCCAGGTCTTTGTTGAACAACGGTCAGAAACGCGACTGCGATCGCGCTGATACGTGTGGGAAGGTGGCGCTTTCAGCTAAGAGAATGTCAAGATTGAGACTGAGCCGCATTCTTCCGCAACCGTTATGTCGGACTTAACCGCGTCGATCGCCCAGCACTATCACGAGCGGACAAAATACAACCCTGAAACCATCAACGCAAAACAGCCGCCGCTCGATTGGAGCCAACAGCCGCTGCCGTTCAAAGAGTATAAGATTGGTACTTCGATTGATTTGAAGCCCTACCTGAACGATGACGCAACAGCCTTTAGCAATGACCCAGCTAAGCTTTGGTGGCAGCGGCTAGCGCGATTGTTGCTCTGTAGCTATGGGTTAACCGGACGGATCCCCACACCAGGCAACCCTCACTACTTAAGAGCGTCTCCTTCTGCTGGTGGACTTTATCCTGCTGAGCTTTACCTGATCTCGCGCGGCACCCCCTTGTTGCCAGCCGGGCTTTACAACTACCAGGCTTACACTCACTCCTTAATGCATTTTTGGGAAAGCGATGTCTGGACTAAGCTGCAAACCGCTTGCTACTGGCACCCTGTGCTAGAAAACACCCAGCTTGCTCTAGTGACAACAGCCGTCTTTCAGCGATCGGCCTGGCGCTATCAAGATCGTGCCTATCGGCGCATTTGTCTGGATACGGGGCATTTACTGGGCAACATTGAATTGGCCTGTACACTCAATGATTATCGTCCGCACCTGATTGGTGGCTTTATGGACGAAGCCATGCAGCAACTGCTTTATCTCGATGCAGAGCAAGAAGGGGCGATCGCCATCCTGCCCCTTGCCGATTTGCTGGAAGTGAAACAAAATCTCTCCCTGGCGCGCACTGCTCTAGCTGCAACAACACAGCGCTACTATCCGCCGATTCCAGAGGGGCAACTGCTTAGCTATTTGCATCAAGCGACTCAATTGCCCCTCGATACCACCGTGAAGGTGAACTGGAAGCCTGCAACGTCACAAGTACAGCGAACTGATAAATATAACTTTCCCTTTTGTCTCAAGGTGTCTACGCAAACCCCACCGATCAACTGGGGAAATCAGCTGGAACACTTAGAAACGACGATACTCAGGCGGCGTTCCACCCGTGCCTATAGTGGTGCTGCTCTGACGTTTGAGGAGCTCATCGCTTTGCTTGACTTTACCTACCAGCCTCAGCACTATATCGATCAGGGGTTAGATGGCTCACCTGATTATTTCGATTTGAGTCTGGTGGAAACGTTTATCGTTGTGTCTTCAGTGACTGGCTTAGAGGAAGGGTGCTATTACTATGCGCCGAAAACGCACGAGCTTCGCCAAATTCGCTTCAAAAACTTCCGCCAAGAATTACACTTTCTCTGTTTGCAACAAGATCTGGGTCGCGATGCTGGAGCGGTTCTGTTCCACACAGCAGACCTTAAGGTGGCGATCGCGGCCTATGGCGATCGCGTTTATCGCTACCTTCACACCGATGCCGGACATTTAGGGCAACGGCTCAACCTGGCAGCCACTCAGCTTGGACTAGGTGTCAGCGGCATCGCTGGTTTCTTTGACGACCAGGTGAACGAAGTGTTGGGTATTCCGAGCGATGAGGCTGTCCTTTACATCACCACCTTAGGGGCTGTACAGAAATAACCTCATGGTTTTAAGCGTTCAGCCGTCAGCGATTAGCTTTCTCTCAGTGCTGAACGCTGAGAGCTCAATCAAAATGTGCAGTTATAGCTATAGCCATGCTGGTTAGGACGGGGTGCAGGGGTGTAACCCCTGGCTGGGGGCACGCCCCACTCCCCCTTTGATCCCAATGTCCTAAGCTTGGTGACAACAGCTATATTTCTTAACAAGTCCTTAGGACGTTCTGCTTGAGTCTTAACCTGCGTTGAACCTTCTGAAACGATGAGTGGTCTAAGGATATATAACTGATGCTTCAGTGTTTTCTCCTTAACCCAGATCATTTCAAGGTACACAACCGCACTATGAACATGAAACGCTCCTTACTCCTACCCGGAGCCTTAGCACTCGCGTTGTCCTACGCGGTGCCCATGCTGCCTGTCGTCGCTCAAACTCCGACTGTTCCTGCTGAGCGGCATCAAAAACGTGGCGTTAACCTGAATCTGACTGCCGATCAGAAAGTGCAACTCAAGCAAATTCGTGAGTCGACCCGTAGCCAGATTGAGTCCATCCTGACGCAGGAGCAAAAAGATCAGCTAGCGGCTGCTAAACAGCAGAGGCAACAAGGGCAACAGGGACAAAAAGCCCGTGGCCTGTGGGCATCCCTCAATCTAACCGCTGACCAAAAAGCTAAAATCAAAGCTATCCGTCAGGATGCGAAGCAAAAGATGGCTGCCGTTTTCACGCCTGAGCAGCGGCAACAGCTAGAGCAGCAACGGCAGCAGCGGCAGCAAAACCGTCAGCAACCGGCTCAGTAAGCTGAGAGTTTGTATTTGACCTGTGAGCTAGCGACGCATGACTTTAGCAAGGCACTGCTGGCTTCAAGAGAAGTACTCAGAGAGGAGGAGGGTAAAGAGACCGAAAAGTCTTCTGCCCTCCTTTTCTTTTTGTTAGTTTAAAGCAGTCGTTGAACAGGCAGAATCTGTTGGTGATGTAAGCGCCCAACAGGTGCCACCAGAGGTCAAACGACTGCTTCGTTGAGCCTGCGGAGTCAAAGATTGCGTCGCCTGTAACTTCCCTCCATCAGGGCTTAACCGAGAACGATTGCAATAGCAACGAAAACCTTTCAGAGCAATGCTGAAGGAACTGCTCTGCATTTCACCCAATCGTTACATGCTTTGAACAATTACTGTCAGTGGATCAGTCTGCTTAGTGATTAGTAACGATCGCATTCACTCCGCAGTAAATTAGCCAAGTGAATTAGCAGATAGGGTATGAAAAAAAACATACAGACGGTGTACTATGATTTGATAGGTAGGAAAGCAGTTAAAGCATTTACCTTCTGGCCGATGTCAGTCAATCTGAGAGCTACTCCATATAATTCCGAGCTAAGTTGATGAGTAAAAAGAAAAAAATTGAGCCTCTTATGGGTGAAGCACTGCTCAAAAAAGTGAAAGAGTTAGAGCATCACAGCAAGGAAGAAAAAGCGCGGGAGTGCGGCTACTACACGGTGACAAAAAACGGTGTAGAGCGGGTCAACATGATGAAGTTCCTGAATGCGTTGATTGACGCTGAAGGCATTGAGCTGGATGGCAAGCAAAACGCAAACGGTCGTGGTGGTCGTAGTGCAAGCTACCGAATTAGTGTTCAGTCCAACGGCAATCTCCTGATCGGTTCTGCTTACACCAAGCAGATGGAACTAAAGCCCGGTGACGAATTTGAGATTTCCTTAGGTCGCAAGCATATCCACCTCAAGCAGATTGACCAACTGGATGAAGACGCATAAATGGAAACGATCGATTGGATGACTGCATTACCGGCTGGGCTAGCGATCGCTATCTTTGCTGGCGGGCTGCTGATGATGTTTAGCAATATTTGGACGATTCGCAACAAGTGACAGCTAGACAGGCGTTTGTGCTTGAGGCAATAATGGCTCCGTTGCAAAGGGCGCTTCCAGGTAAGGATGAAGCGATTGCTGCATGAGTGCGAGGCTGCAAACCAAAGTAATTCTTTCCTGCTCTAAGAGCCCTAAAAGGTGCTGCGGGTCATCACGATCGACCACTGGTAGTTGTCGCAAGCCTCTTGTAGACATCCGCATGAAGGCATCGTAAATCGGCTCGTCTTCATAGGCGCAAAGCAGCTCTTTTGTGCATATAGCATCCAATGTTTGTATCGTGGGTCCAAGGCTAAGAACCTCTGTTGGGATATGGGTCTGAAGGTATGCTTCCCACCGTGAAATGAAGCGGTGGACATCCTGCAAGGTCACAATGCCAACTAGCTGATCAGCCTCATTGACCACTAGAGCGCTCCGAGATGGGTGCTGGGTCATCGCTAAGCCTGCTTGTAAAACCGGCAGCGCCAACGGCAGCGACAAGACGTTTTGATGCATCGCCTGCCGCACATAAAGCTGGTGCAATATTTCTGCGTCCTGGTCTGCTTGAAGCGGTAGACCAGTTGATTGAATGGCTGTGTCGCTGTGCACTACCGGCTTGAGACGATCAGCCAGCCAAACGCTTAAACCCACAGCAGCCATCAGTGGCAAAATAATCCGATAATCACGCGTTAGCTCAAACAAAAGGAGAATCGCGGTTAAAGGTGCACGGGTACTCGCTGCCAGCACGGCTGCCATGCCGACCATGGCATAGGCCGGTGGAGCCGCAATGTCGCCGGGTGCAATGGGCAGCACGATCGCCATGACCTTACCATAGGCTGCACCGAGAGAGGCACCCAAGAACATAGCTGGCGCAAATAACCCGCCAACCAAACCACTGCCCAGGCTCACTGCTGTCATTGCCAGTTTCGTCACCAGGAGGCTAAGCAGCAGCGGCAGCGAAAACTCGACGTCCCGCAGCATCGCTTCTACCGTCTCGTAGCCAATGCCTAGAACTTGGGGAAACTGCAACGCGACAAGGCCAACACACAGACCACCGATTACTGGGCGCAGGGCTACAGGTACTTGACCCATCCAGCTTAGACCAGGGGTGTGTCCGTCAAAAAGCTGTTGTGCCGTCTGGATCGACTGAGTGTAAGCAATCGACACCAAACTGGCAAAGAGCCCTAGCCCCAGATATAACGGCAGTTCTAACGGGCTGCGAACCTCATAACTAGGCAGCGTAAATGGGGGTTGTCCACCTAAGCCAATTTGGGCGATCAAGGCGGCAACCACAGCCGACAGCAAGACGACACTGACCGCAGACGTGGCAAACGTGGCGCCCAAAACCACTTCTAGTGCAAAAAAGACACCCGCGATCGGGGCGTTAAAGCCAGCAGCCAACCCTGCGGCCGCCCCAGCCCCCAGCAACAGCCGCTGTCGTTCCTTTGACATTTGTAGCGCCTGCCCAATGACGACCCCAATGTTGGCACCGATTTCAACGCTGGGTCCTTCAGGCCCCAATGAGGCACCCGACCCCAGTGACACTGAGGCAGCAACGGCTTTCGCGCTTGCCCGCAACGGTGAAATACTACCGAGCCCTTGTGCGGCCGCAATCAGTGCCGAGAGGCTAGGACCAAAATCCTGGCATAGCCAGCGCATACTTCCCACAATGAGACCACCCAAGACGGGAATGCAGGCGAGCGTCCAGAAGCCAAGAGGCGCAATGACCCCCATGACATCCTCGAGCATGAAGCTTTGGATCTGCTGGATCAGGTAATGGAAAAGAACAACGGCACAACCGGTACTGCTACCAATGACCAGCGCTAGAAGCAGCACAAGCGTTTCGGGTGCAGGCTGAAAGCGGTTAAGTGTACTGGTCAGGTAAGTGGAAGACGGCTTGAAATTTGTCGCTGGAGGTGTCAGAGCATCAGGGGGAGGGCTGGTGGCCATCAAGCAGCACGAACAATTATGAGATACACTTTAACTTTTATAACTAGCATCCTTATTCTCACTCATTTTGACGATCATCGCCTGCTGGCCAGCACTCTAATCGCCAGTTCTTGGAGTCAGCATCGGTTCATCTTAGGCGCTATGAAGGGGTGCGATCGCCTTCTCATATCGCCTTCTAACAGTAAAAATCGGCTATGACGCGGTTAGGAGTGAGTTCAGTCATTGATTGATAGCCTCCTCTCGACTGCCCTTACCGCAGCTTCAGCCTTTTTACAGTTGAGCCTTGATGAAAGTTAAAAAATCAAACAGGATTGCTTAAAGGGTTCTCAACGCTGGGTAACCCAAGCTACACTGAGGTGGCATCTGGCGTCACGCGCTGGAGCTTGAAAACGCTGCAAGCTCTTTCTGCGGGAACAATAACCATGCAACGCTAACGCTCAGATTGATTGCTTCAGTCCCTGCACTGCAAGCGCTCCTGCTGATTGTAAGCTGCTAGTTACCAACCAGTGCCAGCACCTTTTATGGCTAAGAGTTATTTTAAAGACACTCTTAGCTGACCCTCCTAAAAGCTGTTATTGACCGTCGATTAAGACAGAATGCAAACATTCAGAAATTAACTTTAGGAGACCATTCAAGTGGGTTCGATCGCGCATACACTCCGAAAAGCTGCGTACAGTCTATCCAAGCAATGTTTCTAGTGAGAAACTTGCTTCGCAGAACGCTTAGACGCACGATCTCAAGGCACTACCCGTTGAGTTAATTAAGTAAGCCTTTGTAACGGTGAATGACTCAGATGAATGCTCATACATTTGACACCCCTTCTCCTGTTTGCCCAATCTGTCATCGTGCTGGTGTCATTAAGCCTCACAAACTTCTGAAGGGGCTGCTTACTTGCCAAAATTGTCGTGAGCGACTGGTCGTCAGTTGGAGTGGGCATTATGTACGTGACCCTTTTACCCTCAATCACCTTGCGACCGGTCAGATGTTGCGCCGCGAAAGCCGCCCCCTCGCTCGTATGCAGCGCGACTTCAGGTTGGTGATTCCTTCCATTGTATGGACTGTTTTGGGTAGCGCAATCTTTGTGGGCACCGCGGTGTTTCTGGTACAAAGTGCGCCTGTGAAACACAAACTTTCGCCTCAACCGACGTCTCTGCCTGTCAAGGTTGAACGACCACCGAATGTCCAGTAAGGGACTTGCGGACAAATAGCATCCCAGCGTAAGGGCATTGCAGTGCAATATCCCTACCAGAATTCGTGGTCGACTGGTGTGTTGTTTCTGTGCCTGACCCTAAGGGCTGATGGCTATTAGCTTAAAGGCGGCGCTGACGGCACACTACTCTGCTTTGCTTTTGCACCAGCACTAACAAAGCACTCTAAAGATCTGAAGTTATTTTGCTCAGGTTTAACTTTGCCTGTTCCTCAAACCAGATAATCACCTGAGCAACGGTGAGACTCTCGATCGGCACCCCGGTTGCTCGTGCGGCTTGCTGTAAAGGGTTTAGTGAGGCAATCACCAATTGCGCAAAGAACGAGCGAAACTCTCGATCGATGCCTGTTTGCAAGCTTTCGTCTTGATACACCCACGCCTCGATTTGCTTGGGGTCTAGTTTCGTAATCGCAACCCCATTGACTTGAGCAATTTGCTTGAGTGTCCGCAGCGCATAAATGGCTACTCGCGCCGAAAACCGTTCGCGCGAAGTTAACAGCGCTTGATCAACTTCGGCACATTCTTCGGGGGTGAGAAATTCTGTAGATGGTTGCATAAATGACCGCTGGCTCGAAAATGGAACTCAGAAAGCAGCATGACTCAGTTCTGCTGACTCTTGAATTCTGGCTCCTGACTCCCCATCTTTATTGGTTGGTGCAATCGATGGTGGTTACTTACTTTGGCTGAATTAAATAACCACAGCGATGTTCACCATTAACGAGCCAGTGAGTGCGTTCGACACGGCAGTCTAAGGCAGCAGCAAACATTTCAAGCTCGTGTCCGCAAACGCTGGGGAATGATTCAGCAATGTGAGCGATGGCGCAGTTGTATTCTGTCAAGATAAAGCGGGCAGCAGGATTGCTTTCACTCTGTACCGACCCAATGACTGCCCCATTCGCGTCGATCGGATGCCATTCTGCCATGTACCCTTCAGCGCGTCGAAGTTCAACCAGTTTGGAAACCCGTTCTTTCAAGGCACCATTACCGATGTGATCGCGATATTCCATCGCTTTACGTTCCCACTGTTTGCGTAAGATGGAACCCATTTGATCAGCGCCGACCGTTTCTGCCAGGGTGTCTAGAAGGGAAACCGCAAAATCGTCGTAGCGATCGGGAAAGCGATCGCGCCCCTCCTGGCTAAGAACATAACTATAGTTTGGGCGTCCCATCCCTGCTTGCAGCACCTCATGGACAATCAACCCGTCCGTCTCCAAATCTTTCAAGTGCCGCCGCACGGCTTGCGGGCTGACTTGCAACCGTTCAGCCAGTTCCTGCACTGTACATTTTCCTTGCTTCAGCAAGTGGTGAAGGATATCTTGCTTTGTAGAGGGCTGTTGAATAGTCGTCATTCTTTCTTTCAGCGGTAAAGCCGACTCCTAAAATTCACCCGTTGAACTAGCCGAATGAGAGAGCAGCAATCTTGACAAGTGGACTGTTACCTGGGGCTTGAGTGCTACACCACTAGCAACGTCATACCAGCAGTGTTGATTCAAGTCGGACTTTGACAACAACAATGTTGTTAAAGTATCTTACAATGTAGTTAAGCAACAAACGTGTTGTTTTAATTATAGAATCGATCCGTTGTCTTGTCGCGCGGCCTCATGAACTCAGAGACTCAATCCAGTCAACCCGTCCAATCTACTGACAAAAGCCTCGAAGCGATGAGGCACTTTTCGATCACCTATGCAAAGCGTACGGGCACCTACTTTTGCGTCGATCCTGGAGTGACAGCGGTGGTCATTGAAGGGTTGGCGAAGCACAAAGACGATCTGGGCTCACCGCTCTGTCCTTGCCGCCATTACGAAGACAAGGCGGCTGAAGTTGAAGCTGCTTATTGGAACTGTCCTTGTGTCCCCATGCGTGAACGCAAAGAATGTCACTGCATGCTGTTCTTGACTGCCGACAACGATTTTGCAGGCGATCAGCAAGAGATTACCTTTGACGAAATCAGAAGCACCACCAGCCAGCAACACGGCTAACCACTAATTTTTCTGCCCCGATCGTCATCCCCAACGTAGACCAGAGAACACTACCCATGAGTCCAACTGTTCAGAACTTAGTTAATCAGCCTTACAAATATGGCTTCGTAACGGATATTGAGTCTGATACGATTCCGCGTGGGTTGAGTGAAGATGTTGTGCGGCTGATTTCGGCGAAGAAAGAAGAGCCGCCATTCATGCTGGAGTTTCGGCTGAAGGCCTATCGTCAATGGCTTAAGATGACGGAGCCGACTTGGCAGAACGCGAGCTATCCAGCGATCGACTACCAGAACATCGTCTATTACTCTGCGCCGAAGGTGAAAGAGAAGAAGAAGAGCCTGTCAGAGGTCGATCCTGAACTGCTGGATACCTTTGAGAAGCTGGGCATTCCGCTTTCGGAGCAGAAGCGTCTGAGCAACGTTGCAGTGGATGCGATTTTTGACAGCGTTTCGATCGCCACAACGTTTAAAGAGAAGTTGGCCGAAGAAGGCGTCATCTTCTGCTCCTTTGCCGAAGCGGTTCAAGAGCATCCTGAGCTGATTCAGAAATACCTTGGTAGCGTGGTTCCGGTTGGCGACAACTACTTCGCAGCACTCAATTCGGCAGTGTTCAGCGATGGCTCTTTCGTCTACATTCCCAAAGGCACAAAATGCCCGATGGAGCTTTCGACCTATTTCCGCATTAACAATGGCGATTCAGGTCAGTTTGAGCGGACGCTGATTGTGGCCGAAGAAGGCAGCTCGGTCAGCTATCTGGAAGGCTGTACCGCACCGATGTTTGATACCAATCAGCTGCATGCGGCTGTTGTGGAACTGGTGGCGCTCGACAATGCCGATATCAAGTATTCCACCGTGCAGAATTGGTATGCAGGCGATGCCAACGGCAAGGGCGGCATCTATAACTTTGTGACCAAACGCGGCTTGTGCCAGGGCGTGAACTCCAAAATTTCCTGGACGCAAGTGGAAACAGGTTCCGCAATCACCTGGAAGTACCCTAGCTGTGTGTTAGTCGGTGATAACTCCGTGGGCGAATTCTACTCGGTCGCGCTGACGAATCACTACCAGCAAGCCGATACGGGCACCAAAATGGTGCACATCGGCAAGAATACCCGCAGCACGATTATTTCCAAAGGTATTTCGGCAGGGCGTTCCAAGAACAGCTATCGCGGTTTGGTGAAGATTGGTCCTAAAGCAACTGGTGCACGGAATTATTCTCAGTGCGACTCCATGCTGATTGGCGACAATGCTCAAGCCAATACCTTTCCCTACATTCAAGTGCAGAACAACAAAGGCAAAGTAGAGCACGAAGCGTCAACGTCGAAGATTGGCGAAGACCAGTTGTTTTACTTCTCCCAGCGTGGCATTTCCGCCGAGGACGCGATCTCGATGATGATTAGCGGCTTCTGTAAGGATGTGTTTAACCAGTTGCCGATGGAGTTTGCCGTAGAAGCCGATCGCCTCCTCAGCCTCAAGCTTGAAGGCAGTGTCGGATAAATTCAGTTTTAAAGCCCGTAACGCCTTTTAGGCATACAAGAAAGGGCATACCGGAAAAGTAGTTAGTTGTTGGTTGTTAGTTCTGGATGCGTTCTCCTGGTGGTTGATTGCTAGGAAACTAATGACTAATTTTTGTAGAGGATGAGAATGATTAACGAAGGCAGTAACGTGATCCTTTCAGTGCGGAATCTGACCGCTGAAGTGGATGGGATTCAGATTCTCAAAGGGTTGAATCTGGAGGTGAAAGCGGGTGAAATTCACGCCATTATGGGACCCAATGGCTCTGGCAAAAGTACCTTTTCTAAGGTACTGGCGGGACATCCTGATTACACCGTTACGGGTGGTGAGATTACCTTTCAGGGCAAAAATCTGCTGGAGCTAGAGGCAGAAGAGCGGGCACGATCGGGTATTTTCCTCGCCTTCCAATATCCCATCGAAATTCCTGGCGTGAGCAATCTCGACTTTTTGCGCGTTGCCTACAATTCCAAACGCAAACATCAAGGTTTAGAGGAACTGGATGCCTTCGACTTTGACGATTTGGTGAACCAAAAACTAGATATCGTCAAAATGGATCCTGCGTTTCTCAGCCGCAGCCTGAATGAAGGCTTTTCGGGTGGTGAGAAGAAGCGCAACGAGATTCTACAAATGGCGATGCTAGAGCCGATGCTCGGCATTTTGGACGAAACCGATTCGGGTCTGGATATCGATGCACTCAAGATTGTGTCGAATGGCGTGAATCAACTGGCGCATGCGGAGAACGCGATCGTCCTGATTACCCACTATCAGCGCTTGCTCGACTACATCACTCCCGACTACGTGCATGTGATGGAAGGTGGCCGCATCCTCACCACCGGCGGCAAGGAACTGGCGCTGGAGCTAGAAGCCCGTGGCTACGACTGGGTGCGCGAAGAGGAAGCAGCGGAGGTCGGTGCACGATGACAACCCAATCGACCGTGTCCGACGTTTTGACAGCGAATGGTAAGACAACGATTAATCGCGCTGCCTACCTGACGAACCTTCTTAACTTACGTCCCAGCCTGACGCAAGGGTGGTTAAAAGAGATTCGCGATCGCGCCACTGCGAGAGTCCAGGAACTTGCGATTCCGTCTACTCGTGACGAGGAATGGCGCTTTACAGACTTATCCGACCTGTTGCAAATTAGCTTTCAGGCAAGCAGTGAGCAAGCTCCCACGTTGAGCTTCGACGAGATTCAGCCGTTCATCCTGCCAGAGGCGGTCAGTAGTCGCCTGGTTTTTGTGGATGGACATTATGATCCCGCTCTGTCTGCTGTGGATGACCTGCCTAATGGGGTGATTGTCACGAGTCTCGCTGCTGGCGTAGAACTCCTTAGTGATCTGCCAAACTACCTGGCGCAGCAGCAGGGTTCGGAGGAAACGTTTATAGCACTCAACACCGCTAGCTTGACGGATGGTGCGCTCGTTTGGGTCGAAAAAAATCAAGTGATCGCCACACCCATCCAGATTTTGTACGTCTCAACGGCAACGCAGCCGACGATCGTTCATCCTCGTGCGCTGATTGTTGCTGCATCAGGTAGCCAACTGACGCTGATTGAAGAGTACGTCACGCTTTACGAAGGTACGTATTTTACCAACTCCGTTACGGAGATCTGGCTTGATACGAATGCGGCAGTGAACCATACGCGCATTCAGCGGGATAGCGATGCCGCCTTTCATATTGGTATGACTGCTGTTTCGCAAGCGCCGAATTCTCGCTATACCTGCAATGCTGTAAGCCTTGGCGGGAAGCTATCGCGTCACAATTTAGAGGTTCATCACACTGGCGAACAGACCGAAACAACCCTGAATGGATTGACAATCATCAGTGGTGAACAGGTGGCGGATACGCACAGCACGATTGCCTACACCCATCCCCACGGCAGCAGCAATCAGATTCATAAATGCATTGTGGACGATCGGGCTCATGCGGTCTTTAACGGCAAAGTCTTTGTGCCCAAAGCCGCTCAACTCACTGATGCCAAGCAACTCAGCAGTAATCTGTTGCTGTCGCCCAAAGCACGGGTCGATACGAAACCTCAGCTAGAAATTACCGCCGACAACGTGAAGTGTACTCACGGTGCGACCGTCAGCCAGCTCGACAGCGATGAAGTTTTTTACCTGCAAAGTCGTGGCATCGATGAAGATAGTTCCCGCAAATTGTTGACCTACGCGTTTGCGTATGAGGTTATTCGCGAGATCCCAGTCGTGTCGTTAAAAGCGAAATTGGCGGCGATCGTTCGTATCCAGCAAGCCTGAAGCCTTTTATCTGTAGGGACGTTACCTGTAACGTCCCTACAGATGGTTAGCATTCATCCTTTAGCCCTCATCCTTCATCCTTTCCGCGTTATGACCCTCATCCAAACAAAGCCCCTCGCCGCTAAAGTCCGCGCTGATTTCCCCATCCTTCACCAGCAGATTCACGACAAGCCACTGGTGTATTTGGACAATGCGGCGACCTCGCAAAAGCCGATCGCGGTTCTGGATGCGCTCCGCTATTACTATGAGCACGACAACGCCAACGTGCATCGCGGCGTACATACGCTGAGTTCACGGGCAACGGATGCCTATGAAGGGGCGCGGGACAAGGTCGCAGCGTTTGTGAACGCGGCATCACGGCAAGAAATTGTCTACACCCGCAATGCCACTGAAGCCATTAATCTGGTTGCCTATGCGTGGGGGAACGCCAATGTGAAGCAGGGCGACGAGATTATTCTCTCGGTGATGGAACACCACAGCAATTTGATCCCCTGGCAAATGCTGGCGCAACGAACGGGCGCTGTCCTTAAGTTTGTCGAGCTAACGGAAACGGAAGAGTTTGACCTGGAGCATTTTAAGTCTTTGCTGTCGGACAGGACGAAGCTGGTTTCAGTGGTGCACGTCTCTAACACCCTGGGCTGCATTAATCCTGCCAAAGAAATTTGCACGATCGCCCACCAATACGGTGCGAAAGTTCTCATTGATGCCTGCCAGAGTGTGCCACACATGGCGATCGATGTGCAGGCTATGGACTGCGATTGGCTCGTCGCCTCTGGTCATAAGATGTGCGCGCCTACCGGCATTGGCTTTCTCTACGGCAAGCTGTCGCTATTGCGTTCTATGCCTCCCTTTTTGGGTGGCGGCGAGATGATCGCGGATGTGTTTCTCGACCATGCTACCTATGCGGATTTGCCCCACAAGTTTGAGGCGGGTACGCCTGCGATTGCAGAGGCGATCGCGCTGGGTGCAGCGGTAGACTATTTGAGTGCGATCGGTATGGATGCCATCCACGCGTACGAAGAAGAGCTGACCGGCTATCTGTTTCAGCAGCTTCAACAAATTCCTGAATTAAGACTGTACGGCCCCAAACCGAATGTGGATGGTAGTGGCCGGGCAGCCTTAGCTGCATTCACTGCTGGTGATGTGCATCCCCACGACCTGTCCACCATTCTGGATCAGGCAGGGGTAGCGATTCGTGCCGGGCATCACTGCACTCAACCCCTGCATCGCCATGTGGGTGCTCAATCCACTGCACGGGCAAGCCTTTACTTTTACAACACCTCCGAAGAGATTGACGTGTTTATTGGGGCGTTAAAAGAGGCCATTGAATTCTTCGGCACAATCTTTAGCTGATGTTCATCAAAGCTTCATCGCTCTTTGGTGGTTTGTACGGATTGCAGCTTGCTAGAACGTATTGTGTTGTGTGAGACTTGACCTGTATTCGCTTTTGCCCCCGAGCAAATACGGCTTTTCACATCCAGTGCAAACACATTTTCTGGAGCTGCTTAGTGAAAACCGTAACTCGTGAGGACTCTGCTACCAGAGCAACGCGACGAGCCACATTCTTCACCCGCAAGTATGCTTTCTCGTTCGTGGTAGCCTGCTTTTTAACTGCGGCAGCAACAAACCACGGCAATAGCAAAGTGTTTCAGTGCAACCGCTTAGTCGCGATCGTCAACGAAGCCGCTGACGCACAACCAGATGCGCTGGGGCAAACGATCACCGAAGATAATCGGCGTCTGCTGAAGACAGCCATTCAGCTCGATGGCTATGCTGATCAGCTGGAACTGATGGAATTTTCTAACCAGCAAATTGAAGGGTTTCAATGGCAGTTTATTAAGCTGTATCGCGATACCAGTAAAGCCAGTGGTGCAGTGGTGACTGCTCCTGCCAGCAACTTTAAGGTGGTCAGTCAAGTCAATCGCACTTTGATTGAAACCCAGGCGCGTGAAGGTTCGCTAGTGCAAGCGGTGAACCGTTACTGTCAAGCTGAGTAATGCCCTTCACGATCGCCCCAGAGATGGATTAAGTTGTTCCCTCGTGCTGACATAATTGGTGAATCTGCACGCCTAACGTGTAGATAGTTAGGCTGTGGAGCATGGAAACATATGATTAAGTCCTGGATGGTGATTGGAGGAGTGGCTTTCTTGATCGCGTTTGCCAGTAGTATTCTGCGCCCCAAAGATGTCAAGTGGTTTTCACGGCTGCAACGACCACTTTGGTTGACTTTTGAAGCGCTGATTCCCGTCATCTGGACGTTTATTCTAATTTGTGGCGCCTGGTCAGCCTACATCGTGTGGGAACGTGACCCTGGCACGAGCAACACCTGGTTTCTCATGGGTGCTTATGCCGTGCTAGAAGTGGCGATCGTGCTCTATTCTCCTGTCACCCTCTGGCTGCGGAGCTTAAAGGCTGGCACGATCGTGGGTGGTGTTGGCGTTGTGATTGGGCTAGTGTTGACTCTCGTCGTGTGGCAAAGCTCAGGATGGGCAGCGTTACTATTGGTGCCGTATCTGCTTTGGAGCCCGATCGGCACGTACACGACATGGGAAATGGGCAAACTGAATCCTGAGTCTGCATAAGACGAAACGTTCGACTCTGGGTTCGGTGTACCTGGTTTAAGGTCGATTCCCGTGAGAATTTTTCGTATAAAAGACTGCAAGTCACATCTGAGCGTTAGGATCTTAGATGACTTTTCTAAACTAACGACCGCACGCCGGACTAAGGAGACATTATGACCCGCGCCATCATGGAAACCGATAAGGGAACTATTAATCTCGATTTATTCGACGCCGACGCGCCGAATACGATCAAAAACTTTGTCGATCTTTCTGAGAAAGGCTTTTACGACGGCTTAGCGTTCCATCGTGTCATTCCCGATTTTATGGTGCAGGGAGGATGCCCTCTAGGAACGGGTACAGGTGGGCCGGGCTACAAGATTAAGGACGAACTGAACCATAATAAACACCTCGCAGGTACCTTATCAATGGCTCACGCTGGTCCCAACACAGGTGGTAGCCAATTCTTTATTTGCCATTCGCCCCAGCCTCACCTGGATGGTGTTCATACCACCTTTGGTCAAACTCAGGATATGGCTGTGGTAAATGCACTCCGCAAGGGTGACAAAATTCTTTCAGTGAAGATCGAAAAGTAGCGATCGCGCTTCAATCTAATGAGCAGTGCAGCCATGCTCTCGTTGTTAAACAACAGCTGGAGCATGGCGGCACTTTACGTTGAAGCTACAACGAGAACCTGCCAAGGGGAGCAAAAATCCTTTCGATGCACGTCATCAGCTATAAACGCTTCCGCGAATTTGGTCAAACTCATTCTGCTTGTCGGAGTAGTTTGGATGATTGGTTTAAGATTGCGATCGGGGCAAATTGGTCTCATTTAATTGAGGTTCAAGCAGCTTTTCCGTTGGCTGAAGCTGTTGATAATTTTACAGTCTTCAACCTGCAAGGCAATCGGAATCGTTTAATTGTGAGCATTGATTATAAAGGGCGATTGATTAATATCAAGTGCATTCTGACCCATGCGGATTATGACAGGGGGTAGTGGAAGCATGACCTTTATGTTTAATCCCAAGAAATATGGTGAGCTTTTGTCTCAATATCAGCCAAAACTGATTCGAACTGAAGCCGAAAATGACGAAGCATTAGCGATCGTGGAAACGTTAATGCATCGTCCAAATCGCAGCCTGGAAGAGAATGAGCTATTCGCGTTGCTCATCACGCTGATTGAAAAGTTTGAGCAAGAGCATTATTTGCCCGGTACAGCGTCAACGCCGCGTTCACGATTGCTGTTTTTAATGGAGCAACGTCAGCTTCAACCAGCAGATTTAAGCGAGTTACTTGGCTCTGAAGACGCGATCGCAGCCGTCATGAGTGGCGATCGTGAAATAAGTACCTTTCAAGCAAAGGCTCTAGGCGCGTTTTTTCACGTTGATCCTGGGTTGTTTATTTGAGCACGATCGCCCCTCCCTTCCCTGCTCCATCGCTCTAGCGCTTGATCTGCGCTCGCACATTGTCGCGTGCCTCGATCGTCCCTTTCAAACTGGGGTCAAGGGCGATCGCTGAAATTGAATCAGAGATAGGAAATTATCTGTTTAACACCTCACAGGCTGGCAACTTCAACTTCTTTGATATGGAGTAATAACCGTTGGCAGCATGGGAAAGTGCTTCCGATTCATCGTGACGAAGGTTGCTTGTGCAAGTTCTGCGGTTGCTGCAATCAAGGCATCTGCCAAGCCTGTGCCATGACTTTTGCCATAATCACGACGGTAAAGCCCGCCTTTCAGCGCGATTTCTTTTGTGGTAGGAATGATTTCAAAAGCAGAGACAAACGCGTCTAATTTGGCTCGTTCTTCTCCATCGCGGACTCCAGCATAGAGCTCAGCAACGGTAATGGCAGCGATCTGGAGATGAGCCGATTGATTTTCAAGGTAAGTGATCGCGTTCGCATTGCCACGCAGATAGTCAATCAAAACATCGGTATCAAGCAGTAAGCGTTCAGGCACGATGATTATTCTGGCGCATTGTCGCGATCGAACTCGTTGCGGTAGGCAGTCAGGTCTGACAACGCTCGATCGTGCCACATGCCGCGTGCCTTCTGGAGGAGCGTTTGACGGTTTGAGATCGCAAATTGACTGATGAATTGCGCGATCGCCTGACTCAGAATTTCGTGCTCGGTTTTGCCCGTTTGCTGCGCGATGGTCCGAATAGCACTGACTTGCTGATCGCTCAGTTCAATTTCGCTGGTTTGCATAGGACGTCTCTAGCTCTATCTGAATGGTATCGCACAGACCAGAGCAGGCGATCGCCCCTCCCTTCTCCACTCCATCGCTCTACCGCTTGATGTGTTTTAGCACCTCATCGCGTGACTCGATCGCCCATTTCAAGCTGGGGCCAAGGGCGATTGTTGCGTCTTCTGAGTGGGGCTGGAGCTAAAGTCGAGCTTGCCACGATCGCGGGTTACGTTTGCTGTGGAAGCAAGCGACCACGGAAATGATGTCCTGGTCAAAGACGTAGAGGATGCCATAGGGGAAACGTCTGACTAAGGCTCGTCGGGCTTGTTGGTAGATGATGGGATAGGCGAGTGGGTTACGTCCAATGCCAGACAAGCAGGTATCAACGGCTCGGACGAATTCAGACCCTAAGCCTAACGTCTGTGCTTCATACCACTCAAATGCGTCTTGAATCTCCAACTCCGCTTCTGGACGGATTATGAGTCCATGACTCATTGAGCGAAACCTAAGCGTTGCTTAACGTCTTCCCACGTTGAGCCAGCGGTTGGATCTTGCTGATAGAGTTCTAGTCGTCGATCGAGTTCTCGCTTCTGTGCGTCGGTTAAAGGGAGTTCGTCTTGCTGCTCCAGGATGCTGTCCCAAAGATCTTCGGCTAGCTGAATGCGTTCAGCAATGCTGAGTTGAGAGATTTCGACTTTGAGGAGAGGATGGGTGCTCATGGCAAAGGAATGAGTCGGTCTATTTGCCTTAATTCTAAGGTGAATTTTAGCGATCGCCCCTCCCCTCTCCGCTCCATCGCTCTAGTGCTTCATCTGCTTCAGCACCTCGTCGCGTGCCTCGATCGCCCATTTCAAACTGGGGTCAAGGGCGATCGCAGCATTCGCTTCCTGGATTCTGTCATTTGCATCTGTGACGAGATAGCCATCCGGTGCAAACGCAAAGAGTTCCTGATAGCGCTGACGTTCCGCCTCTACGGCTTGACGAGTGCTGACCAGCGCTTCATTTTGTTCGGGCAGGGACTCTTCAGATGCCTGCAACTCTTCTAAGACCGCTTGAAGCTCCTGTAAGGCTTGTGAGAGAATGGCTTGCTGCGCGGGTAGCTTTCTTGCCCGCTGTTGCAGTACCCGTGCCCGTTGGTACACCGCTGTTAACTGTGGGGACTGTGCCATCTCTGTCAACCCTGACTGCTTGCCGTGGGGCTGTACTTGTATGGCATCTTACTCAACCTGAATCTATGGTGTACCTATCCATCTACTGACCTTGACCTGGTGCTCGTCCCACTCGCCCCACCAGGTTCGCCACCATCAAGATTAGTTGTGTTGGGTCAATGGGTTTAGCCATGTGCCTTTGGAAGCCAGCGTCGATCGCTCTTTGCTGCTCGCGATCGCTGACATAGGCAGTAATGGCTGCTGCCGGAATCTGCCCTCCAGCGCTCGCATCTAGCGCTCTGACCTGACGCATCAGCGCAAACCCATCTTCGTTGGGCATCCCAATATCTGCCAGGAGCACGTCATAGCTACCGGGAGCTGCTGTCAGGGCTGCGATCGCCTCTCGCACCGAGGTCACAACCGCGACGGTTGCCCCCGCATCTGTCAACATATATTGCATCAGCTCAAGGCTATCCACATCATCATCCACCACCAGAAGGCGTAACCCTGTGAGCGCCAGCCTCGCCTGACTCACAGCCTCCAGAGGTTCTGCCGCCGTGGGTACGACACTCGCTGGTGTCGCTGGCGGCGCTTGCAAGGGCAACCGTACAGTCATCGTAGAACCTTGCCCTTCGCCGGGGCTTTCTGCCTGCACCGTGCCGCCATGCAGTTCCACTAGCTGCCGGACGATCGACAAGCCCAACCCTAGCCCTTGACTGCCTTTGGTGGTGCTGGAATCGCCTTGCCGAAAGCGATCGAACACGTAGGGCAGTAGCTCTGCGCTCATGCCTTGCCCGGTATCGCTGACGGTGATTTGGGCGTAGGGAGCAGAGGAGGCAGAAAAAGCTTCCCCTGCTGCCCCAGCGCCCCCATCTCCTACCTGCTCCAGTCTCACCTCAACTCGCCCTCCGGCTGGCGTGAACTTAATAGCGTTAGACAAGAGATTCCACAGCACTTGCTGCAAGCGATCGGCATCGCCCACAACGGTTGTAGAGGTGAGCTGCGACACGAGTTGAATGGCTTTTGCTTCGGCGGCGAGTTGCACCGACTCGATCGCCGGAGCCACCACTGAAACGAGATCAAGCAAATGCGCGTTGAGGTGCAGCTTGCCGCTGGTAATGCGGGAAAGATCGAGCATGTCCTCAATCAGTTGCGCTTGTGCCCTCGCACTCCGCTCAATGACTTCTAGCGCACGACTGACGGCTGTTTCATCTAACTGTCTGCGGCGGAGCATTTGCGCCCAGCCCAGCATCGTATTGAGCGGGTTGCGGAGTTCGTGCGAGAGGTTCGAGAGAAATTCGTCTTTGGCGCGGTTGGCAGTCTCCGCTGACTGGCGGGCAGACTGCTCCTGAGTCAAAAGCTGCGATCGCTCGGTTTCAAACTGCTTGCGCGCGGTGATATCTTCGATCGACAGCAACAACCGTGGCGATTCCCCGGCTTCCAGCAGCTTCAACGCATTCAGCAGCATGGTTTTCTGCCCAATCTGCTCAAACCGATGCTCGACCTCAAAGTTTTGCAGCACCGCATCATGGCTAAACACATCCTCCAGCCGCGATCGCAGTCCGGGAATGTTCCACTGCCCATTGCCCAAATCAAACAGGATGGCTTGCGTGGTTTCAGGCGGTGCCACCTGAAAGGTTTCGTAGAACGCGCGATTGGCTTTGTTCACCCGCAGATCAGACTCCAGCACCACGAGCGGCACTTGCACCGTTTCGACGATCGCTTCCGCATAGTTGCGAGCCGCTTCGATTGTGGCAGCACTGCGCTTCAGGGCATCAATATCGAGCAGCACCAGCACCACACCATCAATCTGGTTTTCGGTCGTGCGATAGGGGCGAATGCGGAGCATGTACCAATGTCCGTCCTGAGTTTGCACCTCTAATTCCTTCACGCTGAGGGTTTCCAGCACCTCCAACAGCAGCACCTCCAAATTTGGCAGATTGAGATCGGTGCTGATATCGCTCAACGGTCGCCCAGTATCGGTGGGAATGAAGCTGAATAACCGCTGTGCCATCGGCGTGAAACGGCGAATGCGGAGGTCGTTAGTCAACATCAGAATCGGGATGTTGATGCTGGCAAGCAGATTGGTCAGATCGTTGTTGACCTGGTGCAACTCGGCATTGCGGCTGCGGAGTTCTTCGTTCGTGGTGCTTAGTTCTTCGTTGGTTGCCTGAATCTCTTCCTTAGCAGTTTCTAGCTCCTCATTCGTGCTTTGCAGTTCCTCATTGCTCGACAAAATTTCTTCATTGGCAACTTTGAGGTCTTGATTGCTGTCTTCCTGCTTTTGAATAACCGCCTGCAAATACTCCTGCGTTGCCGTTCGTTCCTGCATCGCAGCGGCAAGCTCCTGCCGCAGTCGGGCGATCTCTTGCTCTAAATCAACCTGGGGGCGGGCTGGATCAATGGAATCAAGGCTACTCACGAGTGGCGCGTCTTCAAACATGACTAAAAAGCGGTATCCCTCAGCCGTCGGTCCCTTAAACGGGATCACCTGAAGATTAACAAGGCGCGCTTGATCGCCTTCTTCCAAACGCAGTCCGTCTTTGCGGCAGGGAACGCCTTGCCGCTGCGCCTGATAAACGGCAGCCCGTAACTCGACCAGTAAGCCATCCCGCACCAGGTTGAAGAGATTGAGGTTAGCGACCCCAGACACCAGCTTCAGGTAGCGATCGATGTCTCCCCGCAGTTGCAGCACTTGCATCTGGTCGTCAATGACCACCCCGACGGGCGCGTAGTGGTTGGCAATCAGTTGATCAACCTTTTTCTGGAGGTCAAACCCTTCTGAGGGGTTCGGCAGCGGCAGTTCGCTCACCTTAGCGATTGGGTAGCTGCTAGGGGCAAACGAAAAGGTGGAACGCGTTGTAGTGGGGTTTTTGGTATAAATTCTGTACTTTTTCTCGATGAGTGTAAACAGGTCTGACGCTTGTCCCGTGCCTTCGGACGTGCCGAGCAGCAAAAAGCCAGTGGGGTTGAGGCTGTAATGAAAGATGGGTATGATGCGCTTTTGCAGCGTGTCGCCCAAATAAATCATCACATTGCGGCAGCTAATCAAGTCGAGATTAGAAAACGGCGGATCGCTGCCCAGGTTTTGACGGGCAAACACACAGAGTTCGCGCACCGCCTTACTGATTTGGTAGCCACCGCCCTCCAGGGCATAAAAGAAACGGCGGCGGCGCTCTGCCGACACCTCCACCATTTGATTTTCTTGATAAAAACCCGCTCTGGCTTTGTTGATCGCCTGTTCGCTGATATCGGTCGCAAAAATCTGGAGCGGCAGTGCGGTCGCTTGCTCTGCCAAAAACTCCAGCAGGCAGATGGCGATCGAGTAAACCTCCTCGCCCGTCGAGCAACCCGCCACCCAGATGCGAATGGGAGCCTCTGCCGACTTATGTTCCACGATCGTTGGGAAGACTCGTGTTTTCAACAGGTCAAACGCTTCGGGATCGCGGAAAAAGCTGGTGACGTGGATCAGAATTTCTTCATACAACGCCTTGACTTCCACCGGATGTTCCTGCAAGTAGGTCGCATAGTCGTCCAATTTTTCCAGCTTGTAAAGCAGCATGCGTCGCTGCATCCGCCGCTCGATCGTATTGATCTTGTAGCGGCTAAAGTCAACGCCCATGTTCGATCGCAGCAGTGCAAAAATGTTCGTCAGAGCATTGCCCGCTTGGGGTGCGGCCTCCGTATCGATCAGCGGCACCGGGCAAACCAGCATGGGGCTGCGGCTCAGGTCTGCCAGTGCCTCAGCAATTTTGGCGGGCGGCAGCACAAAATCGACCTTCCCCGTCGCTACGGCAGTGTTAGGCATACTGTCGAATTGTGCTGTCTCTTCACACTGAGCAAAGGTGACACCGCCCGCTGCCTTGATGGCAGTCAGCCCTAGTGAGCCATCGCCATCGCCTCCCGATAACACCACCGCGATCGCTTTGTGCCCGCGATCGGCGGCGAGGGAGGTAAAAAAGGCATCACCCGGCATATATTTGCCCAACACTTTCTCGCGGGGCGACAATTGCAGCATGCCCCCAGACAAAATCATCTTGGTATTGGGCGGAATCACATACACCTGGTTTGGCTCGACCGTTATGCCGTTTTGCACCTCGCGCACCGGTATTTGGGTCGTTCGACTCAGAATCTCGGTCAGCATACTTTCGTGGTCCGGCGCTAAATGCTGAATCAGCACAAACGCCATGCCCGTATCCAGGGGCAGATGGCTCAGTAATTGTGTAAAGGCTTCTAACCCTCCCGCAGAGGCGGCTACACCCACGATCGGAAAAGGGGCTTCAACCCGGTTTGACGGCATGGAGTCGAGTACATCCAACGTTGTTTCAGAGCGAGCTTGCGCAGAGGATGGGTCAGAGGTCATTAAAGCTTGTTACCGCAGTTTTTCGCAGCTAATCACTCTACTTTAGAGGGATTACACGAGGAGTATGCCTTAATTAAACTATTAAAAATTTATGGCAACAAACCCCTTGAGGCTGACAAACCGCTTTCATAGCGAGTCGTTTCTTGCCTTTGACTGCTATTCAAACACTTACGACTAACAAAAGCCGTCGCTTGCGCTGGAGCCATGACCGTTTTGAAAAGGAGGACCAGGCACGCTTATTTGTTGGTATAGCCATAGCCATGTTGGTTAGGACGGGGTGTAGGGGTGGAACCCCTGGCTGGGGGCAACGCCCCCACACCCCCTTTGATCCCATGTCCTAAACTATCTGGCGACAGCTATAGAATCGCGCTTCAGACTCTCAAAAACCTCTGCACCAGTGATAGAAATTGAGATTCTTGGTGCATGAGTCGGATGAAGGTTGCTTAATGTCGCTGCACACGGTCTTTGTCCTATGTTAATAGCTTCAGGTCTAGTCAAAAGCGTGTCAGCCAGAGCGAGCAGATTCCCCAGGGATGGCTCAAGTTTGCGGTCTGGGCGATCGCTCGTCCCACATTAAACGGCGTGCGGCGCTTGTCGCGGATCAAATCGGAGGGGGTAGCAACGCCCAGCAGGGCAAAGGTCAGGCGGTTGTAGGTGGGGTTATCGGCGCGATCGTTGTAGCAGCCTCGAATGAATGCAAAAAAGTCGTCCACCGAGAAACTCAGATACAGCACCGTGTCGATTTCGTCTAGAAAAATCACCAGCTTGGCATCCACCAGCCGCAACAGTGCTTCGATCAACTCGCTCAGGCGCTGCACGAGAGTTCATCGCGATCGCGCCACCAGACACGGAGGGCGATCGTGTCGGTCAGGTTAAAGCCGCTCACCAGAATGCGGGCAACGCCAGCGTACCACTGTTCAGCCATAATGTTCACTCCCTACTCCCCACACCCCACACCCCACACCCCACACCCATCTCAGCCCTTTTCCTCCAGCCATCACTGCCCGACTATCGCTGCCTGAGTAATTAAACTCTTGCACTTTCAAAACCCTCAAGTATAATCACAGCAAACATTGTGAGGGATTTTAGGACATGAATAAAGGTGAATTGATCGACAAAATCGCGGAAAATGCAAACGTAACCAAAAAAGATGCCGATGCCCTCTTAACCGCGACGCTAGAGGTCATTCTCGAAACCGTAGCGGCTGGCGACAAAGTTACCCTGGTTGGGTTTGGTACCTTTGAAGCGCGCGATCGTCAAGCGCGAGAAGGACGTAATCCCTCCACGGGCAAGCCCATCCAAATTCCAGCAACCAGAGTACCTGCCTTCAGTGCTGGCAAGGTCTTTAAAGAGAAGGTGCTTGAAAAGGCATAGAACTTAGGCGTTGTCGAAAAATTAGCTATCAGCTATCAGCTATCAGCTATCAGCTATCAGGGTAAGATGGCTGGCTGACGACTGATAGCTTTTTGCTAGGCGATCGTGCCTTGCTACATCAGTTCGCTGAAGCTGGTTTTGGTTTGTCACTGGGAGGAGGAAACGTGACATCCTTCACCTCACCAGGGTCACCCAGACGCTTTGATTCGCCCTGGTTGTAAGAAACCGACACTGCGCCAGCATTACCTGCTTGCAGCACCAGTTTTTTCTGAGCCGTCCACGTTTTCTGTTCGCCTTTTTTCAAGATGCCTTCAAACGCAGTCTTGCCATCTGTAATCACCTGAAACCAGGATTCATCTGTCAGGTTAACTGCTACCTGAATGGGTGAGTTCGCCGCTGCTGGGGCCTCAGTGGAAGCGATCGGCGAGGGGTTGCTTGACGCTTGCGGAGAGGGCGCGTTGGGGGCTGTTGAGACTCCTGGTGGTGGGGCCACTGGACTGGCTGTCGTTTCAGATGGTTGTGCTTCGATCGCTGGTTTGGGGCGATTCAGCAAACTGGCTAACCCAACGCCGACTATAAGTGCAGCGGCAGTGCCTAGCAAAATCCACGGCAGAAACGATCGCTCAGCACGAGGGGGGCGATCGTGCTGAATAAACTGAGGCGGTAAGTCAATGGGCTCTACAGGTGCCATCTCAGTTTGGCTTGGCTGCTCTACACTCGGCTGTGCTACCGGATGGGAATGGTCTAGGCCCTTTGCTTGGCGCTCAACCATAAACGACTCTTGTGGCGCAAAGGTTTTTGACAGCGTCATCCCATCCAGCCCGATCGCGTCTGCAAAGCGGCGAATGAAGCCTTGCACAAAGACGGGTTCTGGTAGCCGCTCAACTTGCCCTTCTTCTAGCGCTTGCAGAAGACGCAGCGGAATGTAAGTCTTGACAGCGATTGTGTCCAAAGAAACGCCTCGTTCCTGACGCTCTCGACCGAGATAAGCCCCAATCGTTTTGAGTTGCTCCACCTGAGTGGCATCGAGCTCCTTCATTGATCTTCCTTACAGTCCTTAAAACTCATGTTGGCTCTGATGTTAGTAAAGCAGGCTGGTGGCGATGCGTAAACCCGCAGCTATCAAAGGGTTGCTGTAAAGTCTGTCATGGCCAGTATGATAGAGATGTTGGTGAAGAAATGTAAAGCGAATGGAATAAGAAGGTTGTTGATTAGCCATTAACTTTAAACTCTGTGGCTGCCTGCCCCCAACTTCCATACTTTCCATACTAAAGAAAGACTTGAACGCGCGGATAACCAGAGAAAATTGACACCGGACGTGTTATTTGCTTAAGTTCAAGTTTTATGAAGGTTGACCACGTTTGTTTCTATGTTGACGACACGATCGCCTCTCGTGACTGGTTCATCCAGCAATTAGGGTTTCGCTCCGTAGGCAGTGATGTCAGTGCCGATCGCGCCATTGAAGTGGTTAACATGGGTGCAATTTACTTTGTGCTTTGTGCTGCGCTTGTAGACAGTAGCCCGATCGCTACTTTTTTGCAGCGACACCCTCCTGGTGTTGCCGATGTTGCCTTTTGTGTTGAGAACCTTGAAGCAACGATCGCCCATGCGGTGCAGCACGGAGCTACCTTGCTGCGGCCCCTACAAACCGAAGTGCAGGTGCACGGAACCCTCAAGTGGGCAACGCTAGCCGCAGAGGGTGATCTCGTGCATACCCTTATGGAACGCTCTGGTGCTACCTCCCTGCTACCCCAGTCCACTGCCATGTTGGACGACGTGTTGATCGCTCAACCTGTTTCTGGCGGTGGTTCTACCAGACCTGTTGGGCGGGGCGAGGCGAGTCATCTTGATCTGTTTACAACCATCGATCACGTTGTCTTGAATGTGGCAGCGGGTGATTTGGAGCGATCGGTTGCCTGGTATGAAAGAATCTTAGGGCTTCAGCCTCAGCAGGGCTTTGCCATTCAGACGACATATTCAGCCCTATGCAGTCGCGTGATGCGGCATCCTTCGCCCGGCGGGGTACAGTTGCCGATTAACGAACCCGCTTCGCCAAACTCGCAGATTCAAGAGTTTTTGAATGTCAATCACGGTCCGGGTATCCAGCATATTGCACTCAAAACTACCAATCTGGTGCAGGCGATCGCACAGCTAAGGCAGCGTCACTTGCCGCTCATCCATGTCCCTGCAACCTACTATGCAGCGTTACGGGCGCGCTCTGGGTTAGCCATACCAGACAATATTGTCCAACAACTGGAGCAGCAGCAAATTTTAGCCGATTGGCAACCGGACACGCCTCAAGCGGTTTTGCTGCAAACCTTTACCCAACCGATTTTTCCTCAGCCCACTTTCTTCTTCGAGCTCATTCAACGACAGCCAAGCCATGACGACGAGCGCTCAGAACCCGCTCAAGGGTTTGGTGAAGGCAATTTTCGTGCCTTGTTTGAAGCGATCGAACGCGAGCAGATGAGACGAGGCAGCTTACAGAACCATCTTTAGCGCAAAAAGCTGCTCACCAACCAGAGGATGAAGAACGTCACCACACTAACGAGGACGTTTGGATTTGGAATCACGCTAGTGATTTGAATGGGTAAGTACTGAGCTAACAAGCCACCGACTAAAAAGCCGCTGACCAACCCCAAGAGACCCAGTAGGACTGTTCTGCCGAGCTTGCGTTCCTTCCGGTAAAGGAAGTAAAAGCTCGCACCCATCCCCAGAATCAACGCCATTTGCACCACGTTAGCGGCGGGCGCAAGCACCACGAGGGCACCAAGCGCTGTAAGCACTCCAGCTGGCATCAGGATATCTGTACGGCTGGGAGTGTCAATCAAGCGCTGTAGCCACGCCGTGCCCTGTTTAGTGGGCGCGGGCGGGAGGCTGGATGGCAACGGCACCACTTTTTCCGGAAACCGAATGCGATCGGGCACTTTGATTTTGCCTTCTTGCCGTAGACGCAAGCGATCCATTAAAACGGCGTCGTAAGCGGCCTCAATGCTTTCTAGCTGTTTGCGATCGTCCTGATGTTGCGCAAACAACTGATTACGAGCATCTTGAATTTCCTCAAAGCTGGAAGCCTCTGTTACCCCAAGCTGTTCGTATGGACTTTGGCTACTCATGGTTTGCGTCTCCACCTCTATTCCAAGCTAACGTAGTCTGATACATGTCCACAAGCATTTTTAGCATCGATCGCACAATCTTATTCATGTCGAGCTTGGCTAGTGATCGCTTCATAAACTGCCCAGTTCTTTAGCGAACGTAACGATTGTCCAAGACAGTCCCATGAAAGCTGAGCCATACTATTGCTGATAAGAGTACTGATTAGAGGATGTATGCTCTGTAATAGCAAATTAGGTAGACAACAAAGCCGCGTTGTTGCGGAACGCACCTCGCAGGGCATACTTAATCATCAAGATCAAGCATTGCATCAACAATTGTCTAGAATGTTGGATGCATCACTTGACTTAGCATAATTGCTTGTTAGCGTTGTGTCGCTATCTTTCTCGTGCTGCTTCACGGTTACTCTACTCGTCCAGTCCCATTTCTCCTCCAAACGCAAGGTTATGGCTATAGCTCCAGCCAAGATTCTCGTAGTTGATGACGATCCTGCAATCCGGAATCTCATTCATCGCTTTTTAACTAAGCAGAACTATCAGATGGAGTCAGCCGAAGATGGCAAGAGTGCTTTGGCAACGTTTGAGCAATTCAATCCGGATTTAGTCATTCTGGACGTGAATCTACCCGATGCCAATGGCTACAACCTTTGCCAGGAGATGCAAAGTCGAACGAACGTCTTCATTCTCATGCTGACCAGCCGTACGGATGAGGCCGATAAAATTAAAGGCTTCTCGCAGGGCGCTGACGATTATATCACCAAGCCCTTTAGCCTGGGAGAGCTGGGTGTACGAGTGGGGGCAATCTTGAAGCGCCAACGCCCAGTTACCTCAGCTGAGCAGCAATGCCTCATGTTCGACCAGCTGATGATTGACCCGGTTCGTCGTGAGGTGAAGTTTAACGATGACATTATTCCGTTGACAGCGCTGGAGTTTGACTTGCTTCATTTTCTAGCAAGTCATCCTGGTCGCGTGTGGCGGCGAGCAGAGCTGATTCAAGAAGTCTGGGACTATGAGTATGTTGGCGACCAGCGGGTCGTTGATGTGCACATCGGCCAGATTCGGAAAAAGATTGAGATTGATACCAGTCAACCAGCTCTCATTCAGACAGTTCGGGGTGTCGGTTATAAGTTTGAGGCACCTGGCAGTGGAAAGCCAGAAGCCAGCGCCTAGTAACGAGTTTCAGGTAATGTGGCTATGACTAACGTGGCTGTAACGGATGCCAAAAAAATTTTGGTGGTCGAGGATGATGCTGCCATTCGTAATTTAATTCAACGGTTTCTCAGCAGCAAACAAACCTATCAGGTAAAGTCTGTCGGCGATGGTAAGAGCGCGATCGCTAGCTTCAAGGAGTTTGATCCAGACCTGGTGATTTTAGATATTAACCTGCCAGATAGTAACGGCTATCAGCTCTGTCGTGATATGCAAGCTGCGACCAATGTTTGTGTCCTGATGTTGACGAGCTCTACCGATCAGGCGAGCAAACTTAAGGTGCTGGCTGAGGGCGCAGATGACTACATGACAAAGCCGTTCGATTTGGAAGAACTGGCAGTGCGAGTTGAAGTGGTACTGCGACGCATGCGGGAACGCACGTCGCTTCAGGAAAAGTCGCTGATCTTTGGGACGCTGGCGATCGACCCGCCCCGACGTGAAGTGAAGCTCAACGGCGAAAATGTGCGGCTCACAGCTTTAGAATTTAACCTGCTACATTTTCTAGCAAGCCATCCCGGTCGCGTATGGACTCGGATTGAACTCATTCGCGAGGTTTGGGGACACGAGTTTGTTGGCGATCCCCGTGTGGTCGATGTCCACATTGGCCAGATTCGCAGCCACATTGAAGCCGATACCAGTCAACCAACGCTGATCCATACGGTGCGAGGTGTTGGCTACAAATTTGAAGCGCCTGACACCATCGCGCAAGATGAGTAGTGCGTAGCCCATCGCCTCACTTGAAGACTAAAGGGTAGCCACTCTTTTGTAGGGGCATTGCACTGCAATGTCCCTACGTGGGCATGCTGCCAGCAAAGTTTTCTCTACCAGCTTGGATCGGCATACAGATTGACAGTGAGTTGCGATCGACCCTCCGGCACAGCGCTGATGCAGCTACAAACGGACTCTTCGCCATCCAGTTCGACTTCACAGGCATGGCAAGAACCCATCAGACAGCCCGTAGGAATCGAGACTCCAGCACGATTAGCTGCTCTCAGTAACGACTCTCCAGGTTCTGCCTCAATGCTCACATCGTCAGGCAAAAAGTGAATACGAACGCTCATAAGTAGAGATCTCCTGACAACCGTAGGCGTTGGACGATAATTCCATTGCTCGAAGAATTATACCCCTTCTGGATTCTAGCTCCTGCCTGGCTCACCCCGTCTTTAATGCCGATTCTAAAGAATATCTAAACGTCTGGGGCTCCAGAGGAAATTGCCCTGTACTCTTTAATCTAAGGATAAACGGGTACGTTGCACCGAAAGGGTTAGGGATTATAAGCGCGCCAGCATAAGGACGCGCTTATTTTATAGGCTAGCTAAAGTCACATAAGTGGGCGATCGTTGAGCCCTGTCTAACGTTAAAAAGCGGCGCTGTAAAGTGTGATGCGTTAGGCGGCAACCGCGTACCCTACAAAATCTAACGCTACTGATAGCTGACCGCTGACCGCTGCATCGCTTAACTGCTGGGTGGTAAGACAGTCGTGAGATTGAGGTGTGGCTCAACCGCATCGGCAAGGGCATTGAGCATCAGTTCGCGCTGTTCCCGGTAGTTGGGAACGCCAGTCGGCAGAGATTTTAAGCCACGTTGCTGGCGGAGCCGATTGAGCCACGCACGTCGCCACGGCCCGTTGTCAAAGAGCCCGTGCAGGTAGGCACCCCAAACCGATTGTGTGTCATCCACAACGCCCAAATGAGGATCATCGAACAGTTGCTGAATGTTTTCGCCCTCAATCAAGCGCGTTCTGCCCTGGTGGATTTCGTACCCAGCGACAGGTAGCCCTTCTTGCGGGAAGTTAGACGTGACGAGGCGTTGGCGGGCGACTTTTTGTCCAGCGATGACAGTTTTGAGCGGCAGTAGCCCCAACCCTTTGTAGCGGCCTTCATGACCCTCAATGCCTTCTGGGTCTGCCAGAATCTTACCCAACATCTGATAGCCACCGCAAATGCCCAGCACTGTCCCTCCGGCTGCCACGTAGTTCTGGATCTCTTCTGCCATGCCTGTTTTGTGTAGCACGATGAGATCCGCGATCGTCGTCTTGGAGCCCGGAATAATAACTGCATCGGGATGCCCTAACGATTGTTTGGGGCTGATGTACTTGACCGAGACAGTCGCTTCGGATTCGAGTGGGTCAAAGTCGGTGAAGTTAGAAATGCGAGGCAAACGGATGACAGCAATGTTGAGGTCACCAGTTGGGTTGCTGGAGCGACCATCGATCAGACTCAAGGAATCCTCTGCTGGAAAACTTTGGTCTAGCCAGGGGATAACACCAATGACAGGAATCCCGGTGCGCTCTTGCAGCCAATCAATGCCGGACTGCAGCAGCGATCGCTGTCCACGAAACTTATTAATGACGACCCCTTTGATGAGGGCGCGTTCATCTGGATCGAGGAGCTCAAGTGTGCCCACTACGTGAGCAAAAGCACCCCCGCGATCGATGTCTACGACTAAGATCGTGGGGGCATTTAAGTGTTTGGCGATCCGCATATTGGTCAGATCGCGGTGCTTAAGATTAATCTCGGCTGGGCTGCCAGCACCTTCGCACACCAGAAGGTCAAATTCTTCACTTAAACGGCGGAGAGACTCTTCGATCGCCTGCCAACCGACATCAAAATACTGTTCGTAATACTCGGCAGCACCGACCTTTCCAACTGCTTTACCTTTGATGATGACCTGAGAGGTCATATCCCCTTGCGGCTTGAGCAGAATCGGGTTCATTTCTACCCAGGGTGCGATACCAGCCGCCCATGCCTGCACTGCCTGAGCATGACCAATTTCACCACCGCTAGCAGTGACATACGCGTTGAGCGCCATGTTCTGCCCTTTAAAGGGCGCTACGCGCCAGCCACGACGGCTGAGAATGCGGCAGATAGCAGCCGTCAGCAGCGATTTTCCTGCGTGGGAGGTGGTTCCCACAACCATAATGGCTTTCATGCAAAACCCTCACTCAACAGGCTGGCTAAAGGCTGTAGCTCGTGCCTCCGTTGGCACAGTCGCCCTAAAAAGGCTAGGAGTAGGCTAAAGGCTCCATCGGTTTCACCTAATCCTTGATCCTTCATCCTTGATCCTTCATCCTTTGTTTCATCGTTCATCTTTTACCTAGATGGGCAACCGGAACCAACGACTCCAGGCGTGCTGTAGGCGATCGCCGAGCGTAGGTGCCGTACGTAGTGCGTGACCCTGTTCTTGCCATTTCTGTGCCAGTTGTCGGCCCAGTGGCGTGACCCGAAAACTATCGGTTAGCCCTTGTCCATCCACTTCCCGCCGCAAGAGACCCACCTGAATCAACCAAAGTAGCTCGGCTTCTGCAATTAATTCTGAGAGGGGCTTTGGGGTGTACTGGTGCTCGACTCCAGCATTCCCCGCGATCGCAGCGAGGGAAACACTCTGCTGCACCATTGTAGTGAACAAGGCAAGCCGAAATGGCGCACATCGCATTGCCTGCTCTGCCCGCTGTACAGTTCTAGCAGGGTAATCAATGGTTTGGCGAGTGCTGGAATGGGCAGTCATTACGTTTAAAAATTTAGATTCGGCAGTGGGCGCAACCAAAAGCGGACGCAAATTAAGCATTTGTAACCGAGCCTAGCTTACATATTATGCGTTTTATTTTGGTTACGCATGAGTGTACCGGCTCAGCTCCGTAAATTTGGCGCATAATCTACGCGATCGCAAGAGATTTCGTTGCTTTTGATACATCTTTTCTGCATTTGCAACGCTAAAACTAGCAACATTGATGTTCCTGCTGATGGTTTCTGCCGATGCCGGAAGGTGATGATCTTGAGTGGTCTATGTCAGATTCTAAGGCTTGCCTTTTTTGTCAAGCTTATGTAAGACCTTAAGCACTGCCTCTAAACCGTTAAGTAACAGTCACATTGTTAAACAACTTAAACGCTTCTAGGGTTCCAGCCTATGCTTTGAGTGTGGGTGCTCGGTCCGAGAGGAGCAAGCTGCTCTGGATTGAGTGACTCCGTCATATCTAAGCAATCTGCCAGCTACACGGCGGGATAAAAGCCCGGGAGGAACAGTCCACTATGATTAGTAGTGACTGTACTTCCGGGTTTTTTTCATCAATTATCGATTCCCTTGCGAGGACGCACAATGAAAGTTCGATCGTTACTTGCTAGTGCAGGGCTTTTCCTGGTCAGCATGATGTTGGTTGTGAGCTGTGCCAACCCAGCCAGCCAAATGTCTACTCAATCCAGTAGTGCGCCGTCACCATCCGGTACGGCGATCACTGTGCGGTTAGGCTTTAGTGCGTGGCCTGGTTGGTTTCCCTGGCAAGTGTCTCAAGACGCAAAGCTCTTTGAAAAGAATAACCTTTCTGTAGACCTGAAATGGTTTGATGGCTATTTAGAATCCATTAGTACTCTGACGGCTGGACAAATCGATGCAAATTCGCAAACTCTGAATGACACGATTAGTGCGGTAGCCGGTGGTGCTGACCAGGTCATCGTGCTAGTGAATGACAATTCTACGGGCAACGACAAGATTATTGTGCGCGATGGCATTAACTCGATCGCCGACTTAAAGGGCAAAAAGGTTGCGGCAGAAGAAGGGACGGTCGATCACTTTTTACTGCTTCTGGGGTTGAAGAAGGCTGGCTTAACACCCAAAGACATCAATTTTCAACCGCTGGAGACGGGCAAAGCAGCCGCGGCGTTTGTTGCCGGCCAAGTTGATGCGGTAGGCGTTTTTGCCCCCTTCACGACTCAAGCGCTTAAGCGACCGAAGAGTAAAGAGTTGTTCAGCTCGAAAGAATTTCCGGGAGCCATTCCTGATCACCTGGTGTTCACGCGTAAGTTTGTGGAGGCTCACCCCGATCAAGTACAAGCAATGGTAGACACCTGGTTTGAAACTCAAGACTACATCAAGGCAAATGCAGAGAAAACCATCGAAATTATGGCGAAGCGGGGGGGTGTTTCGGTTGCTGAATACAAAGACTACGCAAACGGCACCAAAATTTTTACGGTCGAAGAGAATTTGAAAGCCTTTCAGCCTGGTAAAGACATGAGCTCGCTAAGCTTTGCGGCACAGGAGATGTCAACGTTTTTGACCGAGGTAGGGCTGACGAAAACCAAGCCGAATTTGAGCAAAATTTTTGACGATCGCTTTGTCAAAGCCCATGCCGCTAAAGCGAAGAAAGTCTGAGCGTTAACCGTCCGTAGGGACGTTACCTGTAACATCCCTACGGACGAACGCTAAGTACGGTTACGCGATCGCTTACCATCCTTCATACACCATCACATCATGACTCAACCCAGCGGCACCCTTGACACTGACCGCTCTAGCAGATCAGCGAAAACATTGCGAGCAACCGTGTTTTGGCGACTCGCTGAGGACATCCCATCCTCTATGAACTGGGCTCTGATGGGAGCTTCGATTTTGGTGCCGCTGATGCTGTGGTGGCTGATCACAACGGTTGGCTCGATCGACCCCAAGTTCTTACCGTCTCCCGCTAACGTGATTGCTGCCTTTCAGCGGTTGTGGAGTACGGGCGACTTACAGAAAGACACCGTAGCAAGTCTCTGGCGGGTGGGCGTCGGCTTTTTCTTGGCCGCACTGGTTTCCATTCCCGTTGGGGTGTTGATGGGCAGCTTTGCCAGCATTCGCGCCTTGCTGGAACCACTGTTCGGTCTCGTGCGCTATATGCCTGCGCCTGCTTTCATTCCGCTGCTCATTCTGTATTTGGGCATTGGCGAAGAACCCAAGATTATGCTCATTTTCATTGGCGTTTTCTTCTTCAACTCCCTGATGGTCATGGACACCGTTAAATTTGTCCCCAAGGAGCTCATTGAGGCAACGTACATGTTGGGTGGGAACCGCTTGCAGGCTCTGCTGCAGGTCATCTCTCCCTATGTCTTGCCTGGTATTATTGATGCCTGCCGGATCAACCTGGCAGCCGCATGGCAATTGGTGATTGTCTCGGAACTGATTGCTGCCACTGAAGGCTTAGGTCGTCGGATCAGTGTCGCTGGTCGCTTTCTCAGAACCGACGAAATTTTTGTCGGATTGATTGTGATTGGTGTCATCGGCTTAGCGTTTGACCTCCTGTTCCAATACGCCTTACGGATTTCCTGCCGTTGGGCAAGCCAGAAGCGGTAAAGGTGTAGAAGCCAGCAGCGATTCAAGGCTCAGTAGTCAGTGGTCAGTAGTCAGTGGTCAGTAGTCAGCTGGAAGGAGGGAGTTGAGAGTTAAGGAACCATCCCCACGCCTCAAACTCAACACTCAGCAAGCTCCCTCAACCGTCAGCTCCAAGCCCTATAACAGGTTCAACTATGTATTTACAAGTCAACAAGCTGCACAAGAATTTTAAGACTCAGCAGGGTACGTTAGTGGTGCTTCAAGATATCAATATGCTGATTGAGCGAGGTGAGTTTATTTGTGCGGTGGGGGCATCGGGGTCAGGAAAGTCGACGCTCTTGCGGCAGATTGCAGGACTAGACAGCCCCACGACTGGAGAAGTCAAAATTGATAATCAATTGGTGACAGGACCAGGCCCCGATCGCGGCATGGTTTTCCAGCATTACACTCTGTATCCCTGGATGAATGTGCAGGAAAATGCCGAGTTTGGCTTAAAGCTGCAAGGGCTAGCCAAAAAGGAGCGGCGCGAGAAAGCGAGCCATTATTTGAGTGTTGTCGGTTTGTCGCGCTTTGCCAAAGCGTTACCGAAGGAACTGTCGGGTGGGATGAAACAACGAGTGGCGATCGCGCGGGCTCTCGCCTCTGAGCCAAAAGTCTTGCTGATGGACGAACCCTTTGGCGCACTGGATGTACACACGAAGGAAGCGATGCATGGGTTTATGCTTGACCTCTGGCAACGCACCAACATCACGGTGTTTATGATCACCCATGATGTTGAAGAAGCGGTCTTTCTCTCTAATCGGATCTATGCCCTTGGTGCACGTCCAGGTACCGTCAGAAAAGAAATTGTGGTCAGACTACCCGAACGTGGTCATGCGGTCAAACGGCACCCTGTTTTTCAAGACTACCGAGACGAACTAATGGAACTGTTGCGGAGACATGGACAAGAAGCCGTAGCTGTAGCCGCTTAACCGGATTATTATAAGTAAATCTTCTCAAGCTTAAATTTTCTCAATCAAGGTTTGCTTGATCACCTCTTAGCTAACAGTTGAGGTGGATGCGTTGTGTTGCGATCGGGTTACTAGCGACCGGTCATCCCTTTGTAATGCACATAACGTCACAAATTGCTATAACTGCCTCACTACGTTCAATCGGAATCGCATGGCTAAGTCAACTATTGCCAGGGATGAAGCCTTCGGCATCGTGCCAATTTTGCCCACCAATGATGTGTATCAGTTCCTTTTGATTCAGCACCATGCTGGGCACTGGGGATTTCCTAAAGGGCACGCTGATCCAGGTGAGTCCGCTTTGCAAGCAGCCTGCCGCGAGTTTGTTGAAGAGACGGGCATCTCAGACTATGTCTTGATCGAGGGCGTCTCGTTTTCAGAGCAGTATCCCTTCACACGGAGCGGACGGAAGTTTGAGAAAACGGTGATTTACTTCCCAGCCTGGGTGCATTCAGCAACGGTGCATTGCCAGGAGAAAGAAATTCAGGCATACGTTTGGGCGGATTATGAGCAAGCGATCGCCCGACTGAGCTTTGACGGTGCGAAGCAGGTTTTAAGGGACGTACAGCGCTATCTACAGACGCGTGAGCACGCTTAAACCTCTGCCTCAGGAAAACGGGTCGAATTGCTCGCGCTCCAGCATAATCTCGCCATAGTCAGGAACCCAAACCAGCCACTGCCGATCGCCACCTTGGCAAAGCAGGAGAGCTTCATCAGAGCTATAGGCGCTGGGCGATTGTACGAGCTTAACCCACATTGATGGCGCGATCGCCTGTTTCAAGTCCGCCAGGGTGGGAGCAGCGATATCAATGTGAGCAGGAGCAGTGGAAGCCTGCTGGAATGCCCACTCTAACGATTGCCGCTGAAGGCAAAACCGGAATTCTGTTTCGAGTCTCATGGCTTGCAACTGCGCCAGGCCGTGTGCGCTGAGTAATGCTGCAAATGAGCCGCGATCGACACATCCACGACGGCAATTACAGACAGCTTCACGATGGAAATCAAGACGCAAAAATTGATTTCGTATTCTATGCTACAAAAAATTATGGCGTTTATGTATCTTTTCGTTTTAGAACGTTATGTGCGCTTTAAGACGCACCAAAGGCTTTCAATCGGTATTACAATCCGTAATAATCTCGCATCAGCAAGGAACTTAACTTATGCCCTTATCTGTGGGTGATACTGCTCCAAACTTCACCGTCAAAGATACGATTGGCAAAACCGTCTCGCTGTCTGAGTACGCAGGCAAGCCAGTTGTACTGTATTTCTACCCCAAAGACGATACGCCTGGCTGCACCAAAGAAGCCTGCAGCTTTCGGGACAACTACGAGCAATATCTGAGCCAGGGTATCACGGTGTTTGGTGTAAGCCTGGATGATGAAGCCTCTCACCAGCAGTTTACCGAAAAGTTCAATCTGCCCTTTCCGCTGCTTGCCGATGTGGATGGCGCGATCGCCAAAGCATACGATGTTTTGACCGAACGCAATGGTACACCATATGCCCAGCGAGTAACCTATGTCATTGGCAGCGATGGCAAAATTGCTAAAGTCTACACCACAATCCAGACAGACACTCACGCGAGCGATATTCTGGCGGAGATGGGTGCCTGATGCACGCCCTTTCAATTCCCACCTGGGTGATTCATATCTCCAGCGTCGTTGAGTGGGTGGCTGCCATCTGGCTCATCTGGACGTACGGCGACGTCAGCCGCAATCATGCCTGGTGGGGATTGTCGATCGCCATGCTGCCGGCTCTGGTCAGCGCGATGTGTGCTTGCACCTGGCACTTCTTCGATAATGCTGCTTCGTTAGAGTGGCTCGTGACCCTGCAAGCCTCGATGACGGTCGTTGGAAACTGTACCCAAATGGCAGCAGCCTGGTGGATCTGGCGATCGACGAGTGCAACAACGACTGAGCCTAAACCACTGTCGCTGAATGTACTTTTGCCACTGCCAGTGCTGCTCCTGCTGCTACCATCGGTTTTCCCGATCGCCAAAGAAACGCTGTTTGCAGCTTCGCTCTTTCCCTACCTTGGCTTCCTCTGGTTTCTCACACGCTCTAAACAAACACCACGCCTGGCGTTGATTGGGTTTTACGCCCTCCTTGTGTTTGTCGCAGTGACCATCCCAGCAGGGATTTATGCCAAAACCGCTTATGGTGCAAATTTGGCCGATGTAGACTGGCTGCATGGTGGCGCAGAATCCTTGCTCACGCTGTCAAACATTCTGGTGGTGTTGGGTTTTCGGCAGGGGCTTATCGATCGTCGATCGCTGCCAGCAAGTCAAATTTAGGGGTTGTCAAACAAGACGGTTCAGTGGTTGGTGATCAGTGGTTAGTGGTCAGTCAGTGCGATCGCCAATGACTGATCGCTGATCGCTGAAAGCTAAAAGCTCCAAATGCCCATGACTGATCGCTGAAAGCTGATCGCTCCAAAACACGCGCACTAGGTTCCTCGGTTGAAATTGGATTCCACTCAGTACGGTTTAGCCATCCACACAGCCAGTCCTGATCTGGGCCTGGCGATCGACAATTTTGCAGGGGACGATCGTGCTCAGGTGTGGCCTTTAGGACGTGATCTCTCGACACATCTACACGTTCATCTTGCCGACTTTCTACAGCCCCAAACCTGGACCGATCTGGCGTTTATTGCTGTAGCCAAAGGCCCTGGTGGTTTCACTGGTACCCGTCTTGGAGTAGTCACTGCACGCACCCTGGCGCAGCAGTTAAACATGCCGCTCTTTGCCGTTTCGACATTGGCAGCATTGGCACACGCATCCTTGGCGAATGGTGCTGCTCCAGACGGTCAATCTCACATTGCGGTTCAAATGCCTGCCCAACGAGGCGAAGTCTTTGGTGCAATTTATCAACTCTCCCCTGCCGGGCTACACACGCTTCTCCCAGACTCTGTGCTGAGCTTAGCAACCTGGCAGCAAACCCTCACCGATTGGACAGCCCCTTACCAGCTAATACAGGCAGACGGCGGTCTGGGAAGCACGGTTTTTAGCGTTTTGGCCCTTGCTCATGAGCACTGGCAACAGGGACTAAGACCCCATTGGTCAGAGGCACTGCCGTTTTACGGACAGCATCCTGTGACGATGTGAGTGTGCCAAGCCTCACCATGTTGTTAGTAAACATGTCACCGTGACACACTACGTGGATCGAGCGCATCCCGCAGTCCATCACCAAGTAGGTTAAATGCCAGTACCGTGAGAATAATGAGTAATGCTGGCGGCCAGATCAACCACGGTTGCAGCACCAAAATGGACGCATTCGTCGCCAAGGAAAGCATGTTTCCCCAGGATGGGTCGGGCTGCTGAATGCCTAACCCAATCAGACTGAGGATTGATTCTGCCACAATAAAATCTGGGATCGAAAGCGTTGCCGAAATCACAATATAGCTGGCGGTTTGAGGCAACACATGGCGGATGATGATGTAGAGCGATCGCCCACCCATAGCCCGTGCTGCCTGGACAAACTCGCGCTCTTTAATTGACAACACTTGCCCACGAATGACGCGCGCCAAACCGGCCCAGCGGATAAAGGACGTAATCAGAATAATGAGTAAGAATCGTTGGGCGCTACTAAGACCCGGCGGCAGTACGGCAGCTAACGCGACCAGTAAATAAATACTGGGAATGGTCATCAGCACCTCAACTAGGCGCATCAGAACGCTATCGATCCAGCCACCGAAGTAGCCGGAGATCCCGCCGACCAGCATCCCCAGCGGAAACGAAATAATGATGCCAACGAGACCAATGCTCAAGCTAATGCGCGCGCCATACAGCAAGCGACTGAACTGATCGCGTGCTTGCTCGTCGGTGCCCAGCAGGTTAAACTTACCCGCCCCAACGGTGCCAAATAAATGCCAGTTGCCCGGAATGCCCCCAAAGAGTTCCACTTCATCAAACTTGGGGTCTGTTAAAGAGAACTGGGTGGGAAGCGGCAACTTCAGTTGAAACAGGCGATACTCATCCCCCGTAACAAACAGACGTAGAGGAGATGGTTTGCTGCGATCGACCACTAGTTGACGATCGCCAGTATTCAGATCGACTGGCCCCTGTGTGGTGGGATAGACATGCGGGCCAACGAATGCTCCAGATTGATTCTGCCAGGCAATTTGAGTGGGTGGCAACAGTGCACCGTCGGGCTGTGACCCATAAGGATCATAAGGAGCAACAAACTCAGCAGCGATCGCGGCCACATAAAATAGCAGCAACAGAATCGCGCCAAACCGAGCCAGGGGATTGTTTTTGAGTCGTTGCCACCAGTTCATATCGCAGCGCGGGGGCTAAGGAGTTGGATAGAGAGCGTTACAAGAAAGCGGTAAACAAGAGAGCGTTAAGTGGTAATCAGCTTTGTAGAATCGTACTCTGAATCCGCTTCACTTAACCTGGTCGAACGTAACATCGGCATGAGACAAAAGACGAGAGGAGAACATGTGTTCCAAGTGGAAGCGGACGGTGAGCCCAAAAGACCACAAATCCTGACTTTTTTGAGTTTTTGCAATTCTTATCCTTCACCAGAGTTTTCCCCATTGATTCCACAGACTTTCCACAGGTTTTCCACAGATATATCACGGTTTTCCACAGATTAGCGGCTGTTTTCCACAGTACTGAACGGTAGAATCGGTCTTCTGTGGGTTGAGTTCCATCCAGGCGATCGCGCCTCTATTCTGAGAAAACGCCGCGAAATGTTAAGCAATATTTCGGGGATCACGTGTAAATACCGATTCTTTCGTTAGGCCGTTTTAGCATGAACGCGCCAACGGGGATGGGCAGCATTGACAAGCAAACCGACCTCTAGGCACAATGATTGGCTTATCCCCACACGACCGTTCTGAAACCCACGCCAACAGGACTGTTTGCTTCTGGAGAATCAAGCGATTGTGGTGCATGTGCCTCAGTGTTAGCGCTGCAGCACCAAATTCTCATCGGCTTTTTCTCTACAGGGTGCAAAGTCGAACTGCTTCTCCCCGCTTCATTATCAACGTGCTTTTAGCATCAACTGAGGTTCTCATGACCACGACCGTTAGCATTCTGGCAGAAATTCCTGAAGAACTTCACACGGCAATTACCCTCTATCTCGAATCGCATCCCGACTGGGACCAAGATCGCGTTTTTGCAGCAGCAGTGTCCCTCTTTTTGTTGCAAAATGGAGATTGCGATCGCCGTGCTGCACGTGTTTACCTGGATGCACTGTTCAAACAGGCAGTTTAGGCGTTGTCGCTTGATTGTGGGTTTTTAGATTGTCGTTAGCTTCCAGAACCATTGGATTGAAGAGCTTAGCTTTAGGGCTCTAGCTGCGATCGAAGCTCTGAATTCTCACAGGATCTAGGCCTTTTAGGAGTTATGTATGGCTTATTACTGGTTCAAAGCGTTTCACATTGTTGGCATCGTGTGCTGGTTTGCAGGCATGTTTTATCTGCCGCGACTGTTTGTCTACCATGCTGAAGCGAGTGAACAACCAGAGCCCGCTCGCAGCATCCTGAAAAGCCAGTATCAGATCATGGAGAAGCGCCTTTACAGCATCATCATGACTCCTGCCATGCTGTTGACCGTAGCCATGGCGATCGGGCTGGTAACGACAGAACCCGACGTTCTCAAGGAGCCGTGGATGCATGTCAAGCTTGCCTGCGTCGCGCTTCTGCTGGGCTATCACCACTACTGCAAGCGTCTCATGAAACAACTAGCGGCAGATGAGTGCAAGCTGAACGCACAGCATTTTCGCTGGTTCAACGAAGTGCCAACCGTCTTTTTTGTGGTGGTGGTGCTGCTAGCGGTGTTCAAGAACAATTTGCCGACTGATTTGACCGTCTGGGGCATTGTGGCAATGGTGATCGTGTTCGCGATCGCCATTCAGCTTTACGCCAGAAAGCGCCGCTTAGCGAGGGAGCGTGAAGCAGCTGAGTCAGACGGTTTAGTGGGCAATGCTAGTTCTTAATGGGCGATCGACATTATAATGAGCGGTCAGCAGTCAGTGGTCAGCTATTACAGCAATTTTCGTTTGAATAAGCCACAGCAATTGAGTGTGAGCGTCTCGCTCACGCGCGCGCAAGATGTAAGTACAAAGCACTCGCTCCGTGTTTCTTGTATGCCGCAAGGCTTTACGCACTGTGGCTAATCCATCTAAGAGTCGGTGACCGAAAGCACTCTTGTCACGGCAGAAATGATCACTCAAAAGAGTTCAAAAAAAGGGGGAGCGATCGCTCCCCCTTTTTAGTTTTGAACCCACATGGATAAAACGGACGTGACAACAGCGCTTCTAATAAGCCAGACCCATACTGCGGGTTGTTTCGGCTCCCAGGTAAACCCGGATGCTTAGGAAATCAGTGGGGCAAGCAGTTTCGCACCGCTTGCAACCAACGCAGTCTTCCGTTCTTGGCGATGAGGCAATTTGACCTGCTTTGCAGCCATTCCAGGGAACCATTTCCAGAACGTCAGTAGGGCAGGCACGTACGCATTGGGTGCACCCAATGCAGGTGTCATAGATTTTGACCGTATGAGACATATTATGCAGGGCTCCAAATGAATGCTTGATACTTCGCAGCATCGATCAGCTAACCTAGCGGCAGATTTAGCCGCTGAAAGCTTCAGAGTCAACGCCAAGTTTACATCACCGCTGGAACCCTCTCTGGGAAAAGGCTGCAAAACTTCAAAGATTGTAATAGTTTCACGGTCCAGCAAAAACAGCATCTTCAATGTCTCGTCGGCTCAGCGAGTATTTGAACGATCGCTGAATGCTGTAGTCACTCTCGTGAGGCTGCTTATAACGCACTGTTAGTTGATCAATGTCTAGACATAGCTCTGCCTTCCAATCAGGCTGCTGGATGTGCCAACAATGCCGTTCAGAGCGATTTTGTTCGCACCCTTTAGTCAAGAGCCACTGCTCAATGTCAGGGAGGGGGTGGTTATAAAGAGGCGTATCAGCAGCGGGAAGTGGCATTGAGGAGTTAGGAGGAATAGAGAACATTGAATCGCACGTTGATTGGCATCGCCCAGAGCTAGGTTTCCGACTCTGGGCTAGCTGGCGGTGACGCAGCCGGAACATCTGCTTGATTCGTTAGAGGCTGCTCGTGAGCGTTTGTGGGCATAGTGACGTCTTGCCGAGGCGTGCTAGGTGCGACAGTGGCTTCCTGCTGAGGGGCACTCAACTGAGGCGCGTTAGGTGCGCTAGTGATCTCCTGCTGGGGGGCACTCAGATGGGCAGTGAGTGGCTGAAAGACAGCTTCACCTCTAGTGATACCGATCGCGATCGCCAGCACCAAACAGCCCACGAACGTAATCCCAAGAATAAACAGGGCAAAAATTTCTCCAGGCGACAGCGGTCGATCGGTCGAGTCGAGGTAGGCAGAGGACGACTGAACCGTACGGGTTGATGCATTCGCTTGCTCAACTCGCAGTGAACGCTGCACCACTGGAACAGACGAGTAGCCAATTTTTTGATCATACGCTGTTCGTCGCTCTGGACTACTGAGCGTGGCATACGCCTCGTTGATCTGTTGGAATTTTGTGATAGCGATCGCGGCTGCGAGCGCAGTCGTATCAGGATGATAGAGCTTGCTCAGATCACGGTAGGCTTGGCGAATTTCGCGCACGGACGCCGAGGGGTGTAAGCCCAACAAACCGTAGTAGCTTGCAGCCAACACCTGTTGCTGTGATGCCTTTGCCTCTTTCTCGTTTTGTGGAGTCGCCCGATCCTGAGTCACGCGAGAATCCTGCTTTCTTTAGCGTTGAACAATTTAGCGTTGAACAAGTTTGACTGGCTTTTGCTTATTGTAGCGAGGTTACAGGTTCGGAACCAGGGTGAAAGTCAGTGGCTAGTGTTTAGTGGTCGGCGGTTAGTGGTTAGTGGTTAGTGGTTAGTGGTTAGTGGTTAATTCTAAACTTCAACCCTTAACCCTCAACCCTTGCCCTTACCCTGGTACACCACTCCTGCGATCGCTGCCAGCAAAAGCCAGCCGAGTAGATTGATGCGCACATCGAACAGCGTAATGTCTAAGAAGCTGAAAAGAGCGCAACCTGTGAAGGCAACGAGGTAGCTGAAGTAGACCAGGCGATCGTTACCATCATGATGGCTTGTTGTAGAAATGCTTAACGGCATTTGGTCGTACAGCAGGAGGCTACCCTGGACGACAACCCAGCCCACTAAACCAAAGAACAGCAGGGCAGATGGGAACCCAGTTTCAGCCGACAGCATGAGCAACAGGTTGTGAGGATGCCCGATAAAGTACTGCATTTGGGCTTGATAAAGGGGGCTGAAGTTGCGCAACCCCCAGCCTGTCAAAGGACGCTGCTGGGCAAGCGACCAGGCAAAATGCCACTGCGTGCTGCGTAGCTGAGCCACTGGGCGATCGGTATAGAGCTGATCAGTCAAGCGTGCCCAGAAAAATGCAGGTACGATCGCCCGTAGCCAATCCCGTCCCGGTGGTGGAGCAAAAGCTGCGCCGAGAGCGCTACTGACTACAACGCCAACGCCAAGCAAGAGCCAACGCCAGCCCAGGTAAAGCGCATAGGCAAGGCACGCAAAGACCGCTATCGCCCAGGCATTGCGAGAGTTGGTGAGAATGAGCGCGATCGCATTACCAAACATCGCGATGGTGATAAAAAGGCGGGTGAGAAGGGAGTGGGGAGTGGAGGGTGGAGAAGTTTTAACTTTTGAGTTTTGAGTTTTAAGTTGAAGCTGACCGCTGACCGCTGACCACTGACCGCTGACCACTGACCGCTGACCGCCAAAAAACGCTTCTATCCATAACCCCAGGCTTAGCGTCAGCGTGATTGCTAGATAGCTTGCTAGTACATTGGCGTAGAAGAAGATGGATGCCATACGACCGGGAGGTGTGCCCGTTGGATCGATCGACCAATCAACAAGAATCCATAGAATTTGTACATGCCCTGCTAGCCCAAAAAACTGTTGCCCTAACCCGATCGCCACCACAGGCACCGAGCTAATCACTAACAGCCACGCCAGTCGCCGGAGCTGGGCGGGAGTCTGGATGAGCTCACTCAACCCTGCAAACACGAAAAAGAAGGGCAGAAAGTTAAAAAGGCCCAAAAGCGCATCAATCTGCTTGAACGCTAAAGCCGTACTGAGCAGTAGCAGCAGGCTCAGTACGGCAAGGCCCCAGTTCAGAGGACGTCTTACGACGTGCTGAAACCGCTTTTGCCAAACGCCGATCGCGACCAGCAAAAGACCCGCACTACCTAAAAGTGAACTAAATGGCAGTAGTAGTACTGACAGTTGGGCAACATTCCAGTGGGTTTGCAGTTGAGCGTTAGGATGAGGCTGGCTCGGCATTAAGGAGGCTATCCAAGGCTTGAATGTCATGATTCAAGCCCGATGGACATTGTAGTGTTGTTGCGAGTTGGTAGAGCTCTTCCCATTCAAATGAAATGCATCACAGCAGGTCAGAACTCCCGTATTACCCGTCGAGCTGTACCGCACCAGACCGAGCTTGGCCAGACAAAGATGGTTAAGCGAGTTCAAAGCATTCAGCACGAGTAAGACGAATCTGGGCGAGAGCATAAATGGTAGGGATAATGCGGCCGTAATTTGTTGCGATCGTCCGCCAACCCAAGTCTGCCAGAAACCAGGCCCACATGGCTGGCCCCACAACCGCAAAGATGCTGCGAACAGCAGTCAACCGTGCCGCACTTAATGCCATACCGCGACGAGCAGTTTGTAAGGCCAGGTAATTTTGCACTTGAGTCGCTGCAACGGCACCACCCACTGTTACCGCTTGCTGCGCGACCTGATACGTCGCAAAGTGAAGCGCAAATTGACGCGCAATCTGCTGAATGAGCAGCGGACGCAGAACAGAGCTAATCGCAATCGCGCTGCTACCTTTGACCAACAGGCTCAGAGGATCGCGCTGAAGCGCTAACGGCAACTGGGGAAGAATTTGGGAGTTGGTAAGCGATCGCTGCAACCGAATGGTTAACGTGCTCCGTTCGGCAACAGGCATTTGCTTCCAGGCACGCGATAGCAGCGAAAGAAAGACCTCTGCCTCTAGATCCACTGTAGACATTGATCCTTGATAGGGCAGTTTGAGATGCCGACAGACTTGAATCAAAATTTGGCGATACGTCAATCGCTGGGTTTTGCGACTTAACACGGTCACCCCATCGGCTGCCAAAAACCGAAACCGCTCTTCCAGCGCATTGAGCCAGATCGTACGCTCCTGACTTTGTACCGCAAGTGGGTCAGACGCATTCATGTAATCGATCGGATTAAACTTGGGGCGAAATAGAATCTCCGTCAAATCTTGCAACTCGTCCTCTGTTGCCAACTCCAACGCGGCTCTCAGTTCATCCACCCCTCATTCCTCCAGCTCTATACATTGATTCGCTGCAATTATTCTACTCAATGGGAAGGGGAAGCGGGTGGAGACTAAGGCGAGAAGGTAAGAGTAGGGACTGATCAAACTTTGCACCTTACTTGCATGGTTGCTTGAAAACCTCGGATCGTCTATCGCCACTGACCAATCGTTGACTCAAACTTTACAATCTCCGCTCAGAATTTTACAAAACCTGTCTGGATGCCTTCTAAAAGGAAGGAAATCTTTGAGGAAAGCCCTTTTCTCCAGTTGCCATGAAATTCCTCAGCCGCACGATTGCCCTTACTTTGCTTGCTTCCATGCTGCCATCTGTGAGTGCCTCTGCAATGCCAAAAGAGCCTGACTACCCGTGCTATATGCAGATGAATACGGGAAGAGTGGTTGATTTGACGGCTCGGCTTTGTCCGGTAAGTATCAATCCTTCTCCATCAGAAGCATCAGAGGCTCCAACGACAGAAGGCAGTGGTAGCGAGTCATCCTTTCTCCAAGCTTACAAAAAGCGCGTAGCCCTGCTAGAGAATCTAGCTGTAGCAAAACTGTTGACCCAGAAAGCTAATCAAAATCCCAACGGCTTAGCAGCTTTAGAACTGAGCCTTTGCAACGCTTTAGCAGCAGGACTGAATCGTGATCAGATTCAAACCATCAACGATAAGCTGCTGCCTACTGATGCTCAAGACACCGTCAGACATCTAGCAGGGCTACAAAGTATGCAAATCTTGCTTGAGATGACAGACGATGGCTACTGCACCGTTGCCTTGTAATGCATAAAGTGAACTCTCCGGTCAGTTTGGGTCAGCTTGCGCTCCTAAAAATCCAGCTTTCTGCAGGTTTTATAAGCGATTCAGCCTTTAGCCTTTTGCTTCCCTCGATATAATCGATGGAGCTTTAGACAACAGACTCTTCATGACCAACCCTTCTCTTGATTTTGATATTGCTGTGGTTGGTGCGGGTATAGCAGGGTTAACCTGTGCACAGCAACTTCAGCAGGCAGGCTATCGCGTGGTCATCCTGGAGAAATCGCGGGGTGTCGGTGGGCGCCTTGCGACTCGGCGCTTACATGAGACGCTGGCGGATCATGGCACCTGCTACCTTACGCCAAAAGGAGAGGCTTTTCGAGGGTTGCTTGAACAATTGGTAACGGCAGGGGGGGTACAGTCCTGGACGGATACGGTGCATGAACTGAGTCTTGCTGGTACGCTCAGCGAGTCGTCTGCCACAGACCGCTACCCGCGCTACGTTGCTCCGCATGGGATGACCGCGATCGCCAAATGGCTGGCTACCGCTCTGGATATTCGGCTCAACCATCTGGTGCAGTCATTAGCGTTGGTCAACGACCATTGGCAACTGACAATCCAGAGAACGGAACCAGACCGTACTAAAACAACTGAGACGTTAACCGTCGGCGCGATCGTCCTCACGATTCCGGCTCCTCAAGCGACGGTGCTACTGCAAACCTTGTCCGCAGCAGTTTTGCCTGAAGCGTTTTTAGAGCAAGTGCAAGGGGTTGCCTTCCTGCCGTGCTTAAGCGTTATAGCTGGGTATGAGTCCGAGCGCCAGCAGGATTGGCTCTCACAGTATCCCGATGTGCGATCGCTGTCCTTCGTGAAGGATGGAAACCTTGCCTGGCTTGGGTTAGATAGCAGCAAACGATCTCTGCCGTCTCAGAGTGGTTTACCCCAGCCTGTTTTTGTCGTACAGAGTACAGCCGCCTTTGCGGAGCAATATCTGGACGCGATCGACCTTCAGCCAGCAGGCTACCAACTCCTTAAGCAAGCGTCAGAACGGTTAGTACCCTGGTTGGCAAAACCAGACTGGCTCCAAGTGCATCGTTGGCGCTATGCCGTCCCAATGTTACCCCGAACGGAACTGTATCTAGCAGCCAAAACGAGAGCACCACTGTTTTGCGCGGGTGATTGGTGTGGCGGCATGAAAGCGGAACAAGCCTTTTTATCAGGGTTAGCCGTTTCAGAGCACCTGAACCACCAGCTTCAAAATTGACCGAAACGTCCAAGCAAGCAAGCCCCCAAAGCTGTCTCAGCTTCGAGGGCTTGTCTAATTACTGTTACATTCTCTCTGCTGTTAGCGTGATGGCATGCGATCGAGCCGTGAGAGTCCAAACAACCGAAGCGCTATGCAGTGCTTTTCTTAGCTCAAAAAGAGTGTGCTTAAGCGTCAGCAGCGCCTTCACCAGTCCGAGCTGCGCCCTCTTGATCGCCCTCAGCATCGTCACGGCCTCCGCCATCAGTGCGTCGTCTACCAAAGCGACCTGTGTTCGTTTTCTTGCGAAACTTCCGGGCGTAAGCCTGATTACGGAGAGCTTTTTCTTTCTTTTGGTTGCGGCGTTTAGCCATGTGTACCCCTTATAAAACAACCGATGAGTGAGCAGCGAATCACTTAACGCTCAAAAACCCAGCTTGAATCCAAGCTGGCTGAGCAACGATTCAAAAATTCTAGAAGCGAGAAGATCACTTTAACATAATCTGTCGAGCATGCTGGCTACCAAAATGGGTGAGGTCGAGACAGCGCCTGCATCTTTTGGGTTTTGAGGCAGTCGATCCAGGTCAACGGCTACCGTTTAGCATTCGCACCGATCGATGAGTTCTGCTGCTAATTGCAGTGCTTCAGCCGCTGTACCAATTTTTGCTTCGGCTCTGGCTAGCTGGATAGCGGATAGTAGGCGCCCAATGCGAGGGCCAGGAGGCAGTCGCAAAGCCGTCATGAGATCCTGCCCTGTGAGTAAGGGCGTGGCATGAGCAACGGGATCATCGGGCGTGAGAAAGCGGTGAATTAACGGAGCGATCGCCTCTAGCGGTGTGCCAAGAGCCAGTGCCAAGAGGGCGATCGCTGGAAACGTTGCCCCGGCACCTTGAAAGAATTCGTACTGCTGCCGCAGCGACAAATTAAGCTGAGCGGGGTGAAAACACCATGTCGCATCATTGGCATCGTCAGGTTTTGCAGCAGGACACAGATGTGGTAAACATCTCAGAATCGTGCTAACTGCCTGTACCTCCGTGCGACTATATTTCAGCCGTCGTAGCTGCAGTTCTGCCAGAGGCACCCTGGAGGGCAGTAAACTTGTCAGCTTTGCGGTGGTTAGCCAGGTACGAGTAGACCCTGAAACGGTCGGTTCTGGCAGTTTCTGTGAGGGTGATTGATCCCCACTCGCCCCCTTCCAGGCTTGATAACGTTGATTTTTGGGTAGATTGCGAATGCGGCTGAATAATTCCCAAGCGAAGGCAGGAACGGTGTCTTGGAGCATGACAGAGGCCTGGTCGATCGCCGCTACAAGTGCCAAACTTTGGGCCGTCGCAGCGGGAAACCAGTCGCCCAAAAGGGCATCTTGCCATGCCATGGCGAGCCAGGTGGTGCCTCTAGTTGAACTCAGCAGGTAATTAAGCTCAGATTGCACCCGTTCTGCGGCAATGCGTTGTAGCAGTGCTGCCAGTTCACGGATGACTAACCGCGTCTCGGCTTCAACCGTAAAACCAAGTTGTGCTGCTTGCCGATACGCTCGCAATAAACGTAAAGGGTCTTCCCGCAAATTTTCGGGAGACACCATCCGAAGCTGGTGCTTCTGCAAATCAGCGTATCCATGCAGCGGATCGAGGAGTTGATCGGTATGGGGGTTGTAGGCGATCGCGTTCACCGTGAAGTCCCGGCGTTCCAAATCAGCTTCCAGCGATGATCCTACTTGCTGAGCGAAGTCTGCTGTACCCTGCTCAAACACGACACGTGCAATTTGACGTTCGGCATCCAGCAGCACAAAACCCGCCTTGTAGTGTCGGGCGATCGCTTGCGCTGTTTCGACCGCACCGACAGGCATCACAAAATCAAGATCCAGATACTCGCTCTCTCGTTCTAGTAACGCATCGCGTACGGTACCACCCACTAAACAGGCTGAGTGCGGTAGCCACTCAAGACTAAACGGCCATGTTTTGGGAGAGAGTGCAGAAGACACTGCTGGAACACTCAGTTGATACTTTAAATCCAAACGCTGATTCAAGCCCGTTCAATCCAATCATCGCTGATAGTACAATCTGGCGTTAAAACCACTGAACGCCCTAACCCACTCATCACAGCCTAACCTTGCTAGCGGTTCTCTGCACGTTGCGACCAAAATCAGGGCAACGAAAATCAACCTAGCGAGCGCTGCATGATGAGTGCGTCTGAGCTAGAGTAACAGAAAAGCATCTGACATTCTGAATGTTCACGCTTCGATGCGAGAAGTTTAAGCCATGTGTATTTGCATCAACTGTCATTACGTCGATCGCTGCACTACCTACAATGCAGTCGAACACCAGCATCAACAGCCGCACCTGACTGAAACGCCAGATTTTGAAGCGACAGAACCCACCATCAACGTCAACATTCGTCAGGATGGCGAAATTATTGAGATGGAATGGGACGTGGTTGGCTGCCTGAGCTTTGCCGAAGAAAAGGGCAAGTGGTCAAAACTGCGTCCGGGTGAGTTAGTGCCGACGTAGGTAGCGGTCAGCGGTCAGCGGTCAGGGGTTTGTAGGGACGTTACATGTAACGTCCCTACAGAAGGCTATCTACAGATTTGGCATTCGACCCTGTGAAGGGCGCTAATTGTCAAAGGAATCTTTAATCTGTCACCTTGCCACGCAAGAGTTTGATTTGTCCGCGCTTGGTTTTGTTGTCGAGTCGTTTGCGTTGAGAACTCCGGGATGGCTTACTGGGCTTGCGGGGTTTGGGTAGCACGATCGCGCTCTTAATCAATGCTTGTAAACGCTTCAAGGCATCTTCGCGGTTTTGCTCCTGGCTACGGTGCTCCTGAGCTTTGATTACAATGACGCCATCTTTAGTCAGTCGTTGATCGGTAAGCTTTAACACTCGTTCTTTGTAGCGATCGGGCAGCGAGGAATTGACCACATCAAAGCGAAGATGGATCGCCGTTGCCACTTTGTTAACGTTTTGCCCGCCCGCACCTTGAGAGCGAATGGCGCTTAGCTCAATCTCTTGTTCTGGAATGCTGACGGTGTTGGAGATCTGTAGCATGGTGCTTGCGGGGAATGGGGCGATGCGCGATCGCTTTTGCAGTAGATATGACTCAAGCATAAAGCAGTCGATCCATTGCTGGCTCTACTAAGCAGAGGTTTTAGTGTGTTTGAAGGCGATCGCTTCAACAAACAGACACGGTACGATCGCAGCAGTTAGCCTTAATGCAAACAAATGGCACAGAAACCAGAACCACCGCTCACAGGAGCCGCGTTAGTCAAAGAAGTCTGTCGGCGGATTCGTGTGGCTCGTAGCTACTGGGAGGCTCACAACAACGCGGCGTGTCGGGGTGAGCGTGAGAAAGCACTGGCACTCTACAACACTCTGACAAAAGAACAGAAAGACCAGATTCCGCAAGCGTTGCGCGTTTGGTTGCGCTATCGTAGCGAAAAATATTTTGGGGTACACCGCACACCACCCGGCAGCTAAGTCTTCTAAGCTAGTTCCTCAAAAACTGATGCCTAGGAGGCCAACACTGACGATGTTGAAAAGCAACTAGAAAAATCTCCTCTACCGATGACGCTTGCCATCCGGCATGATTGTTTGTGTGAAATTAGCTCCGTCGAGTTGTGCGCCATCTAACTTAACGCCTATTAAATTTGCCTTTTGGAACTTAACGGACTTTAAGTTAGCGCCACTCAAATTGGCTCCGCTTAAGTTAGCGCCGCTGAAGTCTGCCCTGTTTAAGTCAGCACCGCTCAAATTTGCTCCACTCAAATTGGCTTGATTAAACTCGGCAGCATCTAAATGTGCATCTCTAAGATCAGCTCCTTGTAAATTTGCCCCAAATAAGATTGCGCGATCGAGATATACACGCCTTAGATCGGCTAAGTTGAGCTGTGTAGAAACCAATTGTGCGCCACTCATGGAAGCTCCTCTTAAGACAGCATGGTCGAGGACGGCACCACCCATATTTACTCCTGTCAACTTTGCCCCTTCTAACTTTGCATCGCTCAAGTTTGCTCTAAGCAAGGAACCTGTGATGTCTAAACCAGTACAAGAGTTGTAGATACTAGTACCACTCTGATAAAACGCAAATTTTGCGCCAGTGAGATCGGCTTCGCGTAGATCAGCAGCCTCTAACTGGGCACCAACTAAATCTGCGCCCCGCAGGTTGGCTTTGGCTAAATTTGCCTCAAAAAGGTTTGCTCGCCAAAGATCGCAGCCTTGACATTTCTTGGTAGTGAGCAAGCGCTGTAACTGTTCCTCATTATACCGATGGTCTGTTGTACAGGTACAGCCTGTGGTACAAGCGATTAGCAGAGCAGTCGCCAGCCAAAACATGAGTTTCATTCGGTTTACATCCTGTTCGGCTTGGCTCTGGCACCGCTAAAGTATGCCCCAGTTTGTCCCTACGCCCATAGACGATCGCCCCGTTGCCGAAGAGACCCGCAACAGCCAAACCGTCAAAGCAAACATTTCAGGGCATTAAGTTCAGCTTTCGCTAGCGCATATCGTAGCCAAACAGATTCGGGTTGACTTCTCCTAAGTTCAGGTCTGCCAAGCCGTACTGTGCCCAGCGCCGATCGACCATTGCCGCTGTATCCGGATCAGATTCCAACGGCGTATTCCAGACGCGATCGGTTTCGGGTGGAATCTTGGTTGTGGCATCAATGCCCATCCGTCCGCCCAAGCCTGCTTTCTCGGTGGCAAAATCGAGTGAGTCAAACGGGGTTTCAGGCAGGATGAAGACATCGCGGGCTGGGTCAACTTTGGACGCGATCGCCCAGACCACTGCACGCGGATCACGGATGTTGATGTCTTTATCCACGACAATGACAAACTTGGTGTAGGTAAACTGCGGTAACGCGCTCCAGAACGCAAGTGCGGCGCGACGAGCGTGACCCGGGTAAGCTTTGTCGATCGCCAGGATCGCGGTCTTATAGCTCAACGTTTCCATGGGCAGGAAGAAATCGACAATTTCGGGCACCTGTTGCCGCAAGATCGGCGTATAAATGCGGTTCAGCGCCAACGCCATCATCGCGTCTTCCTTGGGTGGACGACCGCTGAAGGTGGTGAGATAGATCGGGTTTTTGCGATGGGTCATGCAGTGAAACCGAATCAGCGGGGCCGCTTCGTTGACGCCGCCATAGAAGCCCATGTGGTCACCAGCGGGACCGTCCACGCCCGTTTCACCAGGAGTAATCGTGCCCTCCAGTACAATTTCTGCATCGGCGGGCACCTGTAAATCCACTGTTTTGCACTTAGCGAGATGCACCCCTTCTCCGGCGTACAGTCCTGCAAACAACCACTCTGACAGATCGATCGGCAGAGGGGTTGCGGCTGCCATGATCAAGAGTGGATCAACGCCCAGTGCGATCGCGACTTCTAGCTTTTGTCCCCGTTCTGCAGCTTTGCGGAGATGGCGTGTTGCTCCCCGTACCGAAAGCCACTGCACCGTCATCGTATTTTTAGACTGCAACTGCAAGCGATACACGCCAACATTGATTGTTTTGTTTTCACAGTCCTTTGTAATCATCAAGCCCAGCGTCACTACTTTATTGGCATCGTCTGGATAAACCTTCAACAGCGGCAGTTGGGTGAGATCAACCTCATCGCCTTTCAGCACCACTTGATGACAGGGCGGCAGTAAATCGCGGCTAGGTTTGGCTTTGAGGACATCGAAGAGTGCCTGTCCGAGTGCGATCGCCTGCGGCACTGTTTTTGGCGGCCTGGGTTGATACAACAGTGCTAACTTTTTGCCCAATGCTTCTAGTTCGGCAGGTTGGTCTAGATTCATTGCCCAGCAGACGCGCTCTACTGTACCCATCACATTCACTGCCACAGGATAGGGAGAGCCTTTGACATTCTCAAACAACAGCGCTGGGCCACCTTTTTGCAACATGCGCTGGGCAATTTCGGCAATCTCTAAATCTGGATCGACTAGAGCTGTAATCCGTCGCAGTTGCCCGCGTTGCTCTAACTGTTTGATGAACCCTCGTAAGTCTCTCGTCATGATGAAGCCATGTAAAGCATCTCCTCCCATTATGAGACGAGACTCTGTAAGTTAGGGCTGACCTCTAGGACTTAGGCCACAACTGGTAAACAGTGATTTAACCGTTCATTAAGCCAAATGAGGTACTTACCGCCATTTGGAAACGGCCATAAGCCTTAGCTAAAGGGCGAAGACTCTAGTTGGGGGCGTTGCCCCCATCCCCACCTTTGATCCCAGTGCTCTAAGCTCTAGGGTGACGTATAGACGGACATATCAGAAAAGTTTATTTTTATTTCTTTGGCAATAGATTTTGGTTATAGATTGAACGAACGAGCTAAAGTCACATTTGTTACAAGTACGTAACTGAGACATTAGCCGCTAGTCACGAATTTTCTCTTGTCAAAGCTCTGCAACTCTTAAACGGTCGCTTTTGTACTGCCAATGTGTTCTTTGATTATGCGGCTTAGGCTCAGGTCGTAGAGAATACAAGCAGCACAATCTCACGCTCTTCTAGATGTCACTCTTGCTTATTTTTAAGGTGCCTTAATCGCTGACTTATGGTAAAGTTCTTGTCAGCTAGTTAAAGATTTATGCTCATTAGCGTAACCTCTTTTTGTAGCCCTTTGAACTGTTTCCGGCTTTGTTAGTCGGTAATGTGTGTGTCCGGCAGATTTTTTTCAAAAGAATGTTTGGTTTTCTCTAGAAAGATCTGATGAGGCTCGTAAGATGCTGGCATAGTGAACAATATTGATCAATCGTTAGAACGCTCTTGTGTAGCTGATAAGACTTTGTCTCACACTCCTGATGTGCATGCCTGTAATTTTATGAGTGCTATGAGCCTGCTTTTGAGAGACTTGAGCCGCTCAGTTCAGCTAATTAGTTCACCATATTGAGTACTATATGTTCTCTCTTTGGAGTGATGTGATTGCAACGGCAGCTTTTAGAATTAGTGTTCATTTGAAATCGTTAAAGATAAGGCAGGTTTTGCTTTTCAAGATAACTAGCCTGGCACTCGTCACGCTCGGTATTTGTCAACTCTAGTTAGGAACAAAGCTCAAAAGACTATGGTTTTTTTAAATCGAAAACGTCTCGCTCTGATCTCTGTTCATGGTGATCCAGCCATCGAAGTAGGGAAAGAAGAAGCCGGAGGACAAAACGTCTACGTTCGTAATGTTGGTGAGGCTCTCTCTCATCAGGGTTGGCACGTCGATATGTTTACTCGTCGTGTAAGTGCTGATCAAGCAGCGATCGTCGAGCACAACGCACACTGCCGCACGATTCGCTTGACTGCTGGCCCGCAAGAGTTTATTCCTCGAGATGAAATTTTTGAGTTTTTGCCAGAGTTTGTACAGGGGTTCCTAGATTTCCAGAAGCAGTTGGATGCTCCTTATCGGTTGATTCATAGCAATTACTGGCTTTCTTCTTGGGTTGGTATGGATCTCAGCAAAAAGCTGTCAATCCCGCAGGCACATACCTACCATTCGCTGGGAGCCGTGAAATACAAGTCTGTTTCAACGATTCCGCTCATTGCGAAAACGCGTCTGGCCGTCGAAAAAACATGTCTAGAAACTGTAAATCGTGTGGTGGCGACCAGTCCTCAAGAACGTGATCACATGCGATCGCTCGTTTCATCTCGGGGCAGTATTGACATCATTCCTTGTGGTACGCGCATTGATCACTTCGGTACAGTGACGCAGGCCGATGCCCGTCAAGCATTGGGGATTGCGCCAGATGAGAAAGTCGTTCTGTATGTCGGGCGCTTTGATCCTCGTAAAGGGATTGAAACGCTCTTGCGAGCTGTTGATGCCTGTCAGGCGAGAAAGACTGAGAATGTGCGACTGATTATTGGTGGTGGCAGTCGTCCGGGGCACAGTGATGGCGATGAGCGTGAGCGAATCGAGAGTATTGTGTCGGAATTGGGTCTTGAAGGCGTGACTCAATTCGCTGGTCGACTCAGTCAAGATGACCTGCCGTCTTATTATGCAGCCGCCGATGTTTGTGTTGTTCCCAGTCACTATGAACCGTTTGGGCTGGTGACGATCGAGGCAATGGCCTGTGGTACGCCTGTTGTTGGCAGCGATGTTGGTGGACTGCAGTTTACAGTTGTACCAGAGCGCACAGGGCTATTGGCGCCACCTAAAGATGTCGCGGCGTTTGCGGCATCGATCGATCGCCTGTTACTGAATCCTACCTGGCGCCATACGTTGGGACAGGCGGCCAGAAAGCGCGTTGAAACTACGTTTAGCTGGGACGGCGTTGCCACTCAGCTTGGAAAGCTCTATGAAGTACTGCTGGAAGAAGCATCTCAAGAGGCCTCTCAGGAGCAGTCGTCCAAAAAACTGGCCCAAGCCAGTGCCTAAGAGAGGCCGTTCGTTGGGGACGTTACAAATGTCCCGACGAAAACCTACCCAGCGTCCCACTGCAAAAAAACAAGCGATCGCCCTCGTGCATCGGCAGCGATCGCTGCAATGTAGGCTGGCGTCGGTGTGAATAGTTCTAAAAACCATGAGCCAGCTGCATGTTCGGCGTGATTCCAACTCACCAGTTTGGCAACGTCATCGTTAATTTGGAGTGTGATGGCACTCAAGCTCATCAATCCTTCGCCAGTTGCTTTGATTAGCGCTTCTTTACACGTCCAGTGTTGAAAGAACGATCGTAACCGTGCTTCATCCGGCAGGGCATGAATAGCGGCATGCTCTTCGGATGAGAAAAAACGCTCTGTTAACGCGTCTAAATGGCTGATTGGACGAAGATGCTCCAAATCAATGCCAACGCCACCGCAACGGGCGATCGCACAGAGCATCAAATCCTCTGAGTGGGAAATGTTGAACGCTAACCCATTGGCTAACTCGTTTGCTAACGCTGGTTTGCCGTTCGCGCCGTAGCAAAACTGAAGCTGTTCGGGTGGGGTCTGCACGTAGCGTCCCAGGAGAGAACGCAGGATGCCGCGACTGGCTATAAAGCGATGAGAATCGCGTGGGAAGCGGAAGCGATCGGCTCGTTTTTGTTCATCCAGCGACAACGTGAGCGCAAATTGCCGTAGTGCCCTAGACGAAACAGCGAGACTGGCTTGCCAGATATGAATCTCTGTGTCTGGCAGCGCTGGGTACGCTGGCTCCCCGTCATACTTCACGCTCTACACTCCGGATTCTTGCAGCCATTCAAGGATGAGCGGGTTGACCAGCTCGGGGCGATCGTCGTGAGGGCAGTGCCCCGTGTCGGGAATCGAGACAAACGTGAGTGGATGCGTTTTAGCAAATTCTTGATAAATCGACGCTCCCGCGATCGGCGTCCAGGGATCAGCGGCACCCCAAAGCACCAGCAGCGGTTGAGTGACTCTGGGCAACAACTCGGCGGGACTGGGACCGGGAGGCGCTGTTAGTACGGATGCGAACACTTTTTGAGCCCCCTCGTCGCAGGACGGTGCATATAGCATATCCACCAACTCATCCGTAATGGCTTCGCGGTTGCGATAGACCTGTGTGAGCGTGCGACGAATACGATGTTTTTGACGAATCTGGTTGAACACGAAAGCACCAAAACGGGGCGATCGCACCAGCGTATTGAAGGCTGCCATCATTAGCCGCAGTGGTGGATTCAATTCACCAGGACGATGATTCATGCCACCCGCACAATTCAGCAGAATGCCTCCAGACGCGGTTTCGGGATGATTTGCCAACATCATCAAGCACAGCAAACCACCGATCGAGTTTCCGACGAACACAGTCGGCGTCTGAATGTGGGCGCTCCAGAAATCCTTTAATAACTCCTGCCAAAGTTCCAGGCTGTAGTCCAGCGCTGGCTTCGCCGAGCCGCCAAACCCTAACAGGTCGATCGCAAACACCCGATAGCCACCTGCCGCCAACACGGGAAGATTCTGCCGCCAGTGGCCTAACGACGCGCCAAAGCCATGCACTAGCAACAGTGGGCGTCCTGTCCCCATGACCGTATATTGGATGGGGTAACCTCGCCACTCCCAGGTCAGCGTCTCAAGAGGCGGTAGAGTCAGTTGTTGAGTTACCACAGCTTTATGAAGAATCTTTAACATATCCATCATAGTATTCTGTAAGCTCATCCAACCATTCAGCAGCATTAGCACCGATCGTGGCAAGAACGGTACCTTCCTGGCAGCATCCCAACGCCATTCAGCACACTCAGCGCCTCTTATACAGCTTTCAACATTGGCTCGATCGCCCTCTGTTGACAGTCAACGGATCGCCAACAGACATCGCTGAGGCATTGTTTCACGCTTCCTTTGTTGTTGTTTCGCATGATATGCAGGCAGATCCCATCCTCAATTACGGCAATCGCCAAGCCTTAGCACTGTGGGAAATGGAGTGGGCGCAGTTTACCCAGACGCCATCGCGTTTGACAGCAGAACATATGGAACGCGAGGAGCGCGATCGGCTTCTCGCTCAAGCCAAAGCGCACGGCTACATCAGTGACTACAAAGGTATCCGTATTTCTAGCACCGGGCGACGCTTTTGGATTCAAGATGTCATCATCTGGGACGTGCTGGATGAGCAAAACCAGCGCTGTGGACAAGCGGCAACGTTCGATCGGTGGGAGGGGGTGGGGGAAGAAAGGATGAAGGATGAAGGCTAAAGGAATTTTTAGTTATTAAAAGTTGGGGAGCAAGGGAGGCAGAGGGCGCAACTCAAAACTTAAAACTCCTGACTCCTAGCTTTTAACTCCAACTCAAAACTCAAAACTCAAAATTTCTGATTCCTTGCTTCCAACTCAAAACTCAAAACTTAGCCTTCATCCTTCATCCTTCATCCTTTCCCCTCCCGTGTCTTTACCGATCGTCTACCACCCTGATTACGTTGCACCATTGCCAGAAGGACATCGGTTTCCAATGGCGAAGTTCCAGTTGCTGTATGAGCGGCTACTGGCCGATGGTGTGGCGGATGTTTCGCAGTTTCATCGCCCTGAACGATCGCCGCAGGAGTGGCTTGAATTAGTGCATACGCCAGAGTATGTGCAGGCGTATTGTGATGGCACGCTGGATGCTAAAGCGCAGCGACGGATTGGATTGCCGTGGAGTGCAGCATTGGTGAATCGAACCTGTGTGGCGGTGGGTGGTAGTGTGTTGACTGCCCGCTTGGCGTTGCAGCATGGGTTGGCGTGTAACACGGCTGGCGGCACGCATCATGCGTTTCCTAGTTACGGTTCGGGGTTTTGCATTTTTAATGATCTGGCGATCGCTGCCCGCGTCTTGCAGCAACTGGAGCTTGTGCAAACTGTTCTCATTGTTGACTTGGATGTGCATCAAGGGGACGGCACTGCCCTCATTTTTCAGGATGACCCTAGCGTGTTCACGTTTTCGATGCACTGTGACGTTAACTTTCCGGGCACCAAGCAGCGCAGCGATCTGGACGTGCCTCTACCAGAAGGACTTGAGGATGATGTGTATCTGCAAACGCTAGCGGACTATCTACCGATGGTTCTGGACAAAGTAAAGCCAGATTTGGTGCTGTATGATGCTGGCGTTGATCCACATATGGGCGATCGCCTGGGCAAACTGTGCCTTAGCGATACAGGTCTTTTTCGTCGTGAGATGCAGGTTCTAGGTACCTGCGTGGCTCAGGGATATCCGATCGCGTGTCTCATCGGTGGTGGTTATGCCGATGACATGCAGGCGCTCGTTTATCGTCACTCGCTTTTGCATCGGGCAGCTAGTGACATTGATCGGCAATATCGCTTATAGTGCGGTCGACCGTAATGTGTAATCTGCTTTTGGTTTTTGGTTTTTCTGCGGAAAGCGATAAACTCTTCTGCTCAACATTAGTAATGTTTGCTACGAATCGGTTCTAACAAGTGCCGTAGTGTGAAGCGAATTTACAATTGTTGTTCAGTAATGTGTGCATAAACATAAAGCAATTGTCAGGGTCAGCGGTCGCTCTTTAAAGAAATAATGTCCCGAAGAGCAGCCTATTCCTTGTTTGAATGAGAACCGCTATAGCTTCAATACTACCAATTCTGAAGGTTTGAGCATGTCTATTAACCTAAAGGCTAATAACTTAGAGGTTCGACCGAGCCAGTCAGGGTTACGCCCCGAATGTCTTTCTTTTTCTGAAGTGATCGCTCAGTCGATCGCCAATATTGCGCCGACGCTGACGCCGACTGTCAATGCGGCATTGGTTTTTGCCAGTGCGGGTGTGGGCACATGGTTAACCTTTGTCTTTGCTACGACGGGGCTGGTTTTTGTTGGCATTAACATCAACCAGTTTGCACGTCGTTCAGCTTCACCTGGTTCGCTCTATGCATACATTGCCAGAGGCTTAGGGCCGATGGCAGGCGTGATTACAGGCTGGGCGTTGATTCTGGCCTACATTTTCACCGCCATGGCAGTGATGTGTGGCTTTGCCAACTATGGCGAAGTCTTGCTGGGCGCAGTGGGCGTTAATCCTTCTACCGGACTCGCAATCTTTTTGATCGCAGTCTGTATTGGGTCTGCCTGGTATGTTGCTTACAAAGATATTGAACTATCAACTGTGGTGATGCTGGCAACAGAAGCGGCTTCTGTTGGGTTAATCATTATTCTGGGGCTGATTGTACTGGCGAAGAAAGGCACTCCCATTGACTCGGCACAGCTAACGCTTCAAGGTGCAAACTCTGGCGGCATTGTGAGTGGGCTGGTGCTGGCAGTCTTTAGCTATGTCGGCTTTGAGAGTGCCACTACATTGGGCGATGAGGCGAAAAACCCGTTACGCACAATCCCCCGTGCCGTGATTATTAGTACGGTCATTTCGGGGCTGTTTTTCATTGTGCTGTCTTACGTAGAAGTGCTTGGCTTTCAGGGGTCATCGATCGCCTTTAACAAGAGCGATGCACCGTTGAATGACCTGGCTAAGTTTTCAGGCGTTGAATTTTTCGGTGTGCTGATTTCGATCGGCGCGATGATTAGCTTCTTCGCCTGCACTCTTGCCAGTCTCAATGCCGGCGCACGGATTTTCTTTTCCATGGGTCGTCATGGCATTTTCCACAACTTTGTGGGTCAGACGCATGGTCGCAACGAAACTCCTCATATTGCAGTGACGATCGCGGCCATTGTTGCCTTCATCGCACCCACGCTAACGATTGCTAGCGGTGCCAAGGTGCTGGATGCTTACGGCTACTTTGGTACAGTTGCCACATATGGCTTTCTGGTTGCCTACATTCTGATTTCGATCGCTGCTCCGGTTTATCTTCACCGTGAGCATCAACTGCGTATCACTGATATCATCTTCGCTGTTTTGGGCATCGGTTTTATGGCGATTCCAGTGCTGGGTAGTATTGGGCTTCCTGGGAGCGACTTGTTTCCCGTGCCTGCCGCACCGTATAACAGTTTCCCTAAGTGGTTCCTGCTTTACATCGTGATTGGCGCTGCGTGGTTTCTGGTGCTGCGGGCACGATCGCCACAGATCATTCAAGAAATGGAGGCAGACATCGAAGCCTCTCATACTCGCTTTAGAGATATGAAGAAGGTTTGAGTCACTTAGGTGAGACAGTGCAAGTCGTGTAGTGATGATCGGCACAGAAGCTTCGAGCGTGCACCAGCATTCTCTGTAGTTTCTGTGCCGCTTTTTGCCTCAATGCTATTTCTTTTGTTGGTAACCGTTTTGCATAGGTATGGCGATGGTCACGAAATTTGTTGCGCCTGACACGGCTGGTACAGCTCCAGGGTCAGTTGCTCCCGATCGCATTACTCAATTTGTCGAAACACTAAAAGATCAGGGTATTGCCTATGTGCGGTTTGAAATGCCTGATCTGCATGGTGTCTCGCGATCGAAAGTGGTGCCGATCGATAAAGTGGAAGGCTACACTCGCAAGGGCTTGAATTTCTATGGTGGGACCTTGGCGCTGGATACTGCCTCAATGGTGGTGTCAGGGGCGGGACTGCACGAAGAGCGCAAGTATCGTGACCACATGATCATTCCCGATTTAGATACAGTGACTCCGGTGCCCTGGCTCGATCGCACCGCTAAAGTAATTTGTGACCCGCAATGGAGCCCTGATGATCCGCTCACGGTGGCACCGCGTTATGTCTTGAAGTCCCTGTTAGATAAAGCGGCTGAGATGGGCTTTGACGTCATGATGGGGCATGAGTTTGAGTTTTACCTCCTACATGGCGAAACGCGGGAGCCCCTGTTTGGTGGCCTGCATATCTTCAACAACATCCGCAATCAGTATGTCCCTGAGCTCGATCAACTCTTAGACTATCTGCGCGGTTCTGGCGTAGATGTTATCACCAGCAACTGTGAATATGCGCCATCACAGTTTGAAATCAACTTTGGTCCTGGTGTGGGTCTTCGTGGCGCCGATAAAGCCTTTACGTTTAAGAATGCGGTGAAGGAGATAGCCCATCGGATGGGCTATCTGGCAACGTTTATGTCGAAGCCGTTTGCCGATCGTGCGGGTTGTTGCTGCCATTTCCACATCAGCTTGCTCGATCGCAGCACAGGCAAGAATATCTGCGTTGATCAGGATGATCCTGATGGTTTATCCCCAACGTTCCGCTCCTTTATTCAGGGCATTCTCACCCATGCTCCGGCCATGTTCCCGATGATTGGACCTACGCCTAACTGCTACCGTCGCCTCAAACCCCATACCTTTGCGCCATCTAACATTAGCTGGGGTATCGAAGACCGATCGGCAATGGTGCGCGTCAAAGCGACTCGTGATGAAGACACCCATCTCGAAATGCGGGCAGCATCGGGGCTGAGCAATCCCTATCTCACCGCCGCGGCAACGCTAGCAGCAGGCTTGTTGGGAATACAGCATCAGTATGAATTGCAGCCTCCGGTTGACGGCCCTAGTGAAGATAATCCTGATTTGCTGAAGTTTCCGCAGACGCTGGAAGCCGCATTGGATGGTTTGGCAGCGGATACAGAAATGCTATCGCTCCTGGGCGAAGACTTTGTGCGCCTGTTAACTACAGTCAAGCGCTTTGAGCTTGCTCGCTTTCACGATCACATTACGGAATGGGAACGCCAGGAGTATATGGAGATTTATTAGGGAGTCGGGAGTCGGAAGTCGGGAAAGTTTTGAGTTTTGAGTTGATTCTGACCCGTCTCACCTCTCACCTCTCTCTTGCCTTCAGTCTCCCCTGACTGCTCTTCGTTAGCTGGGACTGCCGTTGTCCCAAGCCCCGATCGCAAACCCTTCTCCCCTGATGACTTGTTCAACGTCCTCTTTGTCTTGAGTGGCGATCAACAGCAGGATGCCGCCGCCATTGCCATCGCCTCGGTTGAGTGCCTGGGCGATCGCGTCTGAAGGTTGGAGATGATAGCCCTGCCAACCAAAGCTCGGATAGGTGTCACAGGTGAGGATGAGCGATCGCGCTGAACCTTCTACCGTTCCTGCCAGCGCGAAAAAATGTCCGACATTCCAATCAGGCGGCGGTGGCGTGATGGTGGCGCCGTTAAGGTAGGCGATCGCATCACTCACTGGCAAGCTTGAACCCCAGAGGGGTTTGGTTCTGATATTACAAAGCGGCACAGCATTCCACTCGGGATGGTGGCATCGCTCAAGGATAGTTTCTACTCGTGCTGCTGACCACTCAGTTTGGATCGGAAGTAAAGTATACGCACCGTTCGATAGCTGCGTGACAGCCGTAATTAACCCCTGTGCTGATGTGCCTGCATCGCCCAACCCAGCGGCAACAGGTAGCGCTAAGCCATAATCTTGTCGAGAGCGAGCACGTTCTGGTAGCCAGGTTTTAGGATCGCCTGTTGGTAGGACAGAGCCTGCAAGCTGGGCGACCTGTTCTGGCGTAAGCTGATGGAAGCCGCGCGATCGCAACAGCATGGCAACCCAATAGGGGCCACACAGATTATCATGCTGCTGCCCCGCTAACTGATGGGCTTTAGCCAGCTGGATCATCCCTGGAAGTAGCTGTACTGAGAAATTAAACTGCTGCACGATCGATTCCACCTGTTCAACAAAAAGCCTTACAAAAAAGCGACTGCTCAACGCAAGCGGTTCGTGTCAGGATAAAAGGAACAGCTGTACAAAACTCACTCCTGAGTGAACCATCAGTCGCCAATAGTCAGCGATCAGCCATATTGCCGAAGTTGACTGCTGGTAGCTGATAGCCTTACATCAGTAACCGCTAGACAAACCGATAAGCCGATGACCTTACTCCCCACTCCCCACTCCCCGCTCCCTACCGATCTCGATGCCTTCTGGATGCCCTTTACCGCCAATCGGCAGTTTAAGGCCAAGCCCCGGTTGATGGCAGCAGCTAAAGGCGTACATTACACCACTGTTGATGGTCGCGAAGTGCTCGATGGTACCGCAGGGTTATGGTGTGTCAATGCGGGTCATGGCCGCGAGAAGATTGCCGCTGCTGTTCACGCACAAGTTTCCCAGCTCGACTTTGCACCAACCTTTCAGATGGGGCATCCAGGGCCGTTCTCGCTGGCCGATCGCCTTGCCAAAATGCTGCCTGGCGACCTCAATCACGTCTTTTTCACTAACTCTGGCTCCGAGTCGGTCGATACGGCTCTCAAAATTGCGTTGGCATACCACCGCGTCAGGGGAGAAGGATCGCGTACAAGGCTTATTGGGCGGGAACGAGGCTATCACGGTGTTGGCTTTGGTGGCATTTCGGTCGGTGGCATTGCGCCCAACCGTAAGTTCTTTGGCAGCATGATTCCGGGTGTCGATCACTTACCGCATACCCACAACCTTGAACACAATGCCTTCACGCGCGGTCAGCCTGAATGGGGCGCGCATTTAGCCGATGAACTGGAGCGCATTGTCACGCTGCACGACGCTTCGACGATCGCCGCTGTGATTGTAGAACCAATGGCTGGCTCGACAGGAGTGCTCATACCGCCCAAGGGCTATTTGGAACGCTTACGCGCCATCTGTGACAAGCATGGCATTCTGCTGATTTTTGATGAGGTGATTACGGGCTTTGGTCGCTTGGGGTCGAGTTTTGCAACGGAACATTTTGGTGTCTTGCCCGATCTGGTGGCAGTGGCGAAAGGCATCACCAATGGCACGATCCCAATGGGTGCTGTGTTCGCACGGCAAGGTATCCACGATGCCTTCATGCACGGCCCCGAAAACGGGATCGAACTCTTCCACGGCTACACCTATTCGGGGCACCCAGTGGCCTGTGCCGCTGCCGAAGCCACGCTGGATATCTATGAGGAAGAAGGGCTGTTCGATCGGGCACGCAGCCTCTCAAGCTACTGGGAAAAGGCTGTCCATTCTCTGCAAGGCTTGCCCCACGTCATTGACATTCGCAATCTGGGGCTGGTGGCTGGTGTTGAGCTTGCCGCCTCTGAACAACCCGGTGCCCGTGGCTATGAATGCCTTGTTACCTGCTTTGAACAGGGGCTTTTAGTGCGCACAACGGGCGATATTATTGCCCTGTCGCCACCGCTCATCTTCGAAACCCATCACATTGACCAACTCATTGAGCAACTGACGAGTGTGCTAAAAGCGCTGCCGTAAAACATCGAGATGCTGTAAAATCCCACTTCACTGTGACTCAGGTTTATCAAGCTTGACAATCAGTGGGTCATAAAGGGCTGCTCCAACATCGGCACATGGCTCGCTACGGTTCACGCTCTGGAACGCAAAGAACGCAGCCAAATTCAGCATAATGTCGGATAAAATTCAGCCTTATGTCGAAGAGTGTTGAATTTCCTGAACGACGCAGTGTACATTGATGGACTAAGCATCTTATAGAGAGTTGTAGTATGGGGTCCTTCTTTGTAAAGAACTTTCTTGCAACTTAGTAGTAAAGCTGCCATTGAAATTGCATGTAGTGGGTGGTGTTTTTGGGTGTTGTTTAAGCGTTAACAGTGTGCATAACCTTAACTTAATTGCTCTTTAGGCAATTAAGCTGAAGAATCTTTACTCTGAGCAAGGATTATCAGGACTTCGGGAATCTTGCAGGTATAAAGTACGATAAGTTTTTCTTGCTTGTGCTTATGAAAAAAGTGCTATCTCCCTTAGCTTTTATTCAGCTTATAGATGTTAATAATTAAGACCGACTACATTGACGCTCTCAAGGTTCGTTGTGTCTGTAGAAGCCAATCAAGATCACGACTTCCCTAGCTTCAACGTTCGCTTGCTTCTACCAGAGGGCTTTATAGGTGGTGAAATTGAATCTAAAGCTGGCAAGTTTGAAAGCGCAGAACCTTTATAAGTTTAAGAATTTCACTCTAACAAGCTAACATCATTCGTTTTGATCGGTTATTTTCAGGGTTCTATTTAAGCAAGTTCTACTCAGTCCAGAGTGCTGATTTGCTAGCAACATAACTATAAAAGTATGAGTTTTCAAGCAATACCTGAAAATTGGATTTGTGAGAGATGGGATTTAAAATGATTCTATGAAAATTGAAGTTATTTTATTGTCAAAACGATCTTTGTAAAGATTTTGTGAATTCAACAGAATAACCTGGCCAATCATTTACCTATCGCTGTAGGCTCTAGAAAGGAGTCTGTAAGACATGTCTTACATTGCAGCTCTCATTCTCTGAGTTGTCGCTCCAGTAGCAATCGCTTTCTACCACATTTGTTTAAGTTACGTCTTGCAGGGTTATCTATCTTTCGCTTCAAACTTGGGTCATCTTCCAGTGGTGTCATTTAAGGTGCTGGTTGAATGAGTTTTTTTAATGCGAATGTAGATGTTGATGGACGTTCGTTTCGTGAGTCAAAAGTGGCGAATGCTGACCTCCTCTCTCGTGAGGCAGTGCAACCGCTTGACTTTAATGTTCATTTAGAAAAATTGGCATTGTTCCTAGCGCAGACCTGGAAGGATGACCATCCCGACGCAACCGCTGAGTCGGAAGCTGATCTAAGTCATTGCATTTTGGCGGTGACCGCGGAACTGGCGATCGCGGCGCAAGCGGTGGGAGGACCGATCAGTCTAGAAATTTTAACGGGTGGCGGTTCTGCTGCTGCTCGTGCCGTTTGTCAGCAGGTGCTTGGCGGCAACTGCGGCTAATGGGCTGTCAAGCTTTTTTGAGGGCTGAAAAGCTTCAAAAGCAACCCCAAAACGACACCTGTGCATCCATTCAAAATGGTCAGACTACCAGGGTGTTGTGTGTCTAGGGTGTTGTGTCAGTAAGCGTTTGACGATGGAGTTTGGCAATAGCACTCCATGTCTGCTTTAACCGCTCAATGTGCTGTGAAGCGTCAGTATTCACTGTGCTATGGCATGGTTTTCGATTGTAAACGTGCTGGTACGCACGCAACAACCATTTACGTGATCCGAGGTGTCGCTCCTATGACGAATCAACTAACAAATCAAATGCAACCAATGCTTACGGGCAACGAGGATGATCAAGCGGATGTGCCTGAGCAACCGCAGCTGCATCAGTTGAATGCTGACTTGATTGAGTCAATGTCTCAGCGGCAGCAATCGTCTTTACTGCAATGGTTTAGTAACCAGTCAGTGCGACGCAAGTATGTTCTTGGCTGGTTAACGTCAGGTGTCTTGTCGGTAGCAGGGATTGCGGTTGCTAGCACCTGGTTTGCAGCGACAGTTAATCAACTACAACCGATCGATCGAGCTGCTATGGGACAGTCGCTGACTGAGAAGCAGAACCGTAGTGCCGCATTGCAGCAACTGGTTTCGCAGCAGCAACTTTTGACGATCGCGCTCGTACTGGCAGCGAATACAGGTGTGATGATACTGCTTTATCGGGCGATCGCTAAACCAGTCAAACAGCTCCAGCAAGACACCCAAATGTTCTCATTGGGCGCACGTGAGGTGCGTGCTGAAGTGAATGCAACTGATGAAGTTGGGAAAATTGCCCAGATGTTTAATCTGTTGGCGGATGATGCTGTTGCCACTGAGTCGCTGCTTTCAAACCAAGCTCACCAACGAGAAATGGAGGCCAAGCAGGCACGTCTCATCAGTCGAGTTGCAGGTTCGCGGGCGCGTACAGAGCAAGAACTGATTAAAGTGCTTGACCAAGCGCTTCAGGATGCGAAGGCCTTGCTGGATGTCGATCGCGTTGTCATTTACCGCTTCTATCATGATTGGAGTGGCTATATTTCTACTGAAGCTGTTTCACCCGGCTTGCCGATTGCGTTTGGAGACAAAATCGAAGACGCCTGCATTAGTAGCGATTTGATCGAAGCCTATCGGCAAGGGCGGGTAGTTGCCACAGACGATGTCTTGAATGCAGGGTTTCATCCAGATCACATGAAGCTCATGCACAAGCTGCGCATCCGAGCTAATTTAGTCACCCCCATTCTGAAAGACGGTCAGCTTTACGGGTTGCTCATTGCTCACCACTGCGAGGCACCTCATAGCTGGAAACCCAGTGAAATTAACTTTCTCAAAGAACTTGCCGTCCAGATTGGGCTGCCCCTTGATCGAGTCTTATTTCTATCACAGAAAAATACTGAAATTGAGCGAGTGCAGCAGCTTTACCAAATTAGCTCAGGCATTCGGAATTTGCTGAGTGATCAGGAGATTTATAACACGACTGTTCGTAGCGTGCGGGAAACTCTGAAAACCGATCGCGCGGTCGTCTACCTTTTTGATAAAGACTGGAAAGGCATGATTGTTGCTGAATCGGTAGAGCATAGCTATCCTACTGCTCTCGGCACCGCGATCGCAGACCCTTGCTTTGCCGAAAAGTATGTCGAAAAGTATCTGGAGGGTCGAGTGCAAGCTTTGGAAGATATCCATAAAGCTGGCTTGACCGAATGCCATCTAGCGCAATTGGAGCCCTTTAAGGTCAAAGCCAACATGGTGGCACCGATCCTGGCAGGCAGTACGTTACATGGGCTGCTGGTCACTCACCAGTGCTCCCATACACGGTTTTGGGAACCGTCAGAAATCACCTTCTTTAGGGAGGTTGCGGCTCAACTTGGGCTGGCTCTCGATCGAGTGGGGGTGTTGCATGAGCTGGAGCATGCCCGCCAGCAAGCGGAGCAGCTAGCAGAGGAGCAACGTCGATCGCGCCAGCAAGCAGAATTGTCGGCAGAGGAGCAACGTCAGCAGGCAGAGGAGCAACGCCACCAGAAAGAAGCGTTGCAGCAGCAGTTGCTAACCTTACTCGATCAAGTCGAAGGGGCAGCCTCTGGTAACTTGACCGTGCGCGCAGACGTGACTGCCAGTGAGATTGGTACGGTGGCTGATTTCTTCAATGCGATCGTCGAAAGTCTGCGGCAGATCGTAGTACGGGTGAAGCAATCCGCCACTCAAGTGAACATGGCTCTTGGCGAAAACGAAACGACAGTTCAGCAACTTGCGGTGGAAGCGTTTAAACAATCTGCAGATATTACCCAAACGTTGAGTTCCGTCGACCAAATGACCGCTTCGATTCAAGCGGTGGCAGAGAGTGCTCACCAAGCCGCACTCGTGACCCGCACGGCTTCGACGACAGCAGAGGCAAGCCAGATGGCGATCGACGTCACTGTGCACAGCATCTTTGAACTGCGCGAGACGATGTCTGAAACCGCTCATAAGATGAAACGGCTCGGCGAATCGTCACAGGCGATCTCAAAAGTCATCTCCTTGATCAACCAAATTGCCCTGAAGACCAACATGCTTGCACTCAACGCAGGCATTGAGGCAGCACGGGCTGGTGAAAACGGCTTGGGCTTTGCAGTCGTTGCAGAGGAGGTTGGTGAACTGGCTGCCCAATCAACGTCTGCGACGCAAGAAATTGAGCAACTGGTTGAAGACATTCAGCTAGAAACCCGTCAGGTGATTGAGGCCATGGAGCAAAGTACAGTGCAGATGGTGGAAGGCACCCGACTGGTTGAAGATGCCAAACAAAATCTGGGGCAACTGCGCCAGCTCTCTCAAGAGACTGATCACCTGGTGCAATCCATTTCAGAGGCAACGATTTCTCAAACCCAGATTTCTCAAGCAGTGATGCAACTGATGCAAGATCTTGCTCAGGTATCGCAGCGCACTGCCAATTCCTCTCAGCAAATCACGGATTCGTTGCAAGAAACGGTCGGGATTGCTCAGGCGTTGCAATTGTCGGTGAGCACGTTCAAGGTTGAGATGCCAGACGAAGAGGTTGTCATGCAATAATGTGCTGGACTGCCAACGGCTAGTAGTTAGCTGCTAGTAGTTAGCTGCTAGTTGTTAGGTGTAATGACATGTAAGTGTAATGACACCTAACATGCAGGGTCCGTTCGCGCTTCTTGTCTGCCGAAGGCGATAGCGACCCTACAGCAGGGGCATGCCTCGAAGCCGCAACGCCTTAACAAGAAGCTAAGGGTTAGGCGCAGAAATAACGTACCAGTCAACCACGAATGCTGGCAGAGCATGGCAATATCCTCTGCCGGGGTATTTTCTGTCCCTAAATCACTAAGGTTGTGCCGTTGTTCGCTGGCTGCGATCGACATCGGGGCTCCTAAATTTGCTCAGTTCGCGTATAAAGCTTTGAATCGCCAGCCGATCGCCATATTCAATGAGTCGGCTATGGACTTCAACGGGTATATCGGTTCCGTTTTTATGGCGCAAATAGCGCTCACAAACACTTTTGCCATGCGTTTGTAACCGTTGAGAGAGATCAAAAACAATCTCGCCATGCCATCTTGGGAAGATGGTGTCAATCTCTAGTTGAAGTAGTTCTTGACGGGTATACCCCAGACGATTGGAGGCGTTGGTATTGGCATTTAAAGGGCGCCATGTGAGTGCATCCAGAATTAAAATCGAGTCGTTTGTCGATTCAAACAGATTCTGATAGTTTGCTTCTGCTGCTTTTAGAACCGCTTCTACTTGCTTATGCTTGGTAATATCTTGTGTGCTGAAGAGGACAGCCTCAATGTACTCAATGCTTCCTTGAATGGGGCTAAGGCTATATTCATAGTCCCGCAGCCCATACAAGGGCGTTGTGATACTAATTTCACTGGTGATCGATCGCCCGGTGGTAAACACAGCTTCAAGCTGGAGGGTGAGCTGTGCCTTCAGTTCTGGTGGCAGCGCAAATGCCTGGATTGTCTGCTGAAGGGCTGTGTTCTGCTCTAACCCCAGCGATCGTGCACCTAAAGGATTGATGTAGAGCAGTCGCTGAGCGCGATCGCACACAAAAATGGGGTCTGTCATCGTTGCTAGAATGCTCTCTAGCAGGCAGGTTTGAGGTTCCAGACCAGCGAACTGCAGCCGATCTGGTTGTTCTGATGTGTGCTGTAGGCTGCTGACTGCTGGACTAGAGGATCTCATGCGACCTTTCGCTGGTGCTGGATCGCTTTGAGAATCCCTCAAAGCTGTCAAGAGACTCGCTTCTAGTGCATAGCCAAACTGCTCAAGGAGATCAAGCCGAGAAGGTGTATGGCTGTCTGTAGGGGTGGTTTGCTGCAACGTGGCAAGTCGCTCTGCAAGGCCTGTGATGCTACTTTCAACCTGCTCTATTTGCTGTTGCAGCATGTCGATCGTGATCGGTGCCTTTGTTGGCAATGACAATCCAAAAACCTGTACCAAGGCGTCGGCGACTACGGACGTACGATCTCTACCGGTTGCTCTTGCCTGGGCTTCGATTGCCTGAGCCAGCGGTATCGGAAACCGAAATGTCATCGATTTGCTGGTCATTAGTGGCGCAAGAATAACGTTGACTCTATTTAGTGATGCCTAGAAATAAGAACGAAATAAGTTCAGTCTTCCTTAAGGGCAAGACTTTTGAGCGATCGCCTGGAAAAGCTTTGAAGAGCTCATTTCTCAAATGCCTTGCCTTTATACAGGATGACGGCTCTTATTTGTCCGCGATTCGGCATCAGCTTTTCGACTTTGGTAAATTAAATGCATAAAGCTTTGGTAAATTAAGTGCATAAAGCATAAAGTCGTCTTCGCCCATTGCTTTCTCAATAAAGAGACTAAAAAGCTTTAACCCCTGCTCTTTGGCAAGACGAATATGATCTCTGAAAGATTGATCAATGGCAATGCATCTTTACGTAGCAACGCTAACTTTTTTCTCTTAAGCAAGGCTTCAAATGACACGATGGTGTTTCTGGAAGCTCATAAATTTCTAATAAATAAATTTCTAATGATGACTACCGTGACGGAGTATAACCGAAGAACCACTGATGGTTAATGAGTGATCAGTGATGAATAAAAGACTTATTCACTACTTCAGCCAATACATCATTGACTATTTAAACCCTTTGTGTTTTTCAGTGTTTGTATCGTACGTTGTAATCAGCTTACAGAAGATACACTGACAAACCCATGCGTAGATTCACCGAAGTTCGGCAAGACAGTGCCCGTGGGTTTCTCAGCAATTATGCTGAGTCGTATCCGAAATTTTCTCAAAATCCTATTTCACGAAATACCCCTTAAGTATCTATCTAAAGTACCAAGTATCTATTTACTAAAGTACTAAGTATGGATCTAAAGGTCGATCTGTAATGAAACACTGATGTGTTTAGGTTTGAGATGGTTGGCGAAGCTAGGCTGTGGTATTGACAGCTGCCGCTAATTTTTCGTGGACTGCATCAGGCCTCCTAATGCTTGTGCTGTCTGTGCATACCCAGGGCTAATAAAGCTGTACCATAAGCGGCTTCTAGCTGCTGCGATCGCTCTACCGGCACGCCAAGCTGACGTGCGCGCAAGGCAGTCCATGCTGCATTCGTTGCCCCACCACCGGCGCTGTAGACCCGTTTGAGTGGCGTTGCTCCCAGCGCTTGCAGGAGTCGATAGCCTTCTGCTTCAATCCGTGCCATGCTCTCCAGCAGTCCGTGCAGGAAGGCGACTGGATCGGCTGGTCGGGGCTCCAGGCGTGGCAGCAAGGATGGATCGTTGACTGGAAAACGCTCTCCTGCTTGCGTTAGTGGATAGTAATCGAGTGGGCTTGCTTGGTCAGTGATGATACGATCGCTCAAGTGCAATAATTCTGCCACTGTAAAAAACTGCTGTAAGACAGCCCCTCCAGTATTGGAAGCGCCACCAACGAGCCACTGTTTACCCAGTCGATGACTGTAAATACCATAGGTGTTGTTTTCGACCCTCGTTTGGCTGAGTAATTTCAGTACGAGGGTTGAGCCTAAAGAGGTCACGGCTTCTCCTGGTACGGTCGCTCTGCTGGCTAAAAACGCCGCGATGCTGTCGGTGGTGCCTGCGCAGATCTGACAATCAAAGGGTAATTCGAGTTGCCTGGCAACCGCTGGCTGCACATGACCGATCGACGTTCCTGGTGCAACGACGTGGGGTAGTAAGGGCGCGATCGCCAACTCTGTTAACCAGTCTGGATAGCGCAGATGTACCACATCATAACCCAGCTTCAAGCTGTTGTGGTAGTCGCTAATACCAGGTTGACCGTGCAGTAGAAAGCCCAACCAATCGGCTTGATGCAGCAAGTAACGCGCTTGCGAAAAGACAGCTTGCCGACTCCACCACAGCAGTTTGACCAGGCTGGAGGTTGCACTCAGCACGGTGTGCTGACAGGGCGCGTTGGCATAGCGTTCCTGCGCAAAGAGGTGGCGCAAGGTCTCCCTTTCTGGCGCTCCAGACGCATCGTTGTAGAGGAGCGGTACTGTGAGAGGCTGCCCCACTCCATCACACAGCAACACGGTAGAAGACGTGCCATTGATGGCGATCGCCCTTAGCGTTTGCCGTTCTGCGCGATCAATCTCCTTGAGCAGTGAGAACAAGGTTGCTTGCCAGCAAGCGACCAGATCTGACTCCGCAACGGTGTCAAAGGTGCGGCTTGCTTGAGCACAGAGATGGGCGTCTGCATCAATAACGGCAAGGCGTGCTCCCGATGTTCCAAAATCAATGCCTGCGTAGAAACTCATGGTTTGAGCGTTTTTCCAGAAAGATGATGCCTCTGAATCGGGACAGGGTTTGCTATTGCTTGAACGGCTGACTCATCAAACAATAGCAAAACCAACGCCTATCCGTTGGCAACACTATGCTCCTCTACTCAATCAGCTGTGTGGCGAGGAAACGGGGCGCTCTGGTTTGGTTTGTGGCTGGGTTTGTGTGTCCTGGTGGACGGTCAGCAACGGCTCATTGAGCGGTGATCGCGGACGTGTCAACAGTCGGATCTCTTGTTCCAAATGCGTCTGTCCTGCTTTAAAGAAGTCCTGCGCACTGGAAGGAATTAAGTCGCGCGACAATTGCTGACGTTGCAGTGGCGTGAGGCTATTACTATGAGGGGCTGACTGAGCCAGCGACGCACTCATGGTCATGCATGTTAGTGCGATCGCGTTAGCCAAGACGTAGATTACACGTTTCATTGGGTCGTGCCTCCCGAAAAGCTGCTGTTCACTTTAAGCTAACCTGTACTGCCTACTCTTGCCGTCCTCCAGTTGGCGCAACACTGTTCGGCAATACCAATGCTTCCCAATGTGTTGTAGAGGCGAAAGGCTTTTGCCCTCCAAACGGTTTAAGAGGCTACTCTTTAAGCCCGATCGCCTGTGAGAGCGATGTCAGTCCCCGTTCAGCCATTTTTTGGAGCAATCCTTCTAGCAGATGGCGCACCATCGCGGGGCCTTCGTAAACCCATCCTGTATAGACTTGTACGAGACTGGCTCCTGCCGTAATTTTTTCCCATGCGTCCTCTGGAGTAAACACGCCGCCAACCCCAATAATCGGTAGGTTGCCTTGCGTTTCTTGCCAAATAAAGCGGATGACCTCAGTAGACCGCTGGCGTAACGGCGCACCGCTGATGCCACCGGCTTCTTCTTGGACTGATTTTCCGGTCGATCGCACGACCTGTGTGGTCAACCCATCTCGTCGAATGGTGGTGTTGGTGGCAATAATGCCAGCCAGCTTATACGTCTGGGCAAGTTCTAGGACAGCCGCGATCGCCTCCCACTCTAAATCAGGCGCAATCTTGATCAGCAATGGCTTCTGACCAGCATTTTCTTGCTGTAATGCTGCCAGAATGGGCTCGAGTTGCTCAGTTGCCTGGAGCGATCGCAAGCCGGGTGTGTTTGGCGAGCTGACATTCACCACAAAATAATTGCCCCAATCCTTGAGCCACTGAAAGCTGCCTAGATAATCTGCCGCGGCCTCCTCCAGGGGCGTACTTTTAGATTTACCCAAATTGACGCCGATAGGGAAGGGAGAGGGGAGAGGGGAGAGGGCATTGCCCCATCGCTGCTGCAACGTGTGTGCCATCGCCGCTGCCCCCTGATTGTTGAAGCCCATGCGGTTCAAAGCGGCATTGTCTAAGGGCAGGCGAAACAAACGCGGCGGTGGATTGCCAGGCTGTGGGGTGAAGGTCACGGTACCGAGTTCTGCGAAGCCAAAGCCAAAACTCGACCACACTCCAGAGGCAACCCCATCTTTATCAAAGCCAGCAGCCAGCCCGATCGGGTTACTAAACTGCAAGCCCCAGAGCGACTGAGCTAGACGATCGTCGTTCAGGCAATAGGCTTTGGCTAACTGATGGTGAAGCCAGCGAGCGAGAGGCTGTTGATGATGGTAGTCAAGCCAACCTAGAACGCCCAGCGTTTGCTGATGCAGCCACTCCGGATCGGCCTTGACCCCGGAGAAGAGCACTGGACGAATTACAGACCGATAGATATCCACAGGTTAGTGCTGGTGAAGAAAGAAATTTGTGGTTTTAGAGGAGTGGTCAGGAGCCAGCGGTCAGCAGTCAGCAGTCAGCGGTCAGCGGTCAGCAATTTTAAGGAACAAGCATTGGATCACTGCCACATTTCCCGTAGAGGCGGCACGACCCGTGCGTCCCTACCTGCGAACTTTCTACTCGATCCCAACCCGCTGGTCACTGACCGCTGACAACTGATAGCGATCACGTCAGTTTTGCAAAGTGGTGTGCGAACTATTTGTGCTGTGCGATCGTAAGCATTACCATACCTCAAGCGCTGCCTCCTGCCGGCACGTTCTGCATTTGCACTGAACCCTCTAAAACACACTAGGATGTGTAATAACGCTCCCACAGGTTTCGGCAGTCTACTCTGGTTCCACTGCCCACCTGATTTCAGTATATTTTTTTACCTGATCCTGGCTAATTGTCACTAGTTTGCACGTCGCAGGCTGCTCCGCTCACCTTCATTGTATTGGCGTATCTATCAGTGCACTCAATGGTTCACCCAAAAGAGCCAAACGCCAACGATAAACAGTTGGTTGCCTTAGGGCGCGTCCTGCAAATTTTGCGGGAAGAAGAAAATCCTGATGTTCTTATTGATACCGCCCTCAGCTATTTGGAGGCTGAATTTGACTATAGTCTGATTTGGATTGGGCTCTACGATCGGTTGGAGCATCGTTTACATGGCAAGGGGGGGGCAACGCCGTCTGGCAAGATACCGCTACTCAAGCAGCGGTTTTTGTTGAATCCGGGTGATCTATTAGAACAGGTTGTGATTCAGCAGCGTCCGCTGGCAGTGCCTGATTTACGACAGGAACTGCGAGCTGGGGAATGGCGCAAGGCCGCGCAAACCCACGATGTTCAAGGAACGGTTATTTTCCCGATTCGCTACAAGGATCGGTGTTTTGGTGTAACATTACTGGGCTCAACTTTATGGGGTGCTTCACCGCGATCGGATGAAAAAGCACGGCTTTCAATGATTTTGGGCGGACTGGCGACAGCGCTGTATCAAATTGAAGCAGAGTGGCTGCGGCAGCAAACCAAACACCCCGATCAACCGCTGCTGACTCTGCTGACCAAGCTGCGATCACTCAGTGGGTTGGGTGCGCGGCTAGAAGCGGTCGTCGAAGAAACGCATAAATTTGTGCAGCCAACGCGCACCAGCGTGTACTGGTTCGAGCGTGAGCGGCGGTATTTCTGGCGGCGCATCAGCAATCGCCAAAAGGCAGCTGGGTTCAGTGAGGCAAACCAGCCCGCTTCGGGCATCACCGCGCAGGAAGTCAGCAGTTTTTATCAGGCGTTGCTCTCAGACCAACTGGTGGCGATCGGAGAAGCACACAGTTCGCTCAAAGCCGATACGACCAGTCGCCTGATGCAGCAAATGCGGGCGCGATCGCTCCTGGCAGCGCCGATCTTATTTCAGAATGAATTGCTGGGCTTTCTAGCGGTTGAAGGAAATGATCCCCGGATCTGGGAAGACGAAGAGAAGCGTTACATCCGTGGGGCAGCGCAAATTATTGCTTTGATTGCGCCTCTGGATGCAATGGAAAACACCATTGAGCAGATTCAGCGCGATCGCGTCCTCACGGCCGAAATTGCTCACTCCATCTACAGCGAGTCGGATTGGAAAGCGACGCTGACGATGTCGGCTGAGCAGGTTTGCAAACGCCTGCGTGCCGATCGCTTCCTGGTCTTGCTTCACAACTCAGAGCAGGGAACGTTTGACATTTCTTACCAGAGCCAACCAGCTAATCGTCGTCCGTTAACAGCTCCGCTCAGCAACCTTGGCGATGCTGACTGGAAATTTTTGGAAAAAAGTCGTGACACCATTGGCATCGAAAATTTGGATGGTGATTTGCGACTGCTGGCATGGCGCGATCGCTTACTAGAACTGGGTGTGCGATCGCTGCTGCTCTGTAATGTCTCGCTTGGACACCCCCTCGAAGGGCTAGTCGTCATCTGTCACGAAAGTCCACGCACTTGGAGTCGTACTGAGGCTGATCTAGTGCGGGTTGTTAGTCAGCAACTGGGGCTGATCTTGCATCAGTGGCAACTACAAAAACAAAACGAGCAACAGCAGAAGGTCAATCAAACCATCCAACGGGGATTGACCATGATTCAGCAGATGCACGAATTGGAGCCCCTGGAACGATCGGCGTTGCAACATATTGCTCAAGTGTTGCAAGTACCTTTGGCGACGCTGGTTACCTGGTCGCCAGGTGAAAACAGTGGTCATGTGAGCAGCCCGATCTGGAGCAGCGAGCGTTTCTCAATCAACGTTGATGCTCAGATCGCCGTCCAGACTGATACGCTGATTCAGCGGGTGTTAGCGAGTGATGAGGTGTTATCGCTGACGATCGCTGACCTGACCGTTGAAACACGCCAATGGCTTACCGGATCTGGCATTGGTCAACTGCTGGCCATAGCATTACGAACCGCCCCAGACCATGAGCCGTCTGGCATTGTGCTGGTGGCTGACGTTGCTGATCGTCAATGGTCAGAGCGTCATCTCAATGCCTTGGGTACCCTTGTCAGTCAGCTAGCCTGGTCTCGCCGCTACCTGACCTTGACTCACAAACTGTCTGCTCAACGTGAAGCGCTAGAGCAGCTGAATTGGTATAAGCATCGATCGCTGGAAGAACTCTACCGATCGCTCCTCCCTAACCTGAAGCGGCTCCAAGACCTCGGCAATCCCAAAGACCCGCTCTTTGGCACGCGGCACCAGCAAATTGTGCGCCAGCTTAACGATGCAGTGGCACCGCTCTCTCTCCTTGTACAGGCGGAACAGTGGCAGCTACGAACGCACCCTCGTACGCTCTCGCTGGTGACTTTACTCAAGCGATCGTTGGGGCGAGTCGACGGGCTGATCAAGCAACGCCAACTCTGGTCTCAGGTACATGATGAGACAAACCTCACCATTAGCGGCGACATTACCAAGATTGAACTGGTGCTACATGAACTACTCCTGACGGCCTGCCAGCGGTCTGATATTGGTGGACGCATTGACCTGTGGTGCCGCCAGATCGATAGCCACTGGCTCGAACTATCTATCACTGACAGTGGTGAAATGGAGCCACGCTTGCTGAGTGAACTAGAAACTGGACGAGCCGCTGATCTCCTGGCACCGTCTACCCTTGACCAGCCACCAGGACAACATCTACAGATCTGTCGGTCTTTGATGAAGCACATCGGCGGCGAATTGAATCTCTATAAACTAGAAGATAATCGTATCTTGAGTCGTTTAGTACTACCACTGGCAGCCAACGATCGGGCATCAACGATCCCTAAAAAGAATGAGAAACCTGGAGCTTGAAGCGTGAAAAGCAAACGCCGCTGGCTGACAAACACTCAAGCTTAAACCCCCTGCTTCCCCCTTTCTCCCTCTTCCTCCCCCTTCTTTCCCTCTCCTAAAACTCAAAACTCAAAACTCTCACCTCTCACCTCTCCCTTCCCAGTCGCTCTCGCCAACGATCGACCGCGCCTCTCAGCTCTGGGGACAACCAGTGATCGTACTGTGGATAGATTGGCAACCGCGGTACTAGCGTCCAACCAGCTAAAGCAAGGCTGTTTGCCAGCTCAGCCTCGATCGGATGAGGGTAATCAGGATTCACTTCATCACGTGGCCCGATCCCGCCCAGGTCGCTTGCGCCAGCTTCCAGGCAAGTCAGCAATTGCGATCGCGAAACCAGGTTAGGGGGCATTTGGAGCGTAATATCAGTCGGTAAAATGCGTCGGGCCACAACAATCGTTTCGAGCAATTGCGCGGGAGAAAAAGCTGCACTTGCCCATGTTTCAGTCAGCCCAGGACTATAGGGCTGCAAAATGACTTCTTGAATGTGTCGCCAGCGCTGGTGTATTTGTGCGATCGCCTCCAAAGTCTCGCATCGATCGGCCTCTGTTTCGCCAAGGCCCAGCAGCAGTCCGGTTGTAAAGGGAATTTGCAGTTCGCCTGCTTGCGCCAGTTGCTGTAAGCGGCGTTCTGGCCGTTTACTGGGCGCGTGGCGGTGTACAGTTTGCAGTAGGCTTGGGGTCACCTGTTCCACCATCAAGCCCATAGAAACATTCACGGTTTTCAGGCGAGACATCTCAGCCACGCTCAGCGGGCCAGCATTTGTATGGGGCAGAAAGCCCAACGACACAGCCAGAGCGCAAAGTTCATAGAGACGTTGGAACCAAAGCGATCGTCGATCGCTTTGGGGATGCACTTCGCCACTTAAGATCAAAATTTCGATCACACCCTGATGTTGGAGGGATCGCAGCTTTGATTCAGCATCAGCCAGGGATAACCAGGGGCTTTTGCCTGGATCAGTCCGAAAATTACAGTAGCTACAGCGGTTAAAGCACTCATAGGTTGGCACTAACGTATAAGCAGGGCTATACGTCGCAGTCTGAGCAAAATCCATCACATTAGGCTTTCAACCAGTCACGTTGGACGTAGGATTTTCCACTAGAGAAGGGATGGTGCATCCAAACCTGTGTACTATCCTTGACCATCCTGCCACACCATTCGGTCGTGTTTAGTCACAGCACCAGAACTTTTCACGGCCCTGGCAACTGCGCTTCTTCGCATAAACATTCTTAACGTGCGTTTTGACCGTATTGAGGCTAATTTGCAGCATCTTGGCAATGTCCTGGTAAGAATAATCCTGCCGGAGCAACATCCAGACCTCTGCCTCGCGCTCTGTCAGGTCATATTTTTTCCGCTCGATCCGTAGCTCCTCTTGCAAGAGATCATTACAGTTCTCTAAAAGCACCAGCATGTAGGGTTGTCGCTGTCGTCCGAACTCGGGCGCCTGAAGACTACCAGATACGGCTGCGTGGGGTATGACATTGTCTCGTTGAGCTGTGAGATCGAGCCAGCGAGCGCTGATGCGGATGGTTTGCCCAGCCGCTGCCTGACACTCCATCACAAACGGGCGATCGCCCACGGGCTCTTCTCGCATGAGCCGATGGCACACTTCAGACACCGCTGCTGGCAACTCAAGCGGCGGAAATTCACTGCCTGTCAGATGTTGGCAAAGTACTCGCGCTTTGCTATTCCAGTAAAGCGGTTGCATGCTGCGAGACGTGACAATAACACCTTGATTCAGCGATTCCAGCAGGCTACTCCGAATCAAGTTCAGCGTGCCTGCTTCGCTTAATGGTGTGTTGGCACTTTTTTGCAGGTGGCTAGAAGTGGTTCTGGCGTGGCGTGAGGGCGAGGCTTTGCCAGCTTTTTCAGTGCTGCGGGGGCTAAACGGCGAACCAGAAGAAGGTGGCTCTAAAGAGGCAAACAGTAGGGGGGCTGTCATAGATCAGACTCCACAAACGATGCCGCTATTTTGATCGCTTCACTGATGAAGACACAATGAGCAATCTGCAGCCCACAACAAAGGGTTGAAGGACGCTCATTGATGACGAAGAAAAGGGAATGGGTCTGAAGAGGGGTGAACGAATCTGAAGTAAGGTGAAGTTTTTTCCACTTCCGGATTGTAAGAACCGTCTAATTAGTCAATAATGGATTCAAATCGAAGGATCTAAGCACAGCCCAAAGTCTGTATGTTTTTTTGGAGTAAAGCGAAGCGTCGTAGCTGAAACCAAGTGGGTTAGCTTTGCTTCCACACCTGCATCGGCTAGATTGCACAAGATGCTCAAGCTGAATTTGTCTGCTTCGCCTGGGAAACGGGAGGTACTGTTCCAATGGCCAACCTTCTAGCTTCACCAACGGCTTCTAGATTCCGCACATCTACTCTGCTAACGCTCCCCATTGTCGGTTCAACGTTGACAAAAGGACTCACCCATTTGGGTACTCTTCACCGTTCTTAAGCAGTGAGTCGCTGTCAAGGTCTCAAAAAGTATCGCTAGTGTCCTATTCCTCCCTCCCTTCATGCCTAGCAAATTAATGAGTTCTCTGAAGCCCGTGTCTCAATCTAACGATCGCTTAGAGCCGGATTCGCTTGATCGATTTTTCCCGTTGGCACAACAACGCCTCTACATGTCAATGCTAATGGGACGCGGAGGCTTGACGCGTCGCCGGGCGGAATATTTTGTGCGCCTTTGGGCATACCTTCTGCTCAAGCAACGGCAGTTGTCAGGGGGACGCTTAACACAACCACTCACTCAACTACATTCGACGGACGGCTCGATCGCCTGTACCCATCGAGAAGCGGCAGATGTATTCTATGGCAACCAGGATCGAGGGAGCGATCGCGCTGCAGGCATGATGATCGATCGCTTTGTGGCACTCGGTCTACTCGAAAAGCAGTTTGATGGACAAACTCTTTGCCTCCAGATTCGCTCTATTCCAGAACTGGAAACGCGTCTCCAGCCGCAAATACCCATCACGCTGATTCCAGATGCGTTTAATCCCCGCACGGACACGATCCCGATCGCCAACCTCATCGCACGCACGTATGCAGAGCTGATGAAAGATGTTGCCAAAGCCTCTCACAAAATTGCTAAAGCGCTACGCAGTTGGGCACAACAGTATCCCAAGGGTCTGAGGGTGCTTCGTCGGGCTGACAATCTCAACCCGGTTGGTATTTCAGTCCTCTATCCAGTCACCAGTGAATCGGAGGTTTACTTCTTTCAACCGCCGAGTAAAAGCTTCTATCTGTCCTCGGATGCTGACGTTGATCCCTTTAAAATGGCGGTTGTCGGCGATCAAGACTGTACGTCTGTGTATATCCGCTCCTGGGTCATTGATACCCCATACCTTCAAACTGAGAACATCTATCTTCTGCTTGAAGATAGCCGCAAGACGCTGATACAGATGCAGGAGGATTTTCCCAACCTTTGCGATATTTACTCCCTGATTCTGCACCCCCTCTACGAGGATTTGCGTCTAGCGTTGGGCTTTCAAAAAACGTTCCAGGATACGCAGCGGTCTTATCACTGGGTTTACCTCGCGCTCGATCGCTTCGTAGCGCTAGATATTAAGCAAGCGTTGAGTGCGATGAAGCAAAGTCTCATTCGATAAAACTGCTTGTTAGCCTCTGAGGCAGCATCTCACCCCTTTTTGAACGGAAGCGCGATCGCTGAAAGTTGTCGAGTCTTTAGCGACCAACCCACTGCAAAGCGCAAACAAGCCATAGCACTCAGCGATGAAGGTCTCATTGGCTGCTGACCATGAGCCGCTATGCTGTGAGCCTCTTTTTTGACTTTGACATGCTCTGCAAAAGAGCCCAAGGCGTAGTGGGGATGCATTCTCATAAAAGTAAACAAATCCTTAAAATGTGTTTACAAAGCTAACCTCTTTACCCGTAGACTCTACAGGCCATTAAGGGACAAAACCAAGCTAGTCTTTGTTACGGTTGCTTTACAAAAAGCAATGTTCGGTTTATACTACTAAACATGCGGGCAACACCGCTAAATACGTTAAATCAAGCACTCATAATTACCATGACAACAACCTTACAGAGACGCGAAAGCGCCAACGTATGGGACCAGTTTTGCAACTGGGTGACC
>NZ_PVWK01000092.1 GCF_003003795.1 Stenomitos frigidus ULC18 | reverse complement strand
GCTGCACCTCCAAATCGTTGAAATCGATACCTCCATCTAACTTTACATACCGGAGCTTTTCAAGCCTGATCTACTTAGTTCTATGATTGCTGTTGGTATTTCCCGCAACGCCCTTACGATAGAGGCAGCTGGATTATTCAATTGGTGTGCCAGCCCAGCTGAAAGTGTTCCTGTAGCATCTAGCCTCGCTTTTAGAGCCTCTTGTGATTCTAAAAGGAGAATCCGTTTCTTCTTCTCAGCGTCTTCACTCTGTGTATAAAACTCAAGAGTTTTATTATCTAGATTTGCTTTAAGGCTTTGCCAATTTCTCTGTATTTCTGCCAGTAGCCCGCCCATCAGCAGATTGCGGCCTTTTTCCTCTGCTGTAAGGTCTGCATTCTGCTGATCTTTCTCCCAATCCAATTGTGCCGCTTCTAGTCGCTGGCTCAACCGCCGCAGTTCCCGGCTTTCCTGGCACCAGCTATCCATCCGTTGCCAACCTTTAATCAACGCTTCATGCGCCAGGTCTATGGTCTCTCGCTCTGAAACTAACAGTCGCCCCTTAATCAAACTTTCTAGCACCAGTTCAATCTGCTGCTGGGTTTCTGGTGCCTCACCCGCCAGTGCCACCAGGGTCGATCGCAGTTGGCGTTGTCGCGTATCTTTTTCGCCCTCCCCCGATCGCACTAGCCGCAACATGATTGCCCGTATCCAATCCTGTTCAGGTTGCAATCGGCTCTGCTTGGCAGATAGATTAATCTCACCTGTGTGTGGGTCAATGTAGTCGCTGTAGGTGTAAATCTGCTCCGCATGGGAGTCGAGGGCACCCGCCAGTTTACCAATGGTGATGTATGCTTCTGCGGTCAGCTCGTGAGCTTGACTGTCGCGATACGCCCACAGTTTCGTCAGCGCAAACTGCAACAGCGGCAAAAATCCCGGTTCATCGCGAGTGTCCTTCAGAATCTCGCCCAGCAGACCTAGAGTTGCTCGGTAACCCTTTTGCTCAGCAGGTTTGGCAATCGCATCTGTCAAATCCGGTCCCGTGAGAGGCGACAGGTAAACAGCCTGAGTCTGAATTAACTGCTTCAAAGCCTCGTAATGCAGGCAAGACTCCACAAAGTCTGCCCGTATCGTAATCACTATTGCTAGACGAGACCTGGGAACCTCTGCAACCTGGGTCAGAAGAGTAATAAATCGGTGGCTTTGTTTTGGCAGAGAGACTGTGAATACTTCCTCAAACTGATCTACTACGAGCAGAAATCTCTGCTGCTCTGGCAAAGCCTCAATCAACGGCAGCAAGCCCTTGCTCTCTTCATCATTGATGCAGGTATCTAATAACCGCTGATTCTCTAACCCTTGAAAAACTGACTCCAAGGCTCTCTCTAAACTCTGCAACGGCTTCAGACCCGGTTTAATCGGCTCCAGCACAGCCCAGTTCGTTCCACTCTGTTTCAATGCTGGAATCAACCCTGCCCGCACTAAAGACGACTTACCACTGCCCGAAGCCCCAATCACCGGCACAAATGCGCTCTGCTCCAGCTTTTGCCACAGCGCCTCCACATCCACCTGTCGACCAAAGAAAAAACGTGCCGTTGCTTCTGTAAATGCCTCCAACCCTTGATACGGACAGGTCTCATCCGGCTCTACCGCAGACGAGATCGCATAGCTTACCACAGGAATCGCCCCGCCCATGCCCAGGAAAATTGGTTCCTGCCCACTGCCTTTGAGTGCGCGATCAATAAAATCAAGCGCATTGAGAGCCGTCACCACGCCCTGCTTGGCATTCTCCTGCAACAAGCTCTCCAGCAGTGCTCCCGTGAAAACGCTGTGGTTCTCCCGCTTCAGGGCGTAAGCCTCCTGAAAGCTCCGACACGCCGAAATCAGAAAGTAATTGCTTTTAGAAAACGCTTGCAAGCTCTGCTTGACCAGGTCATCCTCAATCAAAAACCCGCTGTGACAGCAGTCCAATAGCAGCAACAAACTACTCAAACTTGCTTTTTGCACCAGCCCATTCAGCTTATTAAAGGAAAAGCCATCCTCCTGCGAGATAATCTGCTTCCCTTTGAACTTAACCTTTGAACTCGAAGTCGCCAGGTAGCCCCGCTGATCAAACTCGCTCTCCTCTACCGTGAAGCCATGCCCCGTAAAATAAAGCAGCACATCTTGATTCGCCGCCTGCTTCAAGAATTTAGTCAGTGCTTCGTCCAACGTATCGGAGTCTACCCATCCCGGTTTTGCCTTGGTTCCATTGAGTAAAATGACTTCCTGAAAGTCGCCATGCTTTTTCAGCACTTCGGCAACAGCCTGGGCATCACTTGCAGGCTTAGACAACTCATTCAGATTGGCATACTTGCCAATACCAATGACCAGGGCATATCGCTTCATGCTTCGGGTTGTGTGGGCGATCGCTGAAGAACTTGACCATTACCATAGCCCAAAAACTTCTAGAAGTAGAAATTAACGTTGGCTTCTGAAGATAGTCATTCAGCAGATTCATTTAGATGATGCAAGCGCCTGTAAGTCTTGCAAAACGAATGTCGTTTTGAGAGGAGAATCAACAGGAAACAGATCGTGTAATTTGGCATGAGAGGCACTAAAGCGTCTAAGCTTTGAGAAATACTCTTCCGAGTAAAATAATCGCCCAAGGTATCTCTGGTCTGGGACTATTCATGAGCAGCGGTTCGACACGTAAGAAAAAAGCAACTTCTCCCGCTCAAGCCATTGTGTTGGATGAGCCAGAGGGGCAGGTGCCACTAGAATCAACGTTGTATGTCGAGCGTCCACCGATCGAAGCGCGGTGCTATGAGGCGATCGTAAAGCCAGGGGCACTGATTCGCATTAAAGCACCTCGGCAGATGGGGAAGTCTTCGTTGATGCTGCGGATCTTGCACCATGCCAGCGAGCAAGGCTATCAAGTGGCATCCCTCAACTTTCAACTACTCGATCGCGACTCCCTCAGCAGTCTTGACCAGTTTCTGCAATGGTTCTGCACCAGCTTGACTGGGGAATTGAACCTGGACGATCGCTTGGCAGACTATTGGAAGGGAGCCGTTGGCAGCAAAAACAAATGCACGAATTACTTCCAGCGCTACCTGATGCCGGAACTGAAACGTCCGGTGCTGCTGTGCCTGGATGAGGTGGATGAGGTCTTCCAGTATCCCACCATCGCCACAGACTTTTTTGGGATGCTGCGGGCATGGCACGAGGATGCCAAGATTAAGCCGATATGGAAGAACCTGCGGCTGGTGATTGTGCATTCCAAAGAGGTGTATATCCCCCTCAACATTAACCAGTCGCCGTTTAATGTGGGGGTGCCGATCGAGCTACCGCAGTTGACCCAACCCCAGGTACTGGATCTGATCCAGCGGCATGGCTTGACCTGGGCAGACGCTGAGGCGTTGCAATTTATGGATATGGTGGGTGGGCATCCCTATCTAGTGCGGGCAGGACTGTATGCGATCGTCCGAGGTGAAATGGCGTTGGCACGCCTATTGCAGATTGCTCCCACAGAAGGCGGGTTATATGGCGAACATTTGCGGCGGCATTTGCTGAACCTGGAGGGGGATGAGAAACTGCTGGCGGCAATTAAGCAGGTCGTAGCGGTCGATCATCCCGTTTCGATCAACACCAGTGATGCGTTTAAGCTCACAAGTATGGGGTTGGTGCTATTTCAGGGAAGTGAGGTGGTGCCGACCTGCGATTTGTATCGCCGTTACTTTCGAGAGCGTTTGATCGAGACAGATGCCGCCTTCTTGAACATGGAGCTTAGCGGGGGAGACGCCACAACAACCATTGCGACTGAACCAATTCCCAAGCAAACTAGCCCAACCGTTCAAGCAGCGCCAGAAATCTATCTCTCCTACGCCTGGGGTGGTGAGAGCGAAGAACTGGTGAATCGGCTGGATGCTGCGTTTCAAGCCAAAGGGGTCACCATTATTCGCGACAAGCGCGACTTGGGCTACAAAGGTTTGATCAAGGAGTTTATGGAGCAAATTGGTCGGGGTAAGTGCGTCGTGACCGTGATCAGCGATAAGTACCTCAAGTCGCCCAACTGTATGTTTGAGCTGGTGCAGATTGCTCAAAACGGCAGGTTCTATGACCGCATCTTCCCGATCGTGCTGGCGGATGCTCAAATCTATCGACCGATCGAGCGCATTAAGTACATCAAGCATTGGGAGGAGCAGATTAAAGAACTGGATGAAGCGATGCGGGGCGTGAGTGCTGCCAATTTACAGGGCTTTCGAGAGGAAATTGATCAATACACTCAGATTCGCAATACCATTGCTGAACTCACAGGCATCTTGAAGAACATGAACACGCTCACGTCAGAGATGCACAGTCAATCTGAATTCGAGAGTCTGCTCGGTGCGATCGAGCAGAAGTTGGGGGAGTAAGGGTAGGGGGTAGATGGTAGATGGCATCAAGGCATGGGGATTGAGTGTTTTGAGCAGTTAGATGTTTGGCAGGAGTCACATCAGTTGGTGCTACTGGTTTATCGCGATACGGGCGCATTGCCAATGGACGAAAAGCTTGGATTAGTGTCTCAAATGCGTCGGTCTGCTGTGTCCGTGCCAGCAAACATTGCTGAAGGGTTCAAGCGTCGTGGTACTGCGGATAAAATACGCTTCTACAATATTGCTCAAGCCTCTTTAGAAGAACTCCGTTATTACTTCATCCTGTGCCGAGATTTGGAGTATGGCATTGCTTACGACAGCTCAGTAGAAAAAGCTGAGCGCGTTGGGAAAATGCTCAATGCCTTGATCAAATCGATTGAGCGATCGCTATGACTGATCAATCTTCCTCCCCTCCTCCCTACCATCTACCACCTACCACCTACGATTACCAGGTTGGTGGTAGTCTCCCAGTTGATGCACCCACCTATGTACGACGAAAAGCGGATGATGACCTTTACAATGCCTTGAAAGCAGGCGAGTTCTGTTATGTGCTGAACTCGCGGCAGATGGGTAAGTCCAGCTTGAAAGTACAGACGATGCAGCGCTTGCAGGCAGAAGGGGTGGCGTGTGCCGCGATCGATCTGACCCGCATTGGTACCTCGGATATGACTCCGGAGCAGTGGTACAGCAGCGTCATCGACAGCATTGTCAGCAGTCTGGAACTATACGAGACGTTTGATCTGTATACGTGGTGGGAAGAACATCAACTGTTGTCGTTTGTGCGACGGTTTGACAAGTTTCTGGAGGAGGTGTTGCTGGCAACGATTCCCCAGCCGATCGTTATTTTTATTGATGAGATTGATAGTGTCCTCAGTCTGCCGTTTAAGCTGGATGACTTTTTTGCGCTGCTGCGGGAGTGCTACAATCGTCGGGCTGAAAACTCAGCGTATAGTCGGCTGACGTTTACCCTCCTAGGCGTGACCACGCCATCAGATTTGATGCAGGATAAGCAGCGGACCCCGTTTAATGTGGGTCGCTCGATCGAACTGATGGGCTTTCAACTGCATGAATCACAATCGCTAGCGCAGGGTTTGGCAGCAAAGGTAGATGATCCGCAGGCGTTAATGCAGGCGGTGTTGAACTGGACGGGTGGACAGCCATTTTTGACCCAAAAGGTTTGCAAACTGGTATTGAGTGCAGCGGATCGAGCACCCATTGGACAAGAGGCGGCATGGGTTGAGGCGTTGGTACATGCTAGGGTAATTGAAAATTGGGAAGCGCAGGATACTCCGGAGCATTTGAAGACAATTCGCGATCGCCTTCTCCTCAGTGGTGAACAACGCACTGGACGGTTGCTAGGGCTATATCAGCAGATTGTGCAACAAGCAGAAGTGACCGCAGATGACAGCACAGAGCAGATGGAAATGCGGCTGACGGGCTTGGTAGTGAAGCGGGACGGCAAACTACGAGTTTACAATCGCATTTATGAGCAGGTATTTAATCACCCCTGGGTGGAACAAGCGCTATCTACCTTGCGTCCCTACGGTGGGGCGATCTCCGTTTGGCTGAAGTCAGGAGGACAGGATGAATCGCGGCTGTTGCGAGGGCAAGCATTGCAAGATGCTGAAGCTTGGGCTAACGGTAAGAATTTAGCTTCACAGGACTATCGATTCCTAGCAGCAAGTAGAGCGTTTGATAGTCGAGAAAGAGAAAGAGAAAAGAAAGCAGAATATGTGCAGAAAGAGCTAGAAATAGAAAAGAAAGCGAGGGGGGCTGCAGAAGAGGCGAAAAATATTTTAGCTAAGGCAAACCTTAAAGCAAACAGAAGGCTTCGGACTGTCGCTGTAGTTTTTGGGAGCGCGCTCGTCCTCTCAGTACTGACTGGTTGGACAGCCTACCAATATTCAAAAAAAGCGACAGCTCAGAAGCTTCAGGCAGAAATCAATGACATTAAAGCCAATACGGCGCTCTCGAATGCTAGTTTCGCCTCTCGTCAACGCTTTGAAGCGTTACTCATCAGCATCCGTACGTCTCGACAAGTGCAGCAGATGCCCCAACTGGATGTTGAGACACGCCTGCAGTCTCAAGCAGCACTCCAACAAGCTGTTTACAATACCAACCGCGAACGCAATCGCCTTCAAGGTCATACAGCCAGGGTAATGGCAGTCAGCGTGAGCCGTGAAGGTCTGATTGCCTCTGCCAGTGCGGATAACACCATCAAACTTTGGCGACTGGATGGCAGCTTAGTCAACACGCTCAAGGGGCACAAAGACACCGTTCTGAGCGTAAGCTTCAGCCCCGATGGAAAAACGATCGCCTCCACAGGGCTTGATCAAACCATCAAACTGTGGCGTTTGGATGGCACCGTGTTGCAAAGCTGGCAAGGGAGCGATCGCAGAATCCAAAGCATTCGATTCAGCCCCAATGGCAAAACCTTGGCTTCGGCAGGCGATGATCGTCTCGTGAAGCTTTGGAATCGTGAAGGCAAGCTGTTAGCGACGCTGTCAGGGCATCAAAATGCTGTGTTAGCGCTCAGTTTTAGCCCTGATGGACAAACCCTTGCCTCGGCAGGCGATGATACCAGCATTCGTCTATGGAACCGCGACGGTCAGTTGCTGAACATACTTAACGGTCACACAGATTCAGTTTGGACCCTCAGCTTTAGCCCCAATGGTCAACTCCTTGTCTCCGGTAGCGCAGACAAAACTGTTCGACTTTGGGATCGCAACGGTCAGGCGTTGCAAATATTAGGGGGGCTGGATGGACACCGCAAGCCTGTAAAAGCAGTCTATTTCAGCCCCGATGGCAAAACGTTGATCTCAGCGGGCGACGACTCCCTGCTGAAGCTTTGGCTTGTGGCACCGCTCACGTTGAAAGCGACGCTGTTGACCACGCTGGCAGGTCATAGTAACACGATCGCCGACCTGGGGTTCAGCCCTGATGGTCAAACCATTGTTTCTGCCAGTTGGGATAAAACCATCCGGCTCTGGAGCACGCAAGGAGTGTTGCAAAACGTGCTGAAAGGTCACACGGATCCGGTTTGGGCGGTCAAATTTAGCCCCGATGGCAACACGATCGCCTCCGCCAGCGAAGATCACACCGTCAAGCTTTGGGCACCCGATGGCACCCTCAAACGCACGTTAACAGGGCATACCAAAAGTGTGTTGGATATCAGCTTCAGCCCCGATGGTAAGACGTTGGCCTCGGCTGGTGAAGACGGCACCGTTCGGCTGTGGAATCTGGATGGCAAGGAACTGCGGCAGTTTAAGAACGCAACAATTTTCCTCACGGTTAGTTTTAGTCCAAATGGTAAAACGCTAGCTACCGGGAATGCACTGGATGGCAACATCCAGCTTTGGTCTCTAGATGGCAAGCCACCCCAAACGCTCCAAGGTCATCGAAAGCGGGTCTGGGGTATCGCGTTTAGCCCTGATGGCAAAACCATTGCGTCTGGTAGTTCTGATGGCACGATTAAACTGTGGAGCCAGGATGGACGGGCGCTTCGCTCCTTTGACGCGCAGCAATCGGAGGTACTCGGCATCAGTTTTAGCCCGGATGGGCAGACGTTCATTTCTGGGGGTGAAGATGGCACAGTCAAACGTTGGCAATTAGATGGCACTCTCATCAAAACGTTTGCAGGACACCAACAAGCTGTTTGGCGGGTCAGGTATAGCCCAGACGGCACTAAAATTGCTTCCTCCAGTGAAGACAGAACAATTCGGCTTTGGAGTCTGGATGGTACGTTGCTTAAAACTCTTATAGGACATACCGATCTGGTTCGCGATGTGAGTTTCAGCTCAGATGGCAAAACCCTCGCGTCTGCTAGTGCCGATACGACAGTAAGACTCTGGAATACTGAAACATTGACTTTCAATGAACTCTTAGCGCGTGGCTGCAGCTGGGTACAGGATTATTTAAGAACTAATCCTGAGGTTAATCAGAGCGATCGTCACCTCTGTTCAAAGTAGCGATGCGAAATCTAAGTGCTCATAACCATCAAAGGTGCGAGCCTCTTACTGATGTGAATCTTCCCGTACAAGTTCCTCAAGCTAAAATCTTTATCAAAAGATACCGCCGAACACAAAGCTCAATATCAACGCTGGATCGATGATCTCGGCGCTGGCAAAACACCGTCTGACATCTTTACCAAAGCGGTGCTTGAACAATTACGCTCCCATCAGCGAGGGGCAATTGTACTTCAGTCGTTATACCGTTTTAATATGAAGCTGCGCCAAATAGGGCTTCGAGAATGAAATTGTAGGCGGTCAACGACGCAATCGTTTC
>NZ_PVWK01000093.1 GCF_003003795.1 Stenomitos frigidus ULC18 | reverse complement strand
GGCGTTGGCGCCACGTCTGGATGCCTTGAAGCCGCAGATGCAAGCCCTCGCTCACCAGCAAGCGGATTGGCAGCGCCAAGCCCAGCTTCTGCCAGCGGTGCAGGGCCGCGGCCAAGTCACCGCCGCTTTGTGCCTGGTGGCACCGCCCACACTCGGCAAGCTATAGCTATAGACAGGTTGGATAGGACAGGGTGCAGGGGTTCTACTCCTGGCTGGGGGCAACGCCCCCACACCCTTTTTGATCCCAATGTCCTAAGCTTTATGGCGACAGCTATATCTGCAACACAGAGCGCTCGTTTGGTGGGCGTGGCCCCCCGCCACCGGGACAGTGGTCAGCACAAGGGCAAGTCCGGTGTGGCTTGTCTATGGCAACCCGCGTGGCGACGCCCCACAACCCCGTGAGGCGCGACTTGGAGCAACCCTTGCTGGCAAAGCGGCAAGCGCAACCCAGTGGCTCTGGTTGCCTGTAGGCGCCAACGCCTGGTCAGGCTCAATGCCATACCCGCGCTCACACGCCCTGGCCAACGCCCGCTGCGGCCAGCCGCCGCACAAGACACGGTCCGACTCAACCGCTTCCCCACCGCTGTCACTGGGTCACGCGCGTTGAGCGCTCAACCGATTTTTCCATTCCCCTTGACTCCCAAGACAATCGCTACAGAGAGCATTGCACCTTATTAAATCTGCGTTCCTAAGCATCGAGTGATGGGATGTACTGTTTCTCAACGATTCTTTCGCTTTAGTCACGCCGCTCCGCTTCAATCTGCCTCACAGTCGTCAAGGCTGAATAACTGACCCCCGCTGTGCCCTCGCCGGGATGAGTGGAGTCTCCGACCAGCCACAGATGACGTACAGGTGTACGGTTTGCAAACCCAAACGGCCCAAAGGTTGGCACCCGTTGACCAATCCCACCCACCGCACCCCGATCGCGCCCTGTAAACTGCTCAAACGTGCGTGGAGTAGCCGCCTCGACATGCAAAATCGTCTCTTCTGTCAGCTTAAAGAATTGGGCAAGACGGGCGATCGCCTCATCGGTGTAGCTTTGCCTCAACAAGTGGTAAGAGTTTTGAGTAGCACTAGCTCTTTGAGAGCGACTTCGTAGGTGCGCCGCGTTGCTAGAGAGCTTTGAATTTTGAGTTGCTCCCCCGCTCCCCCGCTCCCCCGCTCCTAACGTCTCCCCCTCCCACCAACGATCCACATTCGTAAACGACGACGCAATAATCGTGGCTTTTCCTGCTGGCGCACGTCCATCACCGGGTCGACTAACTGAAACGAAGAGCGAATTGTTTTCAGCGATCGGGCGATCGTAGTCATAAAGAAACTGTAGATGCGGCGGGCAATGCTCTGGAATCGCACTCTCATCGACACCCAGGTAAACTACAAACGCACCGGACGCAGGCGGTAGTCGATCGACCCGTTGCTGATAGCCTTTGGGCGCTTTCTCGCCCAAGAGCTGCATCAAATTTTGTACCGTGACATTGGCAACGACGTGATCAGTTGGTTCTGTCCACACCTCGCTTGTCTTCTGGTTGCGTATAGTGACGCCTGTAACGCGATCGTTTGCTGTCTGTATAGTCTCAACGGCGTGGCGCATCAAGAGTTTGCCGCCATGGCGCTCTAAGGCAGTATGCAGGCGATCGCTCAACGCCTGCATACTGCCATGAAGGTGAAATAAGCCCTGCGGTGCCTGAGAGACGCTCAATGCCGTTGCAGCATAAAGCAGCGCCGTCTCCTCTGCATCCACCTGGGAGTAAAGTTTTAGCTGTAGGTCGAGGAAGGTACGCAGTCGTCGATCGCCTGCCAAGCCATAGCCTCGGAGCGCATCACCGACAGTGGAAAAGGTATGAGGCAGCGTCAACAGCGTCTCTGGTCGAACGGCTTTGGTCAGCTGCCATAGATCCCAAAGGTTGCGTGGTGGCAGCACCGGATCGCGAGACTGAAATGCCCAGCTAGCCTGAAAGAGTGTGGCTAACAGTTGCCAGAACGGTTCACTGCCCGGAAACTGTCGCTGCCGTTCGGCTTGCCAGCGCTGAGGATCACGCCAGACGTTGATTGGCTCTGTTTCTCCTGGCAAATAAACCGCACAGGCAGGGTCGCAATGAGTGGCAGCTGGTAGATCAAGGCCCAGTTCGGCAAAAATGCGGTGGTGAATACCGCCTGGTTCAAGTCCAGCTACTTGTGTTGCACCCACATCAAAGGTAAAGCCCTGACGCTTGAATGTGGAGGCACAACCACCCGGTACCAACGCCTGATCGAGCACCAGTACCGAATAGCCTCGATGTGCTAACAACGCGCTTGCTGTTAAGCCGCCAATGCCTGCTCCAATGACGACAACGCGAGATCCTACGCGATCGTCAGTCTGAGACATCATCATGAACGTGTTTACATTTTTTAACACTTACATGCTAGCAGGTGTCCCATCATCACTGGCTTGTTGCACTGCTTGCAGGGGCACTAGTGTTTGATAATCAGCCCCTGACCAGTCGGCAATTCAAGCACGTGATGCCCCCGTTTTTGCATAAACTCAGTTTCTGCCAGCATTTGCTGACGATGGTTGATCCAACCAAAATCGTCTAGAACAATCAGCCCACCGATTGAGACACGATCAAATAAGGCTTCTAACGCTAAGATTTCAGCCTGAGTTGAATTCATGTCAATGTGAAGGTACGAAATTTGATCGGGCACCTTCTCTGCAAACGAATAGGGCACAATGCCTTTAACAATGTGAACATTGGGATACGGCGAAAAGGTTTTGTTCACATGGGAAAAGACCGCTGCGCTATCGTACGCGTCATAGCAATAGACCGTGCGTTCTTCTTCGGTAGAGGTTTCCTGCGGCAAACCTGCAAACGTATCATAGAGATAAAACTGTTTTTCTACTGCTTCAAAATCTAAATATTTGCAGATGACGGCTGAAGAAAAGCCGTGAAAGACGCCACATTCGACAAAATCCCCCGCGATCTGTAGGGCATGAGTGGCAGCCCATGTGAGCACATGAAGCCTCCATAACAAACTTTTTTCCTGATCCGTGCGCGCCGTTGAGTTGAAACTGGCTTCTAGCTTTTCGTCCAAGCAAAACGACATGTTTTTACAAGGTGTAATGAGCATATCCGCAGCAAAAACTTGCCCATCGTAAACTTCGACAATATCGTTAAGCGCCCGGGTAAACGTTTCCAGCTTATCTTTCGGGATGTTGTAGAACATCTTTACACCTTGTTTTGATCGGCCTTGATTACCTTAAGCATTCCCCGAAAAAGCAAGTGCTTAAGGTTAGTCCATGGGCGTTCAGGAGTATCTCGTCGAGAACGTTCTTATCTGGTACTCAGATCTGGCACTCGGCTATCAATGAATACCAGCGTTCGAAAAGACTCGGATTTGTGGATGATTAGCGGACAGGCGATTCTAACAGTTTAAGATAGGTGAAGCACCTTCACTGAAAAGCGCACCGCATGACTTCAACTCTAATCAAACCTGCCGCTCATCCGCTCAATGCGCCGACGTTACATCGTCTCGCAAATGGTTTGACGATCGTCGCTGAACAGATGCCTGTTGAAGCCGTGAACCTGGATGTTTGGCTCGACGTTGGCTCAGCGGTTGAAGCTGATGCGATCAATGGCATGGCGCATTTTCTGGAACACATGATTTTTAAGGGCACAGCGCAGCTTCAAAGCGGTGAGTTTGAGCGGCGCATCGAGCAGCGGGGCGCCCTCACCAATGCGGCAACGAGCCAGGATTACACGCACTATTACATCACCACAGCGCCCCAGGATTTTGCCGATCTGGCACCGTTGCAAATTGATGTTTTGATGAACGCACGGATTCCGGATGATGGGTTTGAGCGCGAGCGGCATGTGGTGTTAGAAGAAATTCGTCGATCGCAGGATAACCCTCGTCGCCGCACTTTTCAGCATGCGACTGAACTGACCTTCGATCGTCTTCCCTATCGCCGTCAGGTACTTGGCCCCACCACCGTCATTGAGCAACTGACAGCTCAACAAATGCGTGACTTTCATGGCCATTGGTATCAACCGCAGGCGATGACCGCGGTTGCAGTGGGTAACTTGCCAGTCGATGCATTGATCCGCATTGTGGAAGACAGTTTTGTGCAAGCGAGTAAGCATCAGCAGTCAGCGGTCAGCGGTCAGCGGTCAGACTTAGCTCAAACGTCTCGTTCTGCACCCCACACCCCACACCCCACACCCCACACGCTCCTTCCCGAATCGCCTTTCCGGGAGATTGTGCGGCGTGAATTTACCGACAACAGTTTGCAGCAAGCACGTCTGGTAATGATCTGGCGAGTACCAGGATTAAATGAGCTTCAGCAAACCTATGTGTTCGATGTACTGGCGTCCGTCTTGAGCCACGGGCGAACGACGCGTTTGGTACAAGATTTACGAGAGCAACGCGGGCTGGTTTCTAGCATTTCTGCCAGCAATATGACCTATCGCCATCAAGGTGCGTTCTATATTTCGGCGCAACTGCCAGTAGAACATTTGGAAACAGTAGAGGTAGCAATCGTCCAGCATCTTCGTACCTTACAAGCTGACCTGATTAGCGAGGCAGAAATTGCCCGTATCCGTACCCGTGTCGCTAATCACTTCATTTTTGGCAGCGAAACCCCCAGCGATCGGGCGGGGCTCTATGGCTATTACCAATCACTTGTCGGCGATCTCTCTACTGCTCTTAACTATCCCACTCAGATTCAAGCTCTGGATGCTGAAGCGGTCAGGACGGCTGCGCAGACGTATCTTTCGCCAGATGCTTATGGTGTGGTGACGATTAAGCCGTGAAGGAAGTTTTTAGTTTTTAATGTTTGGTTGTTAGATCAAGATGGGTCTCTAACAACCAAAACTTTTCCATGTGGAATCAAATTGCTGCACAAATTAGCCAAACCACTGGGAAGCCTTTTGAAAGCCGCGATCGCCGATCTGTGAGCGGTGGGTGTATCAATCAAGGCTATGCGGTTTCTGATGGCAGCTGCACCTACTTTGTCAAGTTGAATCAAGCCTCAGAGCTTGCCATGTTTGAGGCTGAAAGGGCAGGGCTAAAGCAAATGCAGCATACAGCCACCATTCGAGTCCCAACGCCCTTGTGCTACGGCATTGCAGAGGGAAGCGCTTATTTAGTATTGGAATGGCTTCCATTGGGTCGAGGGAACAGCCGATCGTGGGAAGCAATGGGGCAACAGCTTGCTGCACTCCATCAGGTAAAACAAGGAGAGTCCTTTGGCTGGGAACGCAACAATACCATTGGTTCCACGCCTCAAATCAATACCTGGACAACAGACTGGACTGAGTTTTGGACTCTACATCGCCTTGGCTACCAGTTCAAATTGGCACAGCGTCGCGGTGGTCATTTTCCCAAGCAGGATCAACTGTTAGCTGCCATCCCTGGTTTTCTGGCAGAACATCAGCCCCAGCCATCGCTAGTGCATGGTGATTTGTGGTCAGGCAATGCAGCGTTTACCCAATCAGGTCAACCGGTTGTGTTTGATCCGGCAACCTATTTGGGCGATCGCGAAGTTGACCTAGCCATGACCGAGCTCTTTGGCGGGTTTCCTACAGAGTTCTATCACGGCTATAGCCAGGTTCTTCCACTTGACGCGGGTTATCAGCAGCGAAAAACGCTCTATAACCTGTATCACATTCTCAATCATTTCAATCTGTTTGGCGGCAGCTACGCAACACAAGCCAACCGCATGATCGCCCAGCTTTTGAATGGTCTTTAAAGTTGTGGTATCGCCTGACATGGCAACTCAGACATGCGTTCTGCTTCTTGAGACCATGCCTCAGTTGAAAGCAAAACGTTAGTCGTATTCAGGTTCACTGGATAGGGTGGCTCTTGCAAAGATAAGTTAGCGCCCTTTGTCTTTGCTTTTACCAGACTCACAACCCACGGTATAAACGCTAGAAGTTCTTCGGGTAAAACGGTCAACTCAAAGTGCCAACCGTGGTTCACTCCCTGATGCGGTTGATCGCGCTTGAAAAAGGTGATGCCACCAGCGCCTTTGTTAATGGCAACTCGGAGAATAAACGGGCGTTCGACTAGAAGATTATCTGGCGCTGTATAAGCATAAATGCTGACATAATTCAGCTGTTCCCGCTCATCAACCCAGGAGGCAATGGAAGAACTTCTGTTGTACGAACTACCGCTAATTTTCACCGGCACATTCATTGCGGCTGCAAAGAGCGTATAAAACTCACGTCTCAAATTTGAAACCATTTGTACTGCTTCAGGGGTCACACGGTGCCTATGCCTCTATAAAAGTTGGTTGTAAACGATTGCCTTGAGATGCCGTTGCCTTGAAATGATCGGCGTCAAGCGATTGATCAGCATACGCCCAACGGCAGGCAGTGATGAGAAGCGATTGCAAGTGAGCAAGCTTGCTTCCGCTTGAGAAGTTCAATTTATTACTCTTAAGGCTGGTAGAACTTAACTCTAGTAGAAAAAGATAATTTATGCAGGGTGAGGCAAAGTAACCTAGTGATAAATATGCAATCTGACCCAAACGCTTTAGTACTTTACTTTCCACCATTCAAGCTATTACTCTAAGTAAAGCTTAAGAGTTGAGTCTCTCTGTTTACGTGGCTTAACTCACAAACATAGACATAGCTAGAACCCATGTCACTCTCAATCAAAATGAGATCAGTGGAGGGGGTTTTAGTGAGGGGTAAATAGCTTAATTTTTAAAGTAGTCTTGATTTTTAAAGTAGTAGTGAAATCTGCTTTTACAGGTATTTGTCTTCTAGAAATTAACTTAAGCGTTGCGTATGGCGATCGCAACACCTTCTAGAGACAGTCCGACGTCTGGTCATTGGTAAAAGGGAAATTCTCGTAGCAGTCGTAGCCCATGTTCTATGCCCTCTTACCAAGACCGCTAAAAACGTTTTGCCAAGGCCTTGCTTGATCTCATTGCCACAGAGCCTTACTCAAAAGCGCTACTCCATGGCTTTCAACGAAGCAAGTCGTAAGCCTTATGCCTGTTTCAAAGTAATGCCGTTCTGCAAGGAGCTTCAAAGCAAACGACTTAAATCAATAACGAGAGCGCTGTCTGCGTTGCTTATGCTTTGCGATCGCTTTCCGCTTCTCTTTCTCTAACGGCGTTTCAAAGTGGCGTTTTTTGCGCATATCTTGAAAAATGCCTGCTTTTGAAACCTGGCGCTTAAATCGTCGTAGAGCGGATTCAATGCCTTCATTCTCGCCAACTACTATTTGGGTCATGCTTGTCCTCCGATTGAACAGGTTGTTGCAACCTACTGGAACTTTAGATAAGGGACTGGAGGCAAAAGCTTTACAGGCTATAAGCGTTCGACCTGTGGCGGCAATATCGTTCAGTCCGTAGTCTAAGTAATGCGTCTAAAAGCCAAAAATGGAACGAATACGTAAAAAGTCCCTGGCAGAGTAGAGCAGTCGCTTTCATCTGCCAGAGACTCTGAAAATTAAGCTTCAGAAAATTAAGCTTTAGGAAGTGCGCCCTAATAGCGACGGCCACCGCCGCCGCCACCACCGCCGCCACCACCGCCACCGCGGTTGTTGCCACCCCAGCCACCGGAAGAACCACGTTCTTCACGGGGCTTCGCTTTGTTGACCTTCAAATCGCGTCCCATCCACTCAGCGCCGTCGAGTGCTTCGATGGCGGCCGCTTCTTCTTCTTCGGTGCCCATTTCTACGAAAGCAAACCCGCGCAGGCGACCCGTCTCGCGATCGGTAGGAAGTTGAACTCGACTGACAGTACCGTACTCTTCAAAGGCTTGCTTAAGGTCTTCCTGAGTAACCTGGTACGAAAGGTTACCGACGTAAATTGACATGGAGTGTCTCCAAATTTCAGAGTGTGTGAGAGTTAAATTCGGAGAAACGCTTGTCACTGAACAAAAACGAATTACACGGCCGAAAATAATCCTGTAGGGAAACTATAGCACAGCGATAAAATCCTGCAGTGCCAGCCTTTGTAGTCTATCGTAAAAAAGGTAAAAGCAGTTCTGCGACTTCAGAGGCATATTCTTCATGTAAGCCTAAAGAGCCAGCAAGGCGGCGGCTTTGTACCGTTGGCTGTGATGCCAAAGCCTCCATTTCAGCGTTCGAAGCAGGTGGCGATTGTTCGCCAATGACGACCATCAATGGTACCGCTGCTAATGCGTGTAAAGGCTTCAGAAAGTTGTCGCGGTTGTCTGCTGGGTCTAAGCCTCCAGTCACAAAAGCGGCTGGGGCAAAGCGGGCACCGGGCTGCTGCGTAATCTGATATTTTTGCGCGATGAAGTTTGGTGTGAGTGTGGCAGCGTTGGTATAAACATGCTGACGGTACATGAAGCGCAAAAACGACGGCAGCGTATTGAGTTTGTAGAGCGCTTGACCCAGAATCGGGGTGCCAACTGTTTCTCTGATGGTTTTAAACCAGGGCTGCTGTTTGCCCATCATGGTTGGCAGCGGGCCACGCCAGGTTGGAGCGACAAGGGCAATGCGCGACCAGGGTGTGCCGATCGCCCCTGCCTGTAGAACGTAGCCAGCCGCATGCCCAGCCGCAATCACAGCAAGCGGAAGATCGCAGACATCCCTGACAAACGACTGCAAAAGCTGATGGTACACATCGGGTTGATAGGCGATCGCGGGACGAGCAGAATCACCAAACCCTAACCAATCCAGTGCAGTGACCTGATATTGAGTGGCTAAGGATTATGGATTAAATAAGGTGTAATACTTCCAGTTACATCAGTAAGCTAGAGAAGCAACCTGATGAACCAG
>NZ_PVWK01000113.1 GCF_003003795.1 Stenomitos frigidus ULC18 | reverse complement strand
TGGCGGTTTACGACAGCCGATGCACGCATCAAACTACAGCGACTTTACCCATCAACTGAAAATTGACAGACCACTAGTTAAACGATGCATCTTACTGTAGATGAAAACTTGTACAAGCAACAGGTAATTGCCGGGCATCGGCGTCTTAGCGGAATCTTGTGTTAGGCTTGCTGGTAAGGATTATTTTCGGCTGTGTAATTCGTTTCACGAGCGTTTCTCCGAATCTAACTCTCCACACTTTTGATTCGGGAGATTCTCTATGTCAATTTACGTTGGCAATTTGTCTTATGAGGTCACGCAGGATGATCTCAATAAAGCCTTCGCCGAGTATGGCGAAGTCAAGCGAGTGCAGTTGCCGACAGACCGAGAAACAGGGCGCTTACGGGGTTTTGCCTTCGTAGAGATGGGTACAGAGTCAGAAGAGTCAGCCGCGATCGAAGCACTCGATGGCGCTGAATGGATGGGGCGAGACCTCAAGGTAAATAAAGCACGTCCCCGCGAAGAGCGAGGCTCGTCAGGTGGCAACTGGTCAAACAATAACCGCACCTCCAGACCTTACTAAAATTTGCGACTACAGCTTTTACTCTAAAGTCTTAAAGGCAGACAAGGAGTCTGTCTTTTTTGTTGATAGCTTGCTGTAGGGCAGAGCCTCGTTCAATCTTACACTCATCAATCTGCGAGGAGTTCGGATGACTCAAATCATTCCTGGTGAAAGTGAAGGCATTGATTCAGTGTTGCGTCGGTTTAAGCGCGCTGTTTCGAAAGCAGGCATTTTCCCGGATATGCGTAAGCATCGCCATTTTGAAACGCCGATCGAGAAGCGTAAACGTAAAGCACTGGCCAAACATAAGCAAGGTAAGCGGAGATTCCGCCAATGACCACCGAAGCGTCCACTCCCCCAATCGAGAGCATTATTTTAGAGGCGCTTCAGCAAGGCGACAAAAACCGCGGTCAACTTTTTGATCTAACGGGCAAAAGCTATCCACTGCTGGTTCGTGCTTTACAGCACCTCAAAGATCAGCGCCAAATTGAAACTTATTTTGTTCCCACCGGGGACGTCTCTGTTCTTACCTATCGCCTGCGCGCTGAGCGTTGAGAATTCTGTTATGCCACCTCTTACCCTTCCAAATCCTATGAACACTAAAGAACTTATGAGTCGCTACTCAGCGGGGCAAAGAGATTTTAGAAACCTTAACCTGATGGCAGCGAATCTCAGGAATTTGAATCTAAGTGGTGCAAATCTGAGTGGCGCTAATTTCACAAAGGCGAATTTGACCCGCACTAATTTGAGCCATGCTAATCTAACTGACGCGGTTCTTATAGGAGCCAACTTGACAGAAACAAATCTAACGAAGGCGAACCTGACAAACGCAGATTTGAGTGATGCAAACGTCAGTGATGCAAATCTAAGCCATGCTTACTTGCGTGGGGCAAGAATGGCGGATGGGGTTAGCCCCAGTGCTGTCTCAAACCATATCAAAGCCTCTCAATAATTGATGCATACAAGCATCTAACTCAAGAGAGTCTTTTACGCTGAGCGCTAGCACTTGACTGATCGATCGTTGTCTTGAAGATGACCACTGATGAGTGGCTGACATTTGATGAGGAACTTCGCCTCAACGGGTGGGGATGGGCGTAACTTGTTCATCCCCACCCGTTGAGGTTGAAGGAAACAAGCTTGACACCACGCTCAACTAGAAAAACCAAGTCTTGCGGGCAGACTACAACAAACACTGGAAACGCTTCAACCAGTGATGGGCGTCTAAAATAGCCACTCCAGTCCAATGCCAACACTGCTATCGCTACGAAAACGAGAATTTTGCTTCTGAAGGTCAGTGGAGAGACGCAGATTATGCGTCATTGCATAGCCGAAGGAAAGGGTGGTTAACCCGACTTCGTTCTCGCTGCCAGGTGCCACCCAACTTTGCGTTACAGCCAGATCGGCAGCACCTGTTCGTGACGGCACCAGCAGCAGGCGTAGACCAACATGAACGCCATCTGTTGTGTATCGAGTAGTTTCTAAATGGCGATAGCCGAGGACTGGAGCGAGATTGATGATATTGCCAAGTGGTCGCACATAATAGCGCACATCGCCTCCCCACACCTCACGTTGACCATTAAAGGCCGTCTGGTAATTGCCACTCAACGTCAAGCCCGATCGCCCTACAAACAGATCTTCAATGCCAAGGTTGATTCCTCTTGCGTGTTCGGTCGAGGGAAACTGAGAATAGCCAAGACGCAGCCGTGTCCGAAAACTAGGATCACGTTTGATATCAGCTAAAACGTCAGGCACTTGCTTCAACCAACGTTGTAGGACGGGGCTACTTTGAATTAGGTTTGAGTCAAGATCTAGATGGCTTGAAGCAGGTCGGTTTTGCGGCTGAACGGGGATTTGTTGAGGACTGCTTTTCGCCTCTACGTCTTCTGTAACCGTCCTATTCTGTTGTGTTTGGAGGTTTTGGTCGATCGCCGCCTGCGAAGTTGGTAAACCCCAAGCAGAACAGGGTACGAACGTGAAACTAACGGCCAAAAAAAATGCCTGAGAACGGTTGTGTTGAGAGGATGGGTGCGATATGAAGCGGTTAACTCGATTCATGAATATGTTGATAGTGGCAGACTCCAAATTGTTTCCATAAAAAAACGGCTTTGCGTCTGTAAGTTGCAGGTTACGCAAAGCCGTCAAAACCAAGAGCAAGAATGCTATCTAACGAGCTGTTCCTTGTAGAGGGGCAGCTTCGATCGGCTTCATGAAGTAAAGCTGGAGAAGTTGCCAAGCGTTAGAGGTGTAGTAAGGCAGCTTTTGAAAGAACTGCACAAACTTTGGTGTGTTTGCGCTGACAATCGCCGTCAATTTAGCGTTGTTCTGCACACACTGATCAAGACGTTGGTAGAAGATTGGGTTTTCGACATCTAAAACGACTGGGAAGACTTTAGCAGTGCTCTCATTGGTTTTGTTGATCACGTGAATGTCATACTCGCGCGCATCAAGACCCAGCGCTTTGTAAAAGCCCGATCGTTGGATGTCGTTCAAGTACATGGTGGCAAACACGGACAGCAGAAAGAAGCGGCACCAAAGCTTGGCCTTCCAGTCATTGAGAATCTGGGGTTGCGATCGCATCATGGCATCAAAGAAATCGCCATGACGATTCTCATCCTGGCACCAGTTTTCGAAGAAGCGAAAAATTGGGTAAATCCGGTCTTCCGGATGTGCTTCAAGATGACGGTAAATCGTGATGTAGCGCCAATAGCCAATTTTTTCAGACAGATACGTCGCGTAAAAAATAAACTTTGGCTTGAAGAAGGTATAGCTCCGGCTCTTCGTCAAAAAGCCCAAGTCAAGCTGGAGGTTAAAATCTGACATCGCCTTGTTAAGAAAGCCTGCGTGACGCGCTTCATCACGAGACATCAGCGAAAAGCACTCTGCCAAGACCGGGTTTTTGTCTTTCAGCTTACGCGCCAGTTCTTTGTAGAGCAAGAAGCCGGAGAATTCAGCCGTGCAGGAGCGCTCTAAGAACTCAATAAACAGTTGGCGCGTTTCCCCATCAATGTGATCCCAGGATTGCTCAAACTCAGTCGTTCGCACAAAGTGATGGCGGTTGTAATCGACCCGAAACTCTTCCAGGATTGCCTGCAGTTCATCTTCGTTGGGCGAAATATCCATTTCCGCCACTGCATCAAAGTCAGTCGTATAAAACCGGGGCGTCAGAATTGTTTCTTTCGCGGGAACTTTTACTCCGGGACGTATTTCTTCAAAGCCAGGCTTTTTAAGGGAATCTACCATGAGTCGTTTCGTTCTTTTTTCAGATTCTGCATCGAAGGGATGGTGCGCTGAATCTCCGCAGTGTACCACTATCACAAAGATAAGCTAGCACAGATGCGATCAGGCTTACAGCAAGTCTGCTGGAGCTCAATGGCGTGCGCGTACGAAACCACAGCGATGATTACGCTACCTAGTTTATCAAGGTAATGGGTACCGATACTGAGTGATCGCCTTAAAAGTTACAACATGTCATCAACTTTTGTAACTGCGCAGCCCTACCATGCCTCATCTTCTGCCTGTTTCGAGGCAAAGTCTTTATCATTTAAGAACGTGGAAACGAACGTCACCCGAATCGGTATGAACAAAGTTGGCACGGCTTATCTTCTTTGGCTTGGCTGCCTGCTTCAAGTGCATGGACTGCATCGCCTTTACAACGGCAAAATTTTGACCGGTCTGCTATGGATGTTTAGCTTTGGCCTTTTTGGTTTTGGGCAGATTATTGACCTTCTGCTGATTCCAAACATGGTCGATCAGCACAACTCTAAACTCAGAGCGCGGCAAGGGCTGCTACCCGAAGGTGCCCTGCCCAACCAGGCCGTGATTCAACGGGTCGTTGCGACGCATCCTACCCCGCTGCCGCCGACATCGAATCCATTGCTTGTGCAATTGCTGCGAGCTGCAGAAACGAGAGGCGGCAAGCTCTCCGTCACTCAAGGTGTGATGGAAACGGGAGCCAGCTTTGCCCATGTCGAAGCAACCCTCATACAGATGGTGAAAGCGGGCTACGCTGACATTACCAACGATCCGGAGACGGGGGTTGTGACCTATGAATTTAAGGAACTGTGAGGCATACGGCCAGGGAGATTCCAAAAGCCAAATGACCATATTGGTGTCCCCTTACTTAGAAAACGCCTAAGAAGAGCGGTTGATCCTTATTTCTGAGCCCTTAATTTCTTACCAGCCACTTTTGAGCATTTAACCGTTGTAGTGTCCAAAAAACTAACAGTCCCAGATCAACCTTACGCTCATCAATCCGAAACGACTCCATCGTGCTGGCTTTGCCACCACTCTCTGAATAGGAGAAGCCTTTCTGTCCATTGATCTTTTCGTCAAAGAAGTAGAGGCTAAACTCTCTGGTCTGCTTGCCACTTTGCCAGCGGCCAACCACCTGCCAGCATTCTGGCGCTTGAGTAAAGCCAATAACGTTAATCTTCCGTTTTTCAAACGTTAGTTCGGCATACTGAATGTCTTGTTTTACTAAGCCTGCTTGCAGCGCTGGGAGAAAGTCTTGCTGAATAAAAGCAGCGAAAGGCTTATCTTCCAATGCAGGCGGTTTTTCTTTTTTAGCTTTAGCGGCGGGTAGAGCACCTTCACCTTCACCTTCAGCCTCTGCTTTGGGCGCGCGCTTGGCGGCAGGCTTTTTAGGAACGGCGTCAGTCTCTGGAGTATCAGAAACGGCGTTTGACTTAGCAACCTGTGGCTCTGATGCATTCGCTGTTGGCAGGTCACTTGCTTTCGCTTCGCTATTTGTAAGGGGCTGCCCTTCGGTTTGGTTCGGCGTTGTTTCTTCTGCCATGGTTCAGGTCAATCCTTGTTTAAAGTTGCCACGATCGCCACTCAATAGTAAAGGTAAGACGACAAGCTTGATCCTTGTCAAAAAAGCACTGTTGAGGCGCAATGATTGCAATTCACTCGTCGGTATGGTTTCTTGGCACGTCTAGAGCAGAGTCAAGAGCGTGAGCATCAATCCCTGCGTCTTAATCTTACTTAATCTTAATAGAATGTAGAGTTGGGAGCTAGAGGAAAATCTAACCGCTAGCATAGAATTTTGCTCGCAGTCTTAGGCCATACAATAACCCGTGCCTCAAAAGTCACCACAGGTCGTACAACTTCACACATTGGTGCAAGGGCAGGGCTTTCCCATTCTCTGTTTACATGGTCATCCCGGATCAGGGCGGAGCTTATCGGTTTTTACACAGCCGTTGTCCACTCGGTTTAGGACGATCGCGCCAGACTTGCGAGGCTATGGCAGCAGCCCTGCTCCGGCAGCTTTTGTAATGACCGATCACTTACGTGATCTTGAGGCTTTGCTCGATCGCTATCAAATCTCGCGCTGCCTGGTTTTAGGTTGGTCATTGGGTGGCATCTTGGCTTTAGAGTTAGCGTTACAACTGCCCGAACGGATCAGTGGGCTGATCTTAGTTGCAACAGCAGCACGACCGAAAAGCAGCCACCCGCCGATTGCGTGGTATGACAATGCTTATACCGGAGTTGCCTCGCTGATCAACTGGTTCAATCCCGGTGGGCAGTGGAATATTGATACGTTTGCGCAGCGATCGCTCTATCGCTATCTGATTCAGCAGCACACACCTACCGCCTATCATTACCTCGCCAAAGAAGCGTTACCTGCTTACCTACAAACATCGAGTCGGGCAACACAGGCACTGTCTATGGCTCTCCAACGGGGCTACAATCGCCTTGCCGATCTACCGATGATTCAATGTCCGTGTTTAGTGCTTGCTGGCGCAGACGATCGTCACATCACAGCCGCGGCCAGCCTGGAAACCGCTCAAGCACTGCCCGATGCTCAGTATCGCTGCTACCCCAATGCCGCGCATTTATTCCCTTGGGAAATCCCCGCTGTCGTTAGAGCCGATATCGATCGCTGGCTTAACCAACATCCAGCCATTGTGACTCCTCACTCAGGAGATGACGCCGCGTCTGCCTCATTCTGAAGTGCCGTAGAGCACTTGAAATGTAAACAACTGATAAAGTAATGCCTGAAGAATTTGTTAGTTCAGCAAATCCAGCAGGCGTGTCCGATCGAATCGTCACAAAAAAGACACAATAGCTTGGAAGTTAAAACCACTCTGTTCTCCCCTTGGTGCTTCACAGTGATGCAAGAACCATCGATCGCGCCACTACTCGAAGATTTGAAAAGTGTTGACGAATCTGTGCGTGAGCGTGCTACTCAGTCGCTCTGGCGCATTTGGTTTGAGCAAAAAGGCATGCCTGGCTTAGAGATGATCCGACGCGCTCAAACGTTGCTTGAAGAAGGTAACAGTCCTGAAGCAGAGGCTACTCTGACAGCATTGGTGCAAAGTCACCCTGATTTTGCTGAAGCCTGGAATCGACGAGCGGTGCTCTACTACGCTCAGAGTCAATACCGTCAGGCGATCGCAGATTGCGAAACCGTTATCCGCTTAAATTCAGTCCATTTTGGTGCTCTACACGGCTTAGGGCTATGTCATGCAGCCTTGGGTAACTATCCCGCAGCAATTGAAGCTTTTCGCCAAGCAATTGCAATCCAGCCTTTCGCTATAGCAAACCAGCGGTTGCTTTTAGAATGCACAATGCGCCTTAGCTAATGTTGCCAATCCCTCCTGCTTGTTAAGATGCAATATCTACCTTAAGACAGAGGTTTTCCCAATCAGTTTGTGGATTCATACAGGTCAAAAAAGGTAGTCATCCATAGCCAAGGTTTCCCATTTGGCAGTCATCTTAAAAAACCTGCCCAACCTAGCATGATAGCTGGCTGCATTTAGCAGTGAAGCCTATGACAAAACAAAGCTCAAGCCGCGATGGGCTAGAAACAAACGCTGCGAAAGCACAACGGGTTTCGTTTTACAGCGCGAAGCTTCCTCGTTCTAGTGTTCAGCCAGCCTTCGCTGATTGATTTGTTACCTACGTCATCGGCTACTGTAAAAAGTGATCTAAATCACCCTTGCTTCCAGGTTTAGATCACTTCCATTACTACTTAAGCAGAAGAGAATTTATGCAGAGCTCCTGCTAATCAAAATGAAAAGAACAGCAATGATTCGGCACCTCGTCCAAAAAGCTTTACACATTAAAAAACTGACTCCTGACATTGAGAATGAGATCAATTATGAACTCACACGTCTAGGTCATATCTCAGATGTCGATTTTGAAGCCCTTGAATTATTAATGTCAGAAATGGATGCAGGACGAATTCAGCTTGTCCCTAATCCTTAAGCCTATAGTTCTAACAGTGCGTTTGGTCTACTGCTTATTGCCCATTGAAGCCAACGCTAGGTTGGGCAGGGTATAGGTAAGATTGATTTTATTGATGCTACTTACTCAATTGTTGCTGGCTGTACGCTTACAACCTCAGTACTTTTTAAACATTAGAGACAAGTAGGCAGGCATAATTATCTGTAGGATAGGCTGACGATAGCGTAACGCGTGCGTCGGTCGGGTTGAAGTATGAAGCCGAGCTACGTCTTTATTGCTAGTTCTTTAATCATTGCTGGCTGAACGGTTTCGCCCCCAGCACTCTTTAAACATTAGAGATAGCACATCACGCTTTTTTTTCGTCCGATCGGTTTTGAAATTCCGATCGGTTTTGAAATATTTCTGCGTGTGCCTGCCAGACTTGTTGAATGAACTGCCTGAACAATTGGTGCCCTCTTGAACGAAGGCTTTCTTGCTCAGGTCTGACGCTATCATCGGCATAAAGGTTAGCCATCAACGGTAGCACTTCAGTATCAAGTGCTGCCCGAAATAAAGTAAGTGGTAAAAGTAGATCGGAGTCTTGGCGTAAGTCATAACAGTCTGACCGTTCCAATAGTGTACTATCCCAGGTAAGCGTTTCTGCCGACCGCAGTGTCAATATCAGGGGACGAACCCAGCAGAGATGGCGACTCTCAACAACCTGGACTACTTCTGCATACAGGTAGCTAGTTTCATGTTGTAAGCAAACAATTTGGCAGGGCTGAAAGCCTGGGGTTTTGCCACCGATGAACTCATACGTCGAAACAGAACCCATAGAGTGAGGTGAATGTGTTATCTTCTCTCCAATCTTAAAGGGTTAATCATTCTCTTGCCGCAGCCATAACACTGAAATGGCGCTAAAAGGGAAAGAATCTAGTAGAGTTGGGCGTGAGCTCGCCTACCGATGGACAGGGGGCTTGAGCCTCTTGCCTGAGTCTTATCGCTCTGGTAGCTGTATGCCTGTCAGAGTCTACTAGGTCGCTATAAGCGCTAAAACTGTCCCATGTAAATCCGCAGTAGCCGATACTTCAGCCGCTTTTAGCACAGAAATCTAAGATGCCAGAGAGAGTAGCTTGGTCTGTAGTTGTAATGCTATAAGTAGATCAGGCTTGAAAAGCTCCGGTATGTAAAGTTAGATGGAGGTATCGATTTCAACGATTTGGAGGTGCAG
>NZ_PVWK01000167.1 GCF_003003795.1 Stenomitos frigidus ULC18 | reverse complement strand
AACGCAATCCAGAATTACCAAAATGGGATATCCTTATTCAACCTGCTAGCGGGTAAATTCATTCCTAGAAATCTCCTTAGAAGATGAATCGACTCCCAATAACGAGTTCTCCTCCTGGGTAATGGTAGTGGTCGCCGCCCTGCTTTGGCCCGTTACCCTTCCTGCCATCATTAATCATTTACGGAATGGTTTTTGCGAATCTGACAAGAATACTTATCCTGCATTGCAGAATCTCATCGCTTTAAGGGATAAGTAGTCATCTGTTTCTACCTTCGATCACGACACACCCTTCATTTTCTAGAAAAATAGCCTCAAGGTTGCAGTCGCTATTCAGCATGCAGGCCATCTGAATGCGGTTGTCTAAGAGACTGTAAAGAAATAATGTCATGGACTGTAGCGGTCGGCCGTCAGCGGTCAGCCATCAGAGCAAAGCTGATAACTGATAGCTAATCCAAACGTATACCAACGCTCTAAAAGTCGTGCTCAGCGCCTGTGCTTAAAAAGCTCTAATACATCAATAAAACTGGTGTACGCCTCGTTTTTTTTCCAGCCATCCCTGTCGCTACTGGTTTGCTTGGGCAATGATGGTTCTACCGATCACACTCCATTCGTTGCCGCGATCGCTAAATGTTTTGACAAGGTTTCGTAGGCGGCATTGACACTCCTAAAGCGCTCTGCGGCAGTAGGATTACCCGGATCCAAGTCAGGATGATAGAGCCGTGCCAACCGCCGATCGCTATCGAGTCGATCGCGCTGAAGTAGAATCGAGGACGTTTGGTTGAGCGTTTTTGCCCAGCCAGCGATCGACTGCAACGAGCAGCAACCCTAAGACCAGAAAGCCGATCGCCATGAAAACGCTATTGATCAACACTTGTGGGTAGCCCAGCTTTGCCACATCAATAAACGGGTAGGGATAGAACCCAAAGATTGCGCCCCAAAACAGCGCCCACACCACAAACGCGAGTGGAAACGTCAGCCACCGAACCGTATCCTTCCAACGCAACTGTCCTTTAGGGGTGAAAAACAGCCACTCAATAAGATATAGCGCAGGCATCACATAATGCAGCGTTACATCTGCCAACCACCACAGCCCCGTTGGATTCCAAGTCTGTCTAAGAATCAAAAAGTAAACTGTCCCCGTCATGAAAATGTATACACCCACGCCTGTTTTAACGTTCGGATGGGCAAAGAAACCATCTGCGTAGCGCCGCAAGCCTACCGTTGTAAACACCGTGGCAACCAGAATATTGCTGAGGAGCGTGAAGTAATCGAAGAATTTCATCAACCCAATCATTCCGGGTTTGCCTGCTTCAATGTTGCTCACGATCATGAGATAAAGCTGTAGCGCCAGGGCACTCCATCCCACGATCGCGCTCACCCTTCGCACCGCTTGCCTGGTGTTCATCGCTAGTGTCCTTATAAAATTAGGGCAGGCGGCGCAACTTGTCGTCATGAGCCTGCAGCCAAAAATGATCCTCTAACCATACCGTTAATCTTGAAAGCGTGGCTGCTGCTTGAGATACGCCTGTGTAGGAGCCGTGAGTTTAGCTTGGAGCGCCGCAATGAGCTGCCGATCGCCCTCACTCCAGACTCTTGGCGTCTCAAACACAGAGCATTCCACAATGCCAATCAATGCAGTGTTGAAATAAATCGGAGCGTGAACCAATGCGCGATGTTGAAAGATCACTCGCTCATACGCACGATCGACCACATCACTCCCCACCGTCTCAATATCCTCCACAAACACAGCCACCGGGGTGCGCAGTGCGATCGTCATCAGCGGATCGGGTGGTGCATTCGGGCCTTCCAGCCAATCCGCCCCCAACCATTCTGCTGCACGCCTATCGCGTGCCCAACAATGCGTAATCATTCCCAGCCCTGTCGTTGGTTCTCGCAAATAGAGGAAGCACCGATCGCACGGCAACACTTCCCCCAACGCTGGCATCAACGCCGTAAATAACGCATCAGGCTCCACCGCACCTTCAAACAACTGCCCTAAAGCATCCGGTAAACGCTCCCTCATCCCCTCGCCACCTCTCCCGGACATCCTGGTTGCCGCCTTGCCTCTAGATACTCCGCCATAATTTCCTGATAGCGATCGCACCCAAAGGTGTGGTAATGACCGGGATAAACGGTGTCGATCGGCAGCTTCTGCAAACGCTCATACGTGGCAATATACGTGGGGATATCGCTTCCGGGCAGTTGGTCGAGCAGTTCGCCATCGTAAATGACATCACCAGAGAACAGCTCTTGATTTTTCGCATCGTAGAGCGCAATGCAACCGGGGGAATGTCCCGGTAGGTGGAGCACTTCAAAGGCGCGATCGCCCAGATCCAGCACATCGCCTTCCTGCAAAAGCTGCGTGGGTTCGGCACGGTGGAGCGTATATTGCATTGCCGTAAAGCCCTCATAGGGCAACTGCTCAAAGTGTTCATCCAGTACAAAGCCCAGCTCATGGGAACATAAAGCCGCATGATTATCGCCCGATCGCAGTGCCTTTGCTTCGGCGGGATGAATCGCTCTGTGGTCAAATTCGTGTAATCCGCCTGCGTGGTCAAAGTGAACATGCGATGCGATCGCCAGCAGCGGTTTGTCAATCAACGAGGCGATGTGCTGGCGCAAACTCGCTACACCTAACCCCGTATCAATCAGCAAATCCTGTTTTTGCCCTTTAATGAGCCACAGATTCGCGCGGTTCCATTCCCAATAGTGAATTTCGCCGATGCAGTAGAGACCCGGATTAATTTGGCGCGTGGCAAACCAGCGATCGCAGACAGGCTTGGAATTCAACACAGTAGACGTCTTTTTGTGAAACCATCTTACGTCCTTATAGCAAAGATGCTGTGAGAGAGGAAGGCCTCTACACTCTCTGATTAAGTTGCTATGGCGTATTCCAGCAGTCTCACCGATGCAGAATGGGCAAGGCTTGAGCCCTGTTGCCAGAGCGCTTACCGCAGCCGCAGCAGACACGCCCCTGTACTTGGACGACGTGAGCACTCGTTGATGGCTGCCTCCATCCACTGCCGAATGCCAGACTGACACAAAGACCGCCCTCTTGACTCCACCATTTATTTATTGGCGCTACAAGCAGTGGCACGCGGTAGGCACGAGCAAAAAGCTGAGGCGTCCTCCGCTTGTGCTATCAACATCAATCGTTGCTTTGTCAGGCTCATGCTGAAGCGGCTGCAGTTCCTTCCTGAGATCTCAAATGGGTTCTATAGGCAATAGAGTCCACGGTTCATGCACTTTACTAGCAGGAAGCGCTCTCAAATACGGGAGCCAATGTTTTACGTATGCGCCCTCCGGATCGTAGTCTTTAGACTGCTTGAGAGTGTTGAAAAAACGGAACCCACGAGCATCGTTACCAACACCTGCGGTATAGTTCCAGTTGCCCCAATTGCTGCACACGTCATAGTCAACCAGCAGTGATTCAAACCACTCTGCGCCCATGCGCCAGTCGATGCCCAAGTTTTTGGTGAGAAAGCTTGCCACGTTTTGCCTGCCCCGGTTAGACATGTAGCCTGTTGCGGCTAATTCCTGCATGTTGGCATCAATGAGAGGAAAGCCTGTTGTGCCTTTACGCCAGCGATCGAAACTTTGCCAGTCTTGCTTCCAGGCGATGTTAAGATCCTGTAAGCCCGATTGCCGGAAGACTCGATTGCCGTGCTTAGCACAGACAAAGCGAAAGTAGTCTCGCCACAGCAGCTCAAAGACCAGCCAGTAAGTCGAATCATTTCGCACCCGCTCTGCTTCATACTGCTGTATCTGCTCATAAATGTAGCGTGGCGATAAGCACCCAAGTGCCAGCCAGGCTGAGAACTTAGAAGAATAATCTGCTCCAAGCATCCCATTTCGGGTTTCTTTGTAGACTTTGAGACAATCGTGTTGCCAGATGTAGTGATTGACTCTGTTGAATCCGCCTGTTTCACCACCCTTGAACACTAAAACAGCACGATCATCTTGTGTCGGCACCTCCAGCCCAAAAGCTGCCATTTGTGGTAGCAGGCCCACTTCTATCTCTGGCAGCGATGGCAACTTATCTGGCGATCGTAGCGTCGGTTGAACCGTCGATTGCTGCTCCACCTGTTTGCGAAAGTGAGTAAACAGCTCCGGTAATTGACTCACCTCGAACGGTAGATCATCAGGGTGGAAAAGGGTGTGTCCCCAAAAAGATGTAAAAGCAACATTTAACGCGTCTAACGCGTGTTGAAGTGCGGTTTCAACCCTTGTTTCCTCAGCTGTCACCTCACGATGATAGTAAACAGCCGTAATCCCCAATTGTTTGACCAGCGTAGGGATCACAGCTTCCGGCAAGCCTCGGCGTAGAACCAGATCGCTGCCAATCGCCTGTAGCGATCGACGCAGATCGGCAACGCTTTCAAGCAAAAACTGGGTACGGAAAGCTCCTGTTTTCGGAAAACCAAACGAAGTTTGTCCAAACTGCCGTGGATCGAAACAATACAATGGCACAATTTGTCCCGAGGCTGCCTGTGCTTTTTCTACTGCTACGTACAGCGGTTCGTGATCATGCAACCGCAAATCATTGCGAAACCACAGCAGAATCTTAGTTTGAGTCATATCGCACGTAACGGCTTCATGTTTACCGCTGGGAAAACACTTTTCTTCATATAAAACACAGGTGTAGAATGCCTAACGTCTTGATCATTTAGCCTGACTGCCTGACACATCTTAGGGACTTCCAGGGAATTAATCGTCCCAGTCCTGAACTGCAATGCCTGCCCTTAGTTAGGGGTTTCAGCGGTTTGGGATGATTTAAAAATTGGAAGTCCCTCAGTAAATTAAAGGCAGCTCAAGGCTTGCAGGTTAAGGCACGAATGCGAGTAAACCAAATCTGATCATAAAATCTGATCATAAAAATCTTCTTCAGCCCAGTTTGAGGCAAAACAGGGTTGCGGATCTTTTGTCAGCGCTCCCATCTCTATTGGCTTTCATCTACTTCTGTCAGGCAGCCAGGCCGTCAGGGCTCCTTTCTCTTCCCTTATAAAATTGTCGCAATTTCTTTCAAATACACTCGACTAAACGGCTCATTTTCACTTAGTTTATACTGCTCGATCAGGCCATTTTGATTGACTGAAACGGTGTCTTTTTGCCAGATAACAACGGTGGAGTCGTCGAATATATCACGGGCTAGCATCATCTCAGTTTCGGTTGGATGATCTAACACAACGACATTGCTACCGTAGTAGAACATGCCGTCTCGATCGAGTACCTCTTCGCGATATTCTGCGATCAGCAGGTCGAGTCTGGGGTTACGCAACAGATTTTGGACGTTGGTGTTGTAGTCAGGATGTAGGCTTTTCTCAGAGCGATTGACGAATACCCCATCATGGCAAACCGCACCGATCACCCAATGTGGATGCTGGAGCAAGATGTGATCCACAATTTCTTGCAGTTCTGCTACTGACACATGATTAAAGCTAATAGTGGGGATGCGCGCCGCTTTGCCCGTTTCAAAAAAGGTTTTCAGAATGTGGGCCGGTACATCAACACTTTCGCCGATCGCAGGCTTCAGGTGCATGTTGATGCCAGGAGCCGCGTTGATTTCAATAATGCCAAAGCTGCCGTCTTTCCAGGATTCTGTGAGATCAAGAGAAATTACATCAATGCCAAGACAAGTGAGGCGAAAGTGCTGAGCAATATCCTGCGCCAGAATGATATTGTCTGGATGAATTTGTCGAGTGGCATCAATGCTCAAGCCCCCTGCTGAAAGGTTGGCAACTTTCCGTAAGTAAACGATGCGGTCTTTTTCGAGCACACTAGCCATTGTCAAGCCCTGTTCATCCAGGTAGCGTTCCATCGCCTCATCGCACTGAATTTTGCCTAGCGGTGAAGTGGGCGTATCAACGCGGGCAGCAGTGCGGTTTTCGCGATCGATCAGCTCACTAATCGTTGCTTCATCATCACCGACAACGGATGCGGGACGGCGTTCTGTAGCGGCGACAAATCTGCCATTGACGCATAGCAAGCGATAATCCTTCCCCGCAATGCTTTGTTCAACGATGATGCGAATGGGCTGGTCGTCGGGGACAGCTTCGATGGCACGATCGAACGCCAGTTCCAAATCATCCGCATCCTTAACATCAGCCGTCACGCCAATGCCTTTATGCCCTACAACGGGCTTCACTGCAACGGGGTAGCCGATCTGTTTAGCCGCCGCTAAGGCCTCACCAACGGTATAAACAATGCTGCCTTTAGGAATGGGAAAGCCAAGCGTATGGAGAAATTCCTTACAGTCGTCCTTGCCAGTGGTGAAGTCGGAGTCGATATGGCTATCGTGGTCAAAGGTTGTGGCGATGCCTCGTACTTGCTTTCTGCCATAGCCGTACTGCATAAGCCGCTCATCCCACAGATAAAACGTGGGAATGTCTAGTTCGTAAGCTGTTTTGAGTAGTGCGTAAACGGTTGGGCCACCATAAACCGAATCGCGAAAGAAGCGTTGCAGCACCTCGATCTGATCTTCAATCCAAAAGCGCCGATCGCGCGTAATCGCTTCAAACCAATCCCACACACAGTAGACGATCGCGCGACTGGTGCGTCCATGCAGCGATTGGACAGCTACTTTTGCACGAGCCTCATCGACCTTGACGCTCCATTGCGTCAGATGCAAATCCATTTCAAGCTTGCTGACTTCGGCAACCGTGCGGGCAAAGAGATGTGCGTAGGAGTCGTAGGTTTCATCCAGCAGATGAGGGTAGCGATCGCCAATCACTTCGAGATAGACATCCAGCGATCGAGGCGGATTCTCTTTAACCAATGCAAAGTCAAACGCGGCAGCAGCAGTCGGTAGATAGGGATTTGAACCGGCATAATGCCTAATATTAAAAATGTCAAACGCATCGGTTGTCCTTGCGTTCACACGCACCATATCAATGCTTTGATCCAAAACCATGACGAATACCATTTCTGTGCCTTACCGACCCTAGCGTTATCGTCCTATACTTTCCTCTATCGGAGGTTACGATCTACTGTTTGCAAATAACACCAGGTGTCATCTAGCCGGAGAGATCACACCTTCGACAGGTGTAAGCGATCGCTTCAGCCGCTAAAAATACATGATACTTGTGACGAGGATACACCCTTATGAACAAGACTTTTATGAATCCCCCTGTTAAAAACGATCAGCCAACGAATCAGACAGACGATCGTCTTAGAATCGAAGTTCATGCTTTGGCAGAAGATGCTTTTCATCGTCATCTGATTTCAGGTCATGGTGATAGTGAGTATGCCAATGAGTACCAAATTGTCTATCAAGGCAAACCCAATCATCTCTCACTCAGCGGTGCTCATGCCTTTCTCACGCAACTCTTGCAGTGATCGATTTAAGGTTGTGATTAGTTTCATGGTTTGATGCCCAAGTTGTCTGGCGATCGCAGTCTTGATTACGATCGCTAGAAAACTTGGGCATTGCTGAATCTGGGCATTTACTTATGAGTAAACGCATTGCATATAACGCTTTATTGAAAGCAAGTAACCTTCATGTAATGCTTTTTTGTATCAAAATCTACCGAACGGATGTAACGCCGACCTCGATCGCTGTGATGTACTACAAAGACTACTTATACAGAGTCTGGAGACAATATGGCAGTACAGGATGCTGAAGGATCAGTCGTAGCGGTATCGCTAAATGATGCAGCGACAGCCCAAGAGAGCGTCGCGCTCCCTGAAACGCATGGGCAATTAGTGATCATCGGTGGTGCTGAAGACAAAGAAGGTGATTGTACTATTTTGCGCGAATTTGTCCGTCGAGCAGGCGGTTTACAGGCTCGCATCGTAGTAATGACTGTTGCAACAGGGCTACCTGGAGAGGTGGGTGAAACCTACATGAACGTGTTTGAGCGTCTAGGTGTTGAGTCCGTTAAGGTGGTTGATACGGCAAGACGGGAAGACGCTAACGACCCTAGAGCGCTGGAATTGACGCAAGATGCAACGGGTGTCTTTTTTACAGGTGGTAACCAGGCACGCATTACTGAGTGCTTGAAAGATACTGAACTTGATACACTACTGCACAAGCGGTTTGCTGAAGGCATTGTCGTCGCTGGCACGAGCGCTGGAGCCGCCATGATGCCCGATATGATGATTGTTGAAGGGGAGTCGGAAACAAACCCTCGCATGGAAGTCGCCCGTATGGATCGGGGCATGGGCTTCTTACCAGGTGTTGTGATTGACCAGCATTTTGCCCAACGTGGACGTTTGGGTCGCTTGCTCTCTGCTATCGCCCAGCAGCCAGTCAACCTAGGCTTTGGCATTGACGAAAATACCGCGATCGCCATCAATGGCAAAGAATTGGAAGTTATCGGTGACGGTGCCATTACAGTGGTTGATGTGGCAAAAATTACTCACAACAATGTGGAAGAGCTTTTGCGCGATGAACCGCTTGCACTTTGCGATGCCACGCTGCATATTCTGCCGCATGGTTATAAGTTTGATCTGGAGAAGCGATCGCCGCTTGGGAAAAGCTAAGGCTCGTGGATTAATTAACCTGAGCCACTCCCCGTCTGTAGCGATTGTCTTGGGAGTCAAGGGGAATGGAAAAATCGGTTGCACGCTCAACGCGCGTGACCCAGTGACAGCAGTGGGGGAGCGGTTGAGTCGGACCGTGTCTTGTGCGGCGGCTGGCGGCAGCGGGCGTTTGCCAGGGAGTGTGAGCGCGGGCATGGCATTGAGCCTGACCAGGCGTTGGCGCCTACAGGCAACCAGAGCCACTTGCCAGCAAGGGTTGATCCAAGTCGCGCCTCACGGGGTTGTGGGGCGTCGCCACGCGGGTTGCCATAGACAAGCCACACCGGACGCGCGTGCGCCCGCCCGAAAGCAGGCGCTTGCCCTTGTGCTGACCACTGTCCCGGTGGTGGGCGGTGCCACCAGACACAAAGCGGCGGTGACTTGGCCGCGGCCCTGCACCGCTGGCAGAAGCTGGGCTTGGCGCTGCCAATCCGCTTGCTGGTGAGCGAGGGCTTGCATCTGCGGCTTCAAGGCGTCCAGACGTGGCGCCAAC
>NZ_PVWK01000020.1 GCF_003003795.1 Stenomitos frigidus ULC18 | reverse complement strand
GCAATCCAGAATTACCAAAATGGGATATCCTTATTCAACCTGCTAGCGGGTAAATTCATTCCTAGAAATCTCCTAAGACTGATTTGGGTTTATCTGCCAGTCTCCCTGTCAAGCAGCCGGGTTGATCGAGAGACTGCTGACAGTAGCACTTTGGACGATATCCTTGCAGCGGCCTTCAGCGTAGCAAGCGCCGCCTCACCCTTGTTGTCATGAGACCACTCAAAGCAAGAGGTAGACTTGGTTAACTTCAGCTTGAATCTATTTGACTTAGGGGGCTTGGGTCCCATCTGGCTGTATGCCTTACCCCTCGCACTGACCCAAACCTGGTTGCTGGGGCTAGATGTCCGTACGCGTTGGGTTTGGCTTGGGCTGCAGATGCTGTCCCTAACTGTATGCTTGAGCCTCATACCGCTGTTGATCGGCTTGTGCTTTGGTGTCCTGTCTGGTTGGCTGGTGATGCTGCCCTTCGCCGCTCTGATCGGTGTTCTCCTTTGGGGCTTCTTCGGCTTTTTGGGGCTTGCGGTGCAATGGCTTGAAAGACGTGCGCTTCAGGGACGTATACATGCCCTCAAACGTAAGCTTGTCGTGAGCCTGCTAGCCAGTACGGCTGTCTGGTGGCTCTTACCACTAATTGGCCGGTTCTTCCCTTTGTGGTTCAGACTAGGGCTTATGGTTGTTGTAGGGGTTGCAGTGGGGCAGATCACTGGACGGTTCTTGCGCCGCTAAGAGCAAGTTTTTTGCTGCGGTCGCTATGTGTTTGCCATCATTTAGCACGAGCTTTTGATATCTAACGTATAGCCTTTACCGCGTCGCTGAGCAGTGCTTGGCGATCGCCTGGCCCTATTGCCGGGCCCGCAATAGACCAAGGATTGTTCGCTAGGGTAAGGTGAAGCACACATAAAAGGTGATGGCGGTTCGATGGCGGTAGAGGGTCGTGACTGCACTGCTGCCAAGCGACGCAGCCGCCCCTGCCGCTGGCAGCCTCTGCGCTTGGGGTCGTCCCCACCGCCAAACCAGTCCCAGCCATCACCTGTTGACCATCCCGGTCGAGCCATCATCACCAAACCAAGCAAGAATCCCATACGCAGTATGGCTTTTTTTATCGGTATGGGATACACGCCCAATCGCCCACACAGACGGTCATCCACCCGATCGCAGTGCCACCAGTACCGTCAGTTACCGCCGTTTCGACCGCTGTGTTGCCTGCGGTTCATACTGTTGCGCGATCGCCAGGAAAATTGTGTCCCGTGCTTGACTAATCTTGGCTAGATCACTCGGTTGGAAGTCTGCGGTCAGCGTCGGCGTGCCCCCCTGATCATGCACCAGCCGTGTGCCATCCCGCCGATCAATCTTGGTGAACCCCCGACGACGGCTAAACACATAGGTTCGCCCTTTCCAATAGTTGCTTTGCGCCAGATTGAGCACCAGGTTAGTCGTCGTGATGAGTTCCTGCGCGATCGCCACTTTCTGCTGTTCACTCAGCGTCTGCACCTGGACTTGAGCACTCACATAGTCGCGTTCCAGTTGCGCCACCTGGTCAGAGAGGGCATGCAAGGTCAGTCGCGTCTCTTTGGCCTGGCGCGCCGCGAAGGCTTCGTTCTGGGCGTGCGCTACCAGGGTGGCGAGCGTTTCTTGCACCTGCTGCGCGGTTTGGGTGAGTACCGCACTGGCTCGCTGATGGTACGCGTGCACCGATTCCCGCTCAACGGGTGGTGGCAGGCGAAACTCCCGCTCTAAGTCTGGCACCGCAAGGTCTCGCTGCAGCCGTCCGTAGAACACCTGGATGTGTTCATGCGTCGCGATCGTCCCTTTGATGCCGCGTTGTAACCCGAGGGGTGCCATGCACTCAGCAAATTGGTCTTGCCACGCTTGCAGCTTTTCGCGACCGCCGAACCAGTACTCCCAACTGAGCCAACCCTTAACGGGATGGAGCGGCACCACATGAGCATGGATGTGTGGGGTTATTTCATCGAGGTGCAAGACGGCTGAGAGGCAACAGGCACCAAAGGCGGTGTTTAAGAAGTCCGTGGCGTGGGTCGCAAACCGCTCCACTTGGGCTGGGTCAAGGTCACGCTGCCGGTCGTGCCCCTGGCGGAACCACTCAGGACTGGCGCTGAGGAGGACTTCACACGCCAGGTTGGCATCGGGTCGCGTTTTGCGTTTGGACGCCGCCACTTGCAGCAAGGACTCCACCTGCTCCCACAAACCTTCGGCACGCCCCAACAGTTGGCGGTTGAGAGGTGTGCTGGCGGGGTCGGCGTTCGGGGTCTCACGGGTGCGGGTGCAGTGGGACTGAGACGCGGTGATTTGACTCGCCGTTTTGAGTTTGCCGAAGCGCAGGATAGAGTAAGCCATGACCTTAGAGTGCCCCAAGCCCCTCAGTGGGCAACCGGATCGCTGCCCCTGCTGATCGAACAGCGAGCACGGCGGCACCCGAAGCCTTGAGGGTGGGGCAGCCACACGAGTCACAGCACTGGCTGAGTGGTAGAGCCGTGTCCTACTATGCTCACGCCAACACCCAACCAACCCCGTGAAGCCCTCGAATAACAGCACATTGGCGCTAGGCGCATCAGTGGTTTTGGGTAATGCTTATTGGCGGCTCGGACAGCTAGGCCGTGCTTTTTCAGAGCAAGAAAACCGCGTTTTCAGTCATTTTGGCATTGCCGCAACCGTCCGCTTGGCGTCACTGTGTCGGTCGCCGCGACCGAGGCAGCTGCTCCTTAACGCTCATAATCAATGGGCACTTTTGGCCGCCGCACTGGCGCTTTTACCGGAACAGTCCTTGCTTCCGGGGCGGGTTTTGCAGGCTGGCGACCGTCGCCGCCAGCGCTTGCATTTGGGCGCTCAGGCTGGCGCTTTCTGCTTTCAACTGCTGGTTCTCCGCCTTGAACGCCTGAGTGGACCGGTTGAACCCCTCCACGGTCTCGTTGTAGGTCGTGGTCAGCTCGGTTCTGAAGGTCTCCAGGCTGGCAACTCTCGCCAGCAACGGTGCTAAGGAAGTGGTCAAGACCCGCAAGCAACTGTCGCTCAAGCTGTCGCTTAGACTGTCGCTCAAGCTGTCGCTTAAACTGCTCCAGTCCGGGCTCGGGGGCGGTTGCTGGCTCAGCGTCGCGAGTTGAGCTTCCAACGCCCGTACCCGCAACTCCAATTGAATCTCCGTCCGACACGCTGCCAACTGTTGCTCGAAGCGCTGTTGCTGCTCGTCTGTCTGGTCTTGCATGACTTGCCTCTAAACTTGCTTTTCGTTCCCGTCGATACCGCTCCAGCCTGGGGTCAACTACACCCGTGCGCTCAGCGTCCTGCTCCAATCGCGCCACCAGACGACCGTCCAGGAAGAGTCGGGACGAATCCCCTTTGACAGCCACCAATCCCAACTCCTGCTCAAGTTCCCGACAGGCGGCTTGAGCGCGGTTTTTGTCCCACTTGCAGTAGCAAACCTGCCCGTCATAGCGAATGCGGTTCAGCAAAAGGTGGAGATGAAGGTGCGCTTTGTCCCGGTGGATGACGGCCACCCATTGGTTTTGTTCACTATGAATCCCCTGCTCACCGTCGCCTGCCTGTGCCCCCACCTTGTCAATGAATAGCGCGGGGATGCGTTCAAGCTGTTCGTCCGTGGGCACCTCCCCGATCGCAAAGGCTAAAGAGACGTGCCACACCGGATTCTTGCAGCGGCGGTTGAGCTGGCGCACGACGCCAAACTCAGTGGCGAGGGTGCGGGCAGTCAGTTCTGCCATGTTGCTGTCGATGATCTCCGGCTGCTTCAAACTTGCTTCGCCCTGGCGTTGGGCTTGCGTGTCAAAAATATAGTCCAGGGCACCGCGAAAGCCATTGCCGCGCACGACATTGGGAATCATGCGGCGCTGTCCAACTCGTCACTGTTTGTCGCTGCATTTTCATGACTTTGACCGACTAAAGCGCGGCGTAACTGTTGCAGTGCGAGGAGTTCTTTCTCCAACAGTTCGAGTAGGTGAGTGGGTATGTTTGTCCCTTTATATTTGGCCTGATAGAGCAGTTGCGTGATTTTCGAGAGGTTGCCCAACGGTCGCGCTAACTGTGTCCAGACCTGTTGATTGACGGCAGGGATACTGATGACTCGTTTGCGGACGATCGCGTCATGGGCAAATTCAGCAGGGAGCAGTCCGCTGCGGCGGGAACGTTCGAGAATGTCTTCGTAGTCAGCGGCGGTAAAGGTGGCCTTAATCGCGTGGTCTTGTTTTTGGTCGGGTGGTTTTTTGCGGTTGGCCATGATGGAAGAAAGGGGTTTGTGGATCGGCTTGAGGGGTCCAGGGGAGACTCCCCTGGCAAGTCTGAAACTGAGGTAGACCGCCGGTCGTTGAGCGTAGCGAGTACTCAGTTTTCAGCTTGATTCCTACCTCAGTCTGCCGGGTGAGCGAGGGGTCTGACCTGGGGGAGAATGCGGTTTGCTCACGCCAAGATCGAGTGCCGACTCCGAAAAAGTGCTGGCTTGACCGGCTGGTTTCAGGACAAAACCAACGCCTGGAGCGACCACAAAGCTCACGTTAGAACAACGCTCATTGAACGGGTGACGCGAGCCGGTGAGCAGGCGGCAGGCGGCAGACAGGGCAGGCATGACAGGCTTTGGTCGCAGTGCTCGCTGGCAGTACGACAGCCCACACTGCAGGTGGTTTGCAGGAGTTCCAGCCAGTAGTCTACGAGCCTCTGTGGTCAAGTCCTGACCTTGGCGGCGCGGGGACAAACTGGAGCAAGGCGGCTCACGTTGGTGCAAAACGGGGGAGTTAACACACACCTGGCTGAGAGCAAGGCCGCCCTGCAGTGACTGTTTTGACCGTTTTGGCGCAACGTGGCGCGGAACGGGGGACTTTTGCGCCACCAGTGGGTGCAAAACAGGCAGTTTACGCGTGTTCACGGAGGCAGCAAAAGCAAACGCGCACGCGTCGCTCCGTAGCCTCTCCGAGGTGATGACGATCGCTGACAGGAGACAGTGGTATCAAAGCCGCTTTGAGAACAACGATGAAGTCCTTGATCAATCACCCCTACGTCCTTTTTCTTGACCTTGGTGCTTCGCTGACGAAAGGGATCTTTACTGATCAACGCGATCAGGAACAACTCTTAAGGCTGGGCAGCGCCGTCTCGGGACCAGTCGCGCTCAGTCAGATCGAGCACTACGAAAAACTGAATCCGCACGCCCGATCGGAAGAGGCGGCTTGGTTGAAACAAGGGCAGGAGCGACGCGCAGTGGGCAGTCTAGCCCAGAACTTTGGTGCCGATACGGGGCTCAAGGAGCGCAAAGAGCAGCGAGCGGTCACTAAGATCTTGGCGGCAATTGGTGTGATGGTTGAGCGCCTGGACTTGTTGCACCCCAAGGGGTTTCAGTCGCTCCCAGTCTCGCTACGGTTGGGTGTGGCGCTGCCGCTGGACGAGTTTGCCAGTCGCTCCTTAGTGAGTCAAGCGCTGCAAGAAGCCACAGCCTTTGAGTTTCGGGGTACGGCTCTCAAGCTTGACCTGGTACGGGAATGCCGCTTTCTACCTGAGGGTGCCGGTCTCTGGCGCGCGCGTGTAGCCGAACTGAAAGCCCGTGGTCTTAACCCAGATAATCGGACGCTTATCGTAGTCATGCTCGGTCACCGCAATGCCTCCGTTTTGGTGTTCAAACACGGGCAGCTCCAAACTGGGGCCTCCAGTAGCCAAGGACCTGGGTTTAGCGAAGCAGTGCACCAAGGCTTGCAGACGCGTGCGTTTCAAGAAACCGATCAGCCCAAACTGTTTCACGCGTTGGTGAGTGGTGAAACAAAAGTGGTACTGACGGGTGATGCGGCCCCGACTGATTTGACTGAAGCGGTGGCGGTCGGACTGGAGGCTTACTGGTCGCGACTGGAAAGCTTTTTGCGCCTGCACTTGAGCCCAGAGATGGACTCTAAGACTGAATTTGTGGTGAGCGGTGGCGCGGCGAGCGTGATGCGGCCACGGTTGCAACCGCTCTTTGAGCAGTGGGAGATTCCACCCAGTCGCCTCTGCTTCTATCAGAACGAAGCCCTGGCACAGTTGCTCAAACTCAATCGGGTTGAGCCTGACGAGATCGATCTGTGGGTAAGCCGCATGGGTGATGCTTACGCTGGCTACAAAGGACTCTTAGCCAATGTGCAGAAGCTGGCGGCTTAAGGATTAAAACATGAGAACCAGACCTGAAGCGTCTTTGCGTGACAAACGCAGTGAAAGAGTGAAATGGACCTACCAGACCGATCGCACCACTACAGACGGCGTCGTGTTCGCCTGGCTGCTCAAACAGGGTAACCGCCGCTCTGGCAAAGAACGGGCGAATGAAGCCGTCAAAGCCTTCTACAGCGCTTTTGCCTACCGTGACTTACCAGGCACCCCGGCAGCACTGGCGCGGGAAATAGCGATACAAGCGCTTTGGGCGTTGGTGGGACGTATCCTCTCTCTTGCAGACGCGTTTGACCTTGACTTAATGCCAGTGGCAGCAGCTCTGAGCTACTCTCGTCCGGTGACACACCCGAGCGGTGTGCCTTTGCCGACTGCGAAGGCTTTAGAGGCGGCGACTCAGTCAGACCAGGCAGCAGTGACACCTGTGGAAAACCCAGACGATTATGACTCCGATGATGCGATGTTTGGCTGAGGCAACGACCGTTGGTTCAGTGACGCAGGACAAGCGAGTCATTGGCTTGCAGACAGCGGTGATGCACCCTAGAACACACTTGACACAGGGGTCACAGCACTCAGTCACAGAGAGAGGTCACAGGACTGAATCAGGATGTCATGGAACCATTTGAGGCACAAGCACTCCCCTTAAAGACGCAGCACCAGCGGGGTCAGGTGCAAGTCGTGACGCTTGTCTGCCACAGTTGCGGGGAAACAGGGGCACGCACGATGCGTCCAGGTGGCCCTCCCCGGTATTGTGATCAGTGCCATGACCCGAAGCGGCGCGCCCAGCGGCGGAAGCAACGCCAGCGTGAGCGCCAAAAGCAGGGTGCGGCGGCGCTGCCAGTGTCTCAAGCAGCCCACTCACCCCGGTCACAGGACTTACGGTCACAGGACTTAGAGTCCCTGCCAGAGGGTCTTTCCAGCCTTCAGCAGTCCTGTGACACGCCACGTCAACGAGCGGCTCCGATCCCGGTCTGGCAACCGACTGCCGCGCTGGGCCACCTTCAGGGCTTTGGTGTCCGTCCACCCACGCCAGCACTGACGCAGGCAGCGGTGCGGTCTTTAAGCAAGGAGGAGCGAGCGGCGATAGCGGTGCAGCAAGAGCACTTTCGGGAAGCGCTCATAGCCGCCTGGTTTGCCCTGACACCGGGGCGACTGGGCAAGGAGTTTATGGATAAAGCCTGCTGGGGTCACTTGATCCCGTACGCCGTGTTGGCGCAGCAGCTGGGGTTGCCGCTGAGCACGTTTACCCAGCAGTTAGCGCATGTGGAGCACTTTGCCCTGGAGCATGATCCTGAACGGACGGCACTCGCTTTTTGTGACCCACTCCTGGCCCGGTGACGGGCGGCTGGTGACCCCACTACACGTGTTCGCACTTGAGGCGCAAGGACGCAGTGGAGCAGGGCAGGCTGCGGTAAAGGCTATCGGTGAAGTGGCACTGGAGCGCGATCGCAAACTGTTCCCGCTGCCACCGCTGCCAAGGACAGCGGCAGAGACAAAAGGGGCAGGCTCAGGGGGCTTCGCTGAAGCCCCTGTTGCCAGCCACAGCAAGGTACGCCCCTGCCGGGTGGGAGGCTGCTGAACAACCGTTGGCTGATCGGACGCCTGACTGACTGTTGGACCAGCAGTAGCGCAGAGGCTGCACCGCACTCTCATCGCTTTCCTGAAACTCAATTTGGATAGAACTTTTCAGCTCGTCTTGCCCCCTTTTTCCCATGTCGCTCAACCCCGTTAGGAATCGTTGCCGATAGCAAGGTGAGAAGTGAACATTCACGAAGAGAGCGAGCTGCCGTTTGTAGTCAATGCGACAATTTGTTGTAGAGATGTTTTGGTCCACTCACTCACTCTTCAACCCTTGTTGATCACAGCCAGACCGTGAGTTTCATGATGTCTCGCAGTCCAGAGCTTTTGACTTTGCCGTCTCAGTGTTGGCTGGCTTCACGACGGACCAGTCGCGCGTCACCAAGGAGCGAAACGCCGTGCCTTCGAGAGCCTTGCTCTGAGACTACCGCTTGGCACTACTTTGCTTCTGTACTCACCGCGTCACACTCGTTTGACACCGGTGGGTCTTGTCTCGCTTGCCCCGAGTGGGCAAGGTTTTATCCGATTTGGAGGTTAGAGTCATGACACCAATTGCACGCCATGACATCGTGGGTTTGACGCGGAGCCTGAGTGACACGTTACCAGAAGGCATGATTGGACGTGTCTTGTACTGTCACGCGCAAGGCTTTGAGGTGCAATTTCCCACCCCCACCGCCAACCACTACGCTCACGTGAGTGGTGAAGATCTGAAGTTTTTAGTTGGCGGTCTCGCACCTGAGGGCACCCAACTGTGGGTCGCGGACAACCCAACCGGCGTGACCCACAGTCGTGACAGCCAGCCACAGCACACAGGGTGAGGGCGGTCAGCGCCTAGCAGTCTCCCCCGTGCGCGCATCAAAAACACTGGATCACACCGCTGTGCTGGTGAGCACAAGCCCACAAACCATCCTAGACCAGCGAGCGCCTTGGAACAGGACATGACAGTTTTGACTGGATTCCTTGTCCCGTAAGGCTTTCATCTCCCGTAAAGGCAGCAGCTAGCAAAACGAGGTTTTTTGTAGGCCTAGCGCTCCGATCGTACGCCTTCACGATGTCGTAACGTGAGTGAGGGGCGAGACCGCTCCACACAGTTGTCACACAGATCGGTTAGACTGCATAGCTTTGGTGCAGACTGACGGTGACTCACTATGCCCCAACCAACGAAGCAGCAACAGTTAGCCGCATTGGCACAGGCAGAGGCTGCCTTGCATCTAGCAAATGTGCGGTGTCAGAAGGAGCCACGCAACAGTCAGTGGCGGGTAGAGCAAGCCCAGTGCCAGGCGACGGTGCAAGCTTTGAGAACGCAGTTGTGGGGACGAGGAGGACGGTAGGGGGAAAGAGCAGAGGGAAGCTGGCTAGAGGGCTACAGAGTCCACCCTTCGGTAAGCAACCTCCAGGGACCTGCAACGGGCCTTGGAACAGTGGAACTTGGTGGTAAGAAAACCGAAAAGCACCACAAAGCCGAGCGTTCACCGAAAATCGTCACTCCAGCGGCAAATATTTGGTCAAGATGCAAAAGAGGACACCTGTTCGTGGATGGCGCTGCGGCCGGCTCCATTCGTGCATTTGAGCAAAGCCAGTGCTGTAAAGTTGCTGCATGATGCCGGTAATGCCGCGTTGAGAGCCACTAACGGTGAGACGTACTGGCTCACGATCACCTCTATTGCCACTAGTGGTCTGTCAATTAATTGTTGACGGGTCACAAGGGGGTAAAGTTGAGAAGGATTCCCTTGCCTTCAATTGAATGACG
>NZ_PVWK01000032.1 GCF_003003795.1 Stenomitos frigidus ULC18 | reverse complement strand
TCGGCTTCTTCCACCTTAAACACCGATCCAAGGATTCCGGGTTACTGATTCCCGTACAACAACGCTAAACACATGCGAGCGATCGCAGTATAGGGGCGCCAGCATCGGGATGGGAGGAATCGTGGCGTGGAAAAAACCACGATCGATGGACGAGAGGAGAACAAGCAAGCAAAGGACTGGGCATGGCCTTTCTGGCTAACGGTACCGCTTTATCCGTACAGTCAGCGGCGGACACTCCGCACCGAAGTAATAGCAGGAATGCTTTGGACGTTTGACCAGATTCAGGGCATCTTTTACGTGGTGGTGCCCATTCGCATGACGATCGTGAAGCTTAACGCAGGTGGTCTGCTGGTTTACGCACCCGTTGCGCCGACTCCAGAATGCCTCCGTCTAGTCAATGAACTGGTGGCCGCACACGGTGAGATAAAATACATTATTTTGCCTACGATCTCAGGCGTTGAGCACAAGGTTTTTGTGGGACCGTTTGCCAGAAGGTTTCCGCACGCGCAGGTCTTTGTTGCCCCCAATCAGTGGAGCTTTCCGTTAAATCTGCCGTTAAGCTGGCTGGGTTTACCAGCAAAACGGACACAAATACTCCCAGAAGACAGCAGCCAAACCCCGTTTGCCGATGAGTTTGACTATGCCATTCTGGGGCCGATCGCCCTTGGGCCAGGGCCGTTTGAAGAAGTTGCGTTTTTTCACATCCGATCGCGAACGCTACTGGTCACCGATATCGTGATTGCAGTACCAGAAACACCACCCGCGATCGTCCAGCTCGATCCATACCCATTACTGTTCCACGCCAAGGATCAAGCCGCAGAAGTGATTGAAGACAGTCCTGCTAACCGTATCAAGGGATGGCAACGCATTGTCCTGTTTACGCTTTACTTTCGACCCAGCGTGTTGTCCGTTGTCAGCTTTGAGCAAACCCTCAGGAACGCAATCAAAGCAGCCGATCATTCCAAAAAAGCTTATTTCGGGCTGTTTCCGTTTCTGTGGGAGAGCGATTGGCAGCGAGCGTTCACCACGCTAGGGGGTGATGGACGACTCTTTGTTGCACCCGTTCTGCAAACTCTCATTCTGAACCGAGCCCCACAAGAAACGCTCGACTGGGCTGATAAAGTAGCAAGCTGGGCGTTTCAACACATTATTTCCTGCCACTTCAATGCACCGATTAAGGCAGACACACAGCAGTTCCGGCAAGCCTTTGCTTTTCTAGAACAGATGCCTTCCAGCATCGAAGGCAGAGGCAGTGATCCCTTACCGGAACAAGACTTTAAGCTGCTCAGAGAGCTCGATGACAGTCTACACCGTCTTGGCATTGTACCGCCACCCAAAGAGAAAGTGAGTCGATAAGCAAGCAAGCAATGGATGCGTTATGGCTATAGTCATATTGGTTAGGACGAGGTGCAGGGGTGAAACCCCTGGCCGGGAGCACGCCCCCACATCCTCTTTGATCCCAATATCCTAAGCGTTGTGGTAACCACTATAAATCGGTATGACTCGCAGAAAATAATCACCGTAAGGGCGATCGCGACTGGTAGCGAACGCCTGACCCGCCCTGCACTGAAAGTACGGGCTCACAGAAGGACGTCCTCTGTAGGCTTTGCCTTCCCGAAGGGTAAAGCACTGCAAGCGTCTTGCAACCCGTTGCAACGGGTTGCAAGACGCTGCCGGGATTTGAATCACGGACGGGTGAGTAACGGAGCCATCAGCCTTTCAAGACGTTTGTCAGTCAATCAGAGCCTGCCCTCTACCAAGCAGTACCTCTTTGGTCAGAGATCACCTTTAAACGTTTAGAGACTGTGCTAAATACTGTGCCGATAAGGGTTATATAGAGACTGCGGTACCGCGCACGTAGGCGATTGTCTACACATCGGCATACTTTTCATCATGCATTCGTGCTGTTGGACGAACTCTAGAGACTGAAGGATCAACTACTATGCTTGCCAGATTTCGACGACTGCTAAATCGCTTCTTTAGCCAGTCGAGCACCATTAATAACGAACCGCTTAACAGAGTAAGCCTGATCGTTATTATTCTGATTGATATCTTTATTTTAGTTAATGTTTTTACAGGATTAGATGATATTGGTCGCTGGCATCTTAGTCCTTCCCAAGCGTATCCTTGTTATGCCGAATGGAAGGACTACCGTACACAAACGACTCAAGATAAAGACTACGAAATACTGCAACGATCGTTACCTGATGACTTCAGAGGTCAGCCTGGTTTTCAACAAACCTATCAGCAGACTGGGCAAGGGCATCTCGGCAGTATTTCCGCAACATGTTTGAATTATGCTGCTGCTAAAGACCAGCTGAATACTGCGGAGAATCAACAACGTCTCAAAGTAATTACGCAAAAACAAACTAAGATTAATGCGCTTGAGCAGGCTAATCGTACAATTCGTGCTCAGTATGACTCGACGCTATTAGAAAAGATTGCGGGTCAATCGCGTGATCAATCTATCAATGCCGTTGAAGCGGAGAAAGCCAAGCAAACATTAGAGCAAAATAACCGTACGATCGCGACGCTTAAAAGCGACGTTGCTGACCTTAAAAAAGAGTTATTAGCAAAGCCAGAAAGCGCGGCCTTCATTGCAACACTGCAAAATGATGAACAATTTAAGACCGTTGAAGCTGGCTATCAACAAGCAGACTTTTGGTATCCCAGTATTCAATTTGTGTTCCAGGCGCTCTTTCTCTTGCCGCTCCTTTTAGCAGCTTTTGTTGTCAACAAATTTGCTCAGCGCAAAGGGTACGGGCTGGTTGCTTTGATTAGCTGGCATTTGCTAGTGATCTTTTTCATTCCTCTAATCTTTAAAGTCTTTGAATTCCTTCAAGTTGGGGTTCTTTTCCAGTTTTTTGTGAACGTGCTCACAACCCTTTTGAGTGGGCTACTTTTTCTGGTCAGCTATCTCTATATCTTGCTGATTCCCTTAATCGGTTTTGGCATAATCAAATTCTTTCAAAGAATTGTCTTTAACCCTAAAGGTCAAGCCGCTACTAGAGTGCAACGATCGCGCTGTATCCGCTGTGCCAAGAGTATTCGGCACCACGACCACTACTGTCCACACTGTGGCTATGATCAATATATGGAATGTCAAAACTGTCACGAACTGACGTATAAACATTTGCCGCACTGTAAGCAATGCGGACACGTTCAGGCATTCGATCAGGTTTAGCGGTTACTCGCAGCAGTCAGGCTCACATATTTGTTACACTTATTTTTTAAGATTTGTAACACGATCGTTTATCCGGTTTGGTAATGCTTCTGCTTCAAGTTCAACATTTACACAAAGCCTACCGGGCTAAGGGTAAAGCTACTCATGCCGTCCAGGATGTCTCGTTACAGATTGGGGCTCAGGAAGTGCTCGCATTTTTAGGGCCAAACGGTGCCGGTAAAACGACGACGATCAAAATGATTGCGGGACTAGTAGTGCCCGATCGAGGCACCGTGAGCATTGCCGGACGTGATCCACACCGCGATCCACAAGCCCTTCGCTCGGTGGGAGCAGTACTGGAAGGCAGTCGTAATCTTTACTGGCGGCTCACTCCAGCAGAAAATTTGGAGTACTTTGGGGTGCTGCGGGGGCTGTCGCGACGGGTGGCACGGCAACGAGCGCGGGTGCTGCTCGATCGCTTTGAACTGAGCCACAAAAGTACAACCAACGTCCAGAAGCTCTCACGAGGGATGCAGCAAAAGGTGGCGATCGCGGTGGCACTCATCCATGAACCACCCCTACTGCTGCTGGATGAGCCCACACTGGGATTGGATGTGGAAGCAACCCAAACGGTGAAGCGTTTGGTGCGAGAAATTGCTAGCGAAGGACGAGCAATTCTTCTGACCACGCATCAGCTTGATCTTGCCGAAGAGTTGTCCGATCGCGTCGCCATTATTAATCAGGGAAAAATTGTCACCGAGCAGCCCACTCAAACCTTATTGCAACAGTTCTCCAGTGCCGTTTATCGAGTGGAGTTGCCTTCCTTACCGGACGATCGGGTTGCCAGGTTAATTGATTTAGGCGCATTAATCGAAGGCACTACCATTCACATTCCTGACCCAACCTTGCTTTATCCGGTTCTGGACATTTTGAAACCATTGCCGATTGTGCGACTTGAAACCGAGCGGGCAACATTGACGGATATTTTCTTAAAGTTGACGCAAGCAACGCCCGAACCAATGCTTGTGAAAGGGGGCGTCCATGCTTGAACTCTTTTTTGCGGAGCTAACGCGTGCAGGCATTCAGTTCCGGCGTTACCTGTTTGAGTCGATCGGTGGCATTGTCATTTCAACATCGGTGTTCTACGGTCTCTTTTTAAGCGCTAGCTATATTGCAGGTCCAGGGTTGCAGTTTGGTAATCGGTTGGATTCGATCATTGTGGGCTATGTACTCTGGACGCTGGTGCTGTTTATCATGGCAAATATTTCTGGCACGCTACAGCGGGAAGCTCAGACAGGTACGCTGGAGCAGCTCTTTATTTCGCCCTTTAGCGCGTCGCAGGTGTTTCTAACGCGTGCGGTGGCTGACCTGCTGCTACAATCGGGGCTCATCGCCGCGATCGTGGTCATTATTATGGCGCTAACAGGGCGTTGGCTAGCCTTTCCACTCACGCTGTGGCTACCCCTACTCACGGTGTTGCTAGGTGCGTATGGGCTTGCGTTTGCGATCGGTTCTCTAGCACTTATCGTCAAGCGCCTGCAACAGGTGCTGGGCATTTTAAATTTTGCGCTCCTGTTTCTGATGAGTGTGCCCACCGAAGAATGGACAGGCAGTCTACGTATCGTTGGCAATCTACTGCCGATGAGCCCGGGTGCTGGTTTATTGCGTAACGTGATGGCACGCCAGCAGCCCTTGGATCTGCCCCAACTTGGTATAGCGTTCGTGAATGGTGGAGTCTATTTTGCGATCGGGCTGTTCCTGTTCCGCTGGGCAGAACGGCAGACTAAACGCTACGGTAATCTCAGCGATTACTAGCTACCGCGATCACCGAGAATTGTGGCTAAGTAGAGGCATGGCACTGCCCTGCTTCTACGCAAACAATCTCTACAGATCAGCTCTACTAAGGAATGCGAATTAAATAATATCTGCTTTATACAGCCGTTTTCATTTGCATTCACCACACCCGATACCCTACACCCCACACCCGTCTTGATCGAACTGTGGCTTACTCGATCGAGAACTGCTGTAGGATGCGTTGGGCGCTAACCGTAACGCATCGCGTCCAGGGATTGATGCGTTACGCTGCGCTAACACATCCTACACAAATGTCCGGTTTTGTTAAATCCACGATCCTAAACGTTTGTTGGAGTATGGCTACCCAGGATGAACTTGCGAACGGTCGTAGCAACGAGATACGTCACCCCACTGCGTGAGGGTGGCTCGCTGCCTGCCATTATCGAAGCGGATGACGATGGCATGTATGTGCTTAAGTTTCGTGGGGCTGGTCAGGGAGTCAAAGCGCTTATTGCTGAGCTGGTGGCTGGAGAAATCGCCCGTGCTATAGGTCTACCCGTTCCTGAGATTGTCTTTGTTAAGCTTGACCCTGACCTGGCTCGTACTGAGCCAGATCCAGAAATTCAAGACTTGATTCGGGCAAGTGCCGGTCTCAATCTCGCGCTTGATTACCTCCCTGGCTCGGTTACCTTTGACCCGATCGCGGGGAAAGCAGAAGCGGCTCTGGCCTCTGAAATTGTCTGGTTTGATGCGTATGTGACCAATATCGATCGGACACCGCGCAATGCGAATATGCTGATCTGGCATCGACGACTCTGGCTCATCGATCACGGTGCCGCACTTTACTTTCAGCACACCTGGACTAATTACCGCGATCGCAGTCGGGCAGCCTTTCCGGCGGTCAAAGATCACGTTTTACTGCGCTTTGCTAGCGAACTGCAAGCGGCAGATGAGGTTCTGACCCAGCGGCTCACACCGTCCGTCATCGACAATATTGTGCAACTGATTCCTGACCTCTGGCTGCTGGGCGACTCTCCGTTCACTGAAGTAGCCCAACATCGAGATGCCTACAGTGAGTACTTGATGAGACGATTAGAGCCACCACATGCTTTTTTGGAGGAAGCGCTCCGTGCACGATCACTTTACCTATGACTACGCCATTATTCGCGTTGTCCCTAAAGTTGAGCGTGAAGAGTTCATCAACGTGGGTGTGATCGTTTCTTGTGACAGCCGCCGCTTTCTCGAAGCCCGCATTGAACTCTATGAGTCGCGACTGCTGGCACTCGATCCCACACTGGACTTAGAAATCATTCGAAATTATTTGGCGGTCATTCCCATTCTTTGCGCTGGGGGCAAAGCCGCTGGCGCGATCGGTCAACTGCCGCTCAGAGAACGCTTCCACTGGCTCGTTGCGCCACGCAGCACAATGGTTCAGACATCACGTGTTCATACAGGATTGTGCAGGCACTTACCCGATGTGATCGAGCATTTGCTTGATCGGATGGTGCGCCAAACCTACGATTAAAAAACAAATGCTTAAAGAAAAACTGGGGCGCTAGGATTCGAACCTAGGGATGGCGAGACCAAAACCCGCTGCCTTACCACTTGGCGACGCCCCAACGCGTTACCAGAATCTATATTAACAGTTTAAGTCCCAGACATGTCAAGAATTGGAAGCAAAAGACGAAATGTTGAAGGGCAGAAAACGGATCACGCCGATCGCCATCGCCTCGACTGTATCGGTAACGGCTTCGTAGGGACGCAAGCGTCTCGTTTTACGAAAGCCTTCGGTACGATTAAGCCCAAAAACAGCAATGAATGTACCGACAAGCGCCATTATCAGCCTGGGCGGTTGAGCTACAGAGCCGATCCACCAGACTTCCATTGTATAAAGGAGCGGAATGCCAAACAAAAAGCCACCGCACGCTCCCCGCACCAGATCGTTCAGCTCAGTTGCCCACGCTGACTGCTTTCGTTTTTTCACTAGACCCACCATTAGCCGCCTTTTTCAAACTGAGAAGTTTTGTAAGCCTCGTCTGAGGGGTTTCGCCACTCACATACCAAGCCCTACAACTACCCCTCTGCTATCAATGCAAGTTGCTATTAATGCAAGACAGACTACTAGCTTAGGAGTGATTGACTGACAGCAGTTGATGGTTGAGAAAAATGACTAATTCTTCTACCGTAGTAAAACTTTGAGGATCGAAGCGATCGCTTAAATCAAGGCCGAAAGACGCTAAAAAATCTTCACTAAAAGACAGTTGCCAGTCAAACCAACAAACGAGCGGAAGGCAAAGGTCTTCGATCAGTCGGTCAGTCGGTCGCACTCTGGCAAAGTCCAAGCCAGAATATGTCTGCATGTGAGTGTAAATAAAGTGTGCGATCGGTTGGGCAATACCCTGCGGCTGCCAGAGCTGCTCAAACCACTCATCGCTACTAAGGGCAGGGCGATCGCGTAGGCACCGATTGACACGTTGTCGAGCCCGCAAATCGGGACTGAGATCAGCGTAAGCCCTCAAACTGCCAAAAATGTTTCTGAGCCGTCGCCACATGCGTCAACCATTGCCAAACTTTCTTTCAGTATTCCCACCCTGTTTGGGATCTCTCAAACAGGTAAAACTCTTGCATAGGCTTGTTTGTTGTCGTTTAAGTCGGTTTAACCACAGTAGCTAGGGTAAAACCGAGCATAAACATCTACCTTAGGATATACTTGCATACACACTTTTTGAAGCTTATCAAGTCAAACAGACGTGGTATTCCTATGCCATCCAAACAAGACCCGAAGCAGACTGTTTTTTACCGGCAACTCGAGCAAGAAACGACTAGAACGGTTTATGCTCTAGCCACCTGCAACGCCCAGATTGGTGGCGAAATTATTGCTAGCCTGTGCGATCGTTTTTCCCTCGAAGAGGCAGCAGGGATTATCTTGGTCAGTCTTGAGCAACTGCTTCGGCTGAATGCTGAGGCGTTTGTTTGGTCTGTCGAGCAGCTGTTACCCGCCGATATCCTGAAGGCAATTCGCAACGTCACTAGGGTTGCCGTTAGCAGGCAATCCATTGAGCGTGGCTTTGCGCTTGGCGAAGAGTTTAGCGTTGACGGCATGCAATCATCTCAACCCTAAGGTCAGCAAAGAACTCCATCGGATGTGCAACTAGAGTCAAATCATGAGAGTCCAGTCATGTTTGGTCAAGCCGCACTTGGCGATTAAAACCGCTGCTACAAAGACTAAATTGCCTCGCGCTGCACCACTGGCAATTTGATGATGAAGCTGGTTCCCTGTCCTTCCGTGCTTTCAACCTCAATCGTTCCTCGATGCGCTTCGGTTAGGTTCTTTGCTAAGAATAAACCTAAGCCCCAGCCTGTCTGCTCCTCAGCCTCGGTGGTGCGACGAAATTGTTGAAAGAGAATGGATTGTGCGTCTGGGGGGATCGGCAACCCTTCGTTGTGAATTTTCAGGCAAATCTCCGTTGCAGTTTGGTGCAGCGTCAGCGTAATCGGCGTGTCAGCCGCACCGTATTTCACAGCGTTTGTGGCAATGTTTTCAATCACCCGCTGGAGGTCTTTGCGGCTGCACTCGGTCATGATCGCACCCTCAGAAACCACGACAAAGCGATCGACATAAGCAAAGTTCAAATCCTCTACAACCTCATAGACCAACTGCTCTAAATCGCAGGCTTCAAACGTCAGCTTTAACTTCTGCCCTGCACGCAGCCGACTCGCATCCAGCAGATTTTGAATCATCGAATCGAGCCTCTCGATCGCGTTGAGCATTCTCACTGAGATATCAAAATGGGTGTCGCCCCGTTCAAACCGACGCAGAATCAAGTGGGTGCCCATTTTCATCACATTAATCGGATTTCTCAGGTCATGGGTGAGAGTCACCATAAAGAGTTCTTGAATATCGCGGAGCGTTTGCGAGAACTGAGTTGCCGCATCGTTCACGGCTTGCTCAATCGAGTCGATAATAATGTCGCGGTCCCGCACCTCTAAAGGCGCTTCCTCCTCTAAAACCTGAAAGATCACCTGCCGGAGAATGTGATACTCGAAGATGAGTTGAGACATGGAGTAGTCAGCATACCCTGCCCGTTCGCGTCCATGTTGTTTCCCAATCCGATCACTGTTGACCTTATCGGCGTTGATGCGGGCAGGCGTTCGGTCAATTTTGGTGGAGAGTTCATCCCCTAATTGCCCCAAGTACTGTGGGAGTGAGTCTTGCAAAACCAGCGAGTCTTGGTGAATCGAGGCAGTCACTTCATTCCGTGCCCGCTCCTCCCACAGTTGCATAATTCGCTTTGCATTTTGCTGAAGGGAACAGACGTTGGGTTAGACATCAATTTTGTTTCTCTGCATGAGCGGGGAGAAAGGAGAGATGAAGCCGAGGGGGAGGTGAGCTTGTGCGACACAAACGTCAAGTTGCTCTTGAATGTCGGTTCGGAGACCTATTCGTGTAATTTAGTATCAGGATAGGCGTAAACCGCTTGCGGAGTAAAGCTCTCAGAGCACAAGCATGAGATAGACATGAACCGTTTTGTCGCTGTATGGCTAAACAAACGTCGCTGCGACAGCGTTTAGGCAGAGTGTGAGATAGAGCTATAGCCATACTGATTAGGACGGGGTGCAGGGGTGGAACCCCTGGCTGGGGGCACGCCCCCACTTCCCCTTTGATCCCAATGTCCTAAGCTTTGTGACAAAAGCTGTAACTTCTAATCATCACCCTTTGAGCTGCAAGTCATTGCTCCGGCAGCAGAAGCGATTATCTTAAATGTCAAGTTCATCAGGCAGGTTGAGCAGCAGGTTTCACGGTCAGTTGCTGTGGCGGT
>NZ_PVWK01000067.1 GCF_003003795.1 Stenomitos frigidus ULC18 | reverse complement strand
GGCTTTGGCAGAACGTCTGCAAGCATTCATTGCCGAGTGGAATGTGTATGCTCACCCCTTTCATTGGACAACCAAGTTAGTCGCAAAAATAATGGCAAAATACGACCCTAAATCAACCCGCGCCAAGGCAAGTTGATTTCCGTACCCCTTTTATGGTGACGTGTACTTAGTTTTAGCAGCGGAAAAATTCTGGTCGTTAGTGGGGGCACCTCAGAATTCGGAAAAATTTGTACGCTAAGGGGCTAATATTGCCCACCCCGCCAAAAACGTAAAGTTAGCCGCACAGGTCATCGAAAGCTTGTGTGAATCGTTAGCTGGAAGCCTGTTCTGGCTACAGAGACTTTTAGAGTGCAAAAAGTCTACTTTTCGCACGGACTCTTGGTTCGACGCCATAGCCATCAAATCAGCATCATTTCTAGTGCGATGACCCTTGCCATAAGGCATGAAGGCGGAGCCTGATTGATCACTTCTACGCATCTCCTTTGCAGCTACCAATTGCTGCTGAGCGGGCAGAAGTGCGACGATGAAATTGGGCTTTTGAGGTCTTGAACTCTGCAAGATGACGCTTGTAGTACGAGTTTTTGGAGGTGGCACAGTCCCAAAGAAGTCCAACCTGCTTGTAGGATGACTCTTCCGTCTTGAGTCGAACTTCTCAATGGTTGTCGATTCACGTCTCACTGGCCCGAGCCTACCTAGATTTCTCTCCTTTCTGATGGACTATGCGGTCCTGAACACCGCTCAACGGTCGTCAGAGCGATACTTTTGACAGAAAACTGAGCGCTAAAACTGCTTTCTAGCATAGGCTCTGGGAGATATGATACCTAATTGCCAGGAACGGTGTCATACCCCAAGTAGGTTCGATGATAGCGATAGTTATTTAGGCGAGCAGCGTCCACTCATTCAATTTTTATCTGGATGCAAAGATACAGCAAGGTCTGCGCTGGCAAAACCACCTGTACGCCCTGGTGGCAACCTTTGATACTGGTAACCGTTCAGCTGCTTATGATTATGCGGAGGAACTGACACAGGACAGCGAGGCTGTCCTGGTGACCACGTCCGACCAGTCTTATCAAGTTTGGGTGCGGTTAGATACTGCTGCAACATTACAGACGGGACCCACCCCAAAAAGCAGTACAGGCTTGGCGCTGCAGTTCGCTTAAGGCTTTGCGGCGGTTGAAGTTGCCATGGCTGTCATGGGTGTCTGTGCTTTCAGCTCAACAATAAAGCAGGTCCAGTTTGCATCACTTTCTAGTTTAATAGTGCCGCCAATATGTTCAGTCAGTTTTTGCACCAGTGCGAGTCCTAAGCCGGTGCCGCCTTGCTGCCAGCGATCGGTACCAGGAATGCGGTAAAACTTGGCAAAAATACGATCGCGTTCACCACTAGGAATTTCAATGCCTGAATTACAAACACTCAGTTGCAGCTGGGTCGCTACCAGTGAAATGATGCGCTCTTGAGCTTGTGCCGTTTCACTGTCTGCTGACTGATCGATTGGTTGAATCGATAAGGTGATCGTTTCATTAGGCGGCGTATATTTGCAGGCGTTATTCAACAGTTCGGCCACGATGCGGCTGAGGCAAGCCCGATCAGACATCCAGGTTGTGAGTCTGGGTGAGAGGTTAACTTGCAGCCGTTGCTGGCGCGTTTGGGCACGTTCTTGGAACGGTTGGAGCAATTCCTCTAGCCAGGCTTGCAGATCAATGTTTTCCAGTTCCAACACTCTGGTGCCTGAAGCTACTCGTTGGAGGTCCAGCAAGTCATTGATGAGGTCGGCTTCCCTGGTACACTCTGTTTGCAGGATTTCCAGATAGCGCTCACGGCGCTCCTCCGTTGGCATGGTTTTGAGCATATGAATCGCCAGCTTCATGTTGGAGACAGGGGTTCGTAACTCGTGGGACACTGTGCTGAGAAAATCGTCTTTGAGGCGGTTGAGTTCTTCCAGGGCTTTGACTTCTACCTGCGCCGCTTGATACAGTCGGGCTTGACGCACCGCGATCGCGCATTGATTTGCCACTTGCAACGCCAAACGGATTTCGGACTCACTAAAAATTGCCTCGCAGTCGCGAAACAGTCGCAGTTTGCCTAAGACCCCTTGATCGTCAATAATCGGGCAGGCAAAGATGGTTCTCGGCTGCCAGGCTGCATCCATGAATGGCGGTACTAGCTCACAGAATTGGAGGCTTTGCCCTACCAGTAATTGCGGATAAATATCTGAGAAGTTCGTTGCCAAAACCACTTCTGGATGGGGTGCCAGCATTTCATGCGTACAGGCATGGGAAAGGGTCATCGAGCCTTGCTCTAAGTTAAAGAGAGCCGTATCACAGCCGTAGAGCTCTAAGCCGTGCACCAACTCCTCAACCGCCGTTTGGAGAATTTGCGCTTCGTCTAAACTATCCCGGACTTTATCGGTCATGCGTTTAATCATGGCTTCATAGCGCAAGGACTGTTGGAGCTGCGCTGTCCGCTCTTCTACCTGCTGCTCCAGAATGGTGTTGAGGCGCTGTTCCTGCTGATAGAGTTCGGCTTGCTGAATCGCGATCGCGGCTTGAATCGCGATTTGCTTGAGAAAGTCGATCTCAGAGGGTTGCCAGGTGCGTGGAGAGCAGCAGTGCTGGGCGACCAATAACCCCCAGAGCGTCTCGCCTTGCAGAATTGGCACGACAAGCTCTGCCCGCACTTGCAGTTGCGCGAGTAGCTCAAGATGGCAGTCTGCTAAGCCAGCAGCATAGATGTCATTAGTGGCCAGAATGCGCCCTTGCTTGTAGTCTTCTCCCTGCGTTTCAGCAAAGTAGGTATGGGTGATTTGCCTACCCAAAAGCGATTGCCAGCCCTCTGCGACCGACTCGACAATGACAATCCCGCTCCAGTCAGGTTGGAATTGGTAAACAACCACGCGATCGGTGTGTAAAAACTGACGCACTTCGGCAACGGTCGTATTGAGGATATCGTCAAGCTCTAACGATTGCCGCATGTGTAAGGTGATTGCCCCCAGCAAGCGTTCTCGTTCTGTCTGCTGCCGTACAATCACTTCTGCCTGTTTGCGCTCCGTAATATCTTGAGCAACCCCCACAATGCGGTGAACTGCACCCGCTTCATCACGAATGGGAACCGCTTGATCCCAAATCCACCGGATAGAGCCATTCGGTTGTATAATTCGATACTCTTCGCTGTAGTCTCCTTGCCTTTGCTTGGCAAACGCCGCCACCACCTGGGCTCGATCCTCTGGATGAATGGCATCAATGAACGATCGAGGATCTTCATACAAGCTGGCACAGGTGCGTCCCCAGATGGCTTCATAGGCTGGACTGATGTAAGTAAGCGAGTCTTTGCCGACTGATCCCATCCAGAAGACTTCACGAATATTTTCTGCCATCTGCCGGAAGCGCGCTTCACTTTCGCGCAGAGCCGCGTTGCTTTGCTGAAGTGCCTCCGTCCGCTCTTGCACTCGTTGTTCTAGGGAGGCGTTAGCTTGTTGAATCTCACCAAACTTTTGCTGGAGGCTTGCGGCCATTGAGCGAAAGTTGTGGACGAGGAGGGCAAACTCAGTCACCTGGCTCTGGGGCCATTGAATGGATGCTTGGGCCAATAGCTTTTCGGGTAGATTCGTCGTGACGGTGGCCAACTGCGACACAGGCTTGACGAGCTGACGGCTGACAAAGATCGCTGCCAGCGGAGCAAAGCCAGAAATCACCAGCAAGATCGCCATACTGCGGGTATGAACCATCTCAATATGCTGCACATGAGGAGTCGCAGTCATCTGCACAATCAGCCTCCAGGGGATTTTGTTGCTGATTGTCACTTCTTTCACAAACAGCGACTTGTTCCACTGCACCATCACTAAGGGGCTGCTGACGGGTAGCCAATGATAAGTCTGCTCACCGATCGCCTCAGTTTTTCCCTGTTTGCGCCAGTCAAACGACTGGTTACCAATCCACTCGGTGCGCGTACTGGCGGCGACGGTGTTCTGCTGGTCGACCAGGGTTATATTCAGCCCGCGATCGCCCACGTTTGCCTGCAATAAGCTGGTGATGAAACTTAAGTCCAGTTCGCTTAAAACAGCCCCCGCGGACTGGCCATCTCGCACAATCGACACACCCAGCATTGCCGTTGGAGATGCTGTACTACCGGGTTGAGGTTGCACTAACGAAAGCAACGCACCGGGTGATCGCTGCAATTGCTTGAAATAAAAGGTGTCATCGGAGCCGCCCTGAGCTTGAGTTGCACCATCTCCAGCAGTCAGTATGCGTCTCCCTGTCCGATCGAGCACGTGAATTTGTCGAAAATCTGGAAAGACACGTTGGGCAAATTCCCCTTTCTGCCGCACTCTATCGCCTTGAACAGAATCCCCTTCAGGAACATCCACTGCCAGCTTGGCAAGCTCATTCACCACCGCTAACCGCCGCTCGTACCAGGCACGCACTTCAACGGTCAGATAACGAGTGGCATCATCCAGGTCAGCGCGCGCCGTTGTCTTGATATCATTCACGACCTGATGGCTTGCCAGCACAATCAAGATCAGGGTAGGAACCATTACAAAGGCGACCAGCAAGTTAAAGAGTGTCTGTTGCAGCGATAAGGTAGCGATAGCCGGTGGGCGGGAAACCCAACGGTGAATCGGCAGATGGGTCAACAAGAGACTGGCGATGAGGGCATTGAAAATGCCATTCACAGGTTGCTTCAGCAGAATGATCAAGACTTGAGCTGAGTCTACGTGCAAGACGACAGCGTAAAAAAACCAGACGAGCGGCATCCCAATGAGTAACCAGAACGCCGCATCCAGTAAGACGATATTCTGCTGCTGACGACGATGAAACAGCCAACCGACAAACAGCGCTTCGAGTGTAAAGGTCAGCGTCGTGTAAGGATGATGCCAAATGACGTAAGTGCAGCTACCAGCAATGAATCCTGCTAACGTGCCCCAGCGAACGCCATACAGACAGACCACCAACCAAACGGCGATCGAGCCAAACAGAAAGTCAATGTCAAAAAATAACGTCCACCGAAAGTAGTTGCCTAAAAAGCCAGCAATTACTAAGAGGAGCAACCCCAAAAGGTTTCTCTTATAGAGCCATTTTGCTTGCAAAACCGCTGCCAAACCCATTTCGCCTCTCTTAAATCGATCGCTTTAGTGACGTACTCTCGGCTCAATGAAAACAGCCTTTCTGCTGTGCCTGCCATGCAGGAAGAGGTTGTTTAATGATCTGCCTCTGTGGCAACAGCTATACAACCCAATGCCACCGAGAGCAGCAAAGCACCCCCTCGTTTGGAGCGCCCCAAGCTTCGTGCCAGCAAAGTGATGAAATTGTGCGCTTCGCCGCCTGAAGCTGTTTTCAAGGCAAACGACATGGGCACACTAAGCAGCAGAAAGTAAACCTGATGCTTGACATCAGACGGCTACTCAATCAACTCCTTATGAGTGTAAACGCCCATGCTGACACCTCTGACCTTCAAAAAGCTGCTCCTGGCAGTATTAACCCTGTGATTTGCAATTAGTTGCCACTCTGTTTCCACCATCCCTAACACATCTGAGACCACGGTTGCAAGCACCTTTAAGGTTGCCCTGGTAACGACCGGTCCGAAAGATGACAATAGCTGGAGCCAAGCTTGCTATGAAGGGCTCAAACTGATTCAGAGCAAGTTTAACGCGCAGACGGATTTTACCGGCACTATTGATGCGGCTCACAGTGAGTCGGCGCTGCGCCACTATGCCCAGGCAGGTTATGACCTCGTTATTGCAGCGAGTGGTGCCTATCCTCAAGCGGCTGAGAAGGTCGCCAAGGATTTTCCACGCACTAAGTTTGCCCTCGTGACGACGTATCCGGGGAATAACAAGAACCTCGGTGCAGTAGCCTTTCGTTCCGGCGAAGTAGGCTATTTAACGGGTGCGCTTGCGGCGATCAAAACCAAAACGCAGAAAGTGGGCTACATCGTTGGCGCGGCTTACCCAGTTTATAAAGAAGAAGAAGCGCTCTTCCGCCGAGGCGTGAAAGCAACCAATCCCTCTGTGCAAGCCTCGACTGCCTTCCTGGAAACTTGGACTGATACGGTCAAAGCGACCAAAGTGGCGCTAGATATGGTGGCTACTGGCGTCGATGTTTTGGCCGTTAACGCCGATGAGGCTGGTATTGCCGCGCTCAAAGCCGTAACGCAGAAGCCAGGTGTAGCGGTCATTGGTTGGGCCAAAGATCAGTCTGCACTCGCTCCTGGTAAAGTCGTCACGAGTGTTTTGCAAGATATTCCCAATTTAGTGCTGAATGCCGCAGTCTTGACACAACAAGGTCGCTGGGAAGGCAGACTGTACAAGTTTGGACTCAAAGAAAAGATCTATGACTTCGCACCCTTCCATGAAACCTTAACAGCCTCAGAAGAGACTGCCTTCAAGACCATCCGAGAAGCAGTGACCACTGGCAAAATTGATGTTTCACCGTAATGACTGGCGCGGTTTTAGTTCCCCATTATTCCTCTCAACCTCATGACTAAGCCGAAGCAACTCAGTGATCATCGCGATCGACTCAAAGCTCCCGTGTCTATGCTTCAACCCTGGCATCGGCTCTTCTCAATCGCTAATCAACTGCGCTTTGGGCTGCTGTTTTTGGTGCTGCTCAGTCTGCTGCCCACTGGCGGCTTACTCATCTACCTCAGCGCTCAGACACAGCTACTGCAAGCGCAAGCCTTGCAGCAGGAGCGGAGCCAAGCGGCGGCTGGACAAATTGATAATTATTTGGATGACCTGAAGCGCAAACTGAGCTACCTGGCTCGGGTCAAAGGGCTGACCAACTTTCAGCGACCGGTGCAGCAAAGCTTGTTGGAGGGCTTGGTGCGGCACAACGAGGCGTATGAAGCGGTTGCCCTTTTAGACCGGACTGGTCAAGTGGTGACCGCAGCAACTGGAGGCACCCCGTTGCAAGCCAAGAGCTGGGCGAATTCACCCCTGTTTATACACGCGTTTAAGCAGCAAGAAGATTACGTGAGTCCAGTCGAGCTTGATGCTCAAACGCATCAGCCTACTACCCTGCTGGCAGTGCCCATTCGTAATGATCAAGATGAGGTGGATGGTGTCTTAATGGCGCGCGTGAAGCTCAACTTTCTTGGGTTTATTGTCTCCCAGACGGTTGTCGGCAAAACGGGCGATATCTATGTAGTGGATGAACGTAACGTGCTCATTGCTCAAAAAAGCAGTAGACCGGAGACGTTTCAGCTTCAGGACCTTGCTAATCGTCCTTTCCTAAAGAACTTAGTGGCAGCGGCAAAGGACAAGCGCCTCAACCGCTACCAGGGTTTGCACCAGGTCGACGTTCTGGGCGCTAGTGCGTTTGTTCGTAGTGTGAATTGGTACGTGGTCGTCGAACTACCAACAGCAGAAGCCTACGCTCCAGTCCAACAATTAGTTTGGGTGATGGGAGCAGCCTTGTCCGTTGTGACCCTTGTTGTCGTGGTGGTCGGCTTCCTCGCTGCCCGTCAGATTGTGGTACCACTCAAGCGCTTAACCACAGCGGCAACCCAACTCAGTCAGGGACAACTGCAGACAAAAGTCAATCTTTCTAGCCGGAATGAGTTAGGTACGTTAGCGATCGCGTTCAATGAGATGGCAACGCAACTTGAGGGGTCGCTCACCGCCGTTGAAACGGAGCGCAATTTTGTGGCTGCCATTCTAGACATCGCTGGCGCACTCGTCATTGTACTTGATCCACAAGGACGGGTGGTCCGCTTCAATCGAGCGTGTGAACGCGTCACGAACTACTCCTTCATGGACATCAAAAATCAACCGCTCTGGCAACTCTTTGTGAACGCCGATGTCGCACAGCAGACTAAAACCGAGTTTGAGTCGTTAACGGTCAGTAGTTTTCCACGGCAGTATGAAGGAGTTTGGGATACCACAGAAGGTGTCCATAAACTGGTGGCCTGGTCCGACACCGTCTTGTTGAACGACCAGGGCGCGATCGCGTATGTCATTAAAACAGGCATTGACATTACCGATCGCAAGCAGGCAGAAGAGGAACTGAGAGCCTCAGAACAACGACTCTCTCTGCTCTTTCGTCAAACACCGTTAGCGGTGGTGGAATGGAACACGCAGTTTGAAGTCACAGCTTGGAATCCCTCAGCGGAGCGCATCTTTGGCTACAGTGCCGCAGTGGCGATCGGACGACATGCCCTGGAATTGATCGTGCCAAGCACTGCTCGACCCCTTGTACAACAAGTCATGGATGCGTTGCTCAAGCAGAGGGGCGGTAGTAACAGCGTGAATGAGAACATCACGCAAGACGGCAGAACGATTGTTTGCGAGTGGTACAACACGCCCCTGGCAGATGAAGCGGGCAGGGTGACTGGTGTCGCTTCGTTGGCGCTAGACATTACAGACCGCACGCAAGCAGAAACTGCCCTTAAGCAGGCTAAAGAAGAAGCAGAGACAGCCTTACAAACCTTGCAGCAAACCCAAGGACAGTTAATTCAAGCTGAAAAAATGTCGGGGCTAGGACAACTGGTGGCGGGTGTCGCACATGAAATTAATAATCCGGTGAATTTCATTTATGGCAACCTCACGCATACGGCTGAATACACCCATGATTTGTTGGAGTTAGCGCAGCTTTACCAACAGAAGTATGCCGTTCCTGATGCCCAAATTGACGAAAAACTAGCGCAGATGGATTTCGCTTTCATGATCGAAGACTTGCCTAAAATGCTTAGTTCGATGAAAGTCGGTGCTGACCGCATTCGTCAGATTGTATTGTCGTTACGCAACTTCTCTCGCCTCGATGAAGCGGAGATGAAGCCCGTCGATATTCATGAAGGCATTGACAGCACTCTGATGATTCTGCAAAGTCGGCTCAAGGCAACCGCTGATCATCCCGCCATTGAAATTGTGAAGGATTACGGTGCTTTACCATTAGTGGAATGCTATGCCGGACAGTTGAATCAGGTCTTTATGAATATCCTGGCCAACGCGATCGATGCTCTGGATGGTTACAATAAGCAGCGCTCAGTGCCGTCTGCTCAAAGGGAGCCGAGCCAGATTACGATTCGGACCAAGCTAGTCACCGATAAACACCAAACCAATCATGTCAACAGGGTAGCCATTCAGATTCAAGATAATGGACCGGGCATGACGGCGTTGGTGCAGCAGCAGTTGTTCAATCCCTTTTTCACCACTAAACCTACCGGTAAAGGAACGGGACTAGGACTATCCATCAGTTACCAAATTGTGGTTGATAAACATCATGGCTCTTTACACTGCGTCTCACAGCCAGGACAGGGTAGCGAGTTTTGGCTTAAAATTCCAGTTTGGCAAAGCGGTATGCCGTCTCAGGGTGTCATCGCAGAAGTGGGGGTTTGAGTCGCGGTCAAGCAAACGCCTACTTCTGCGATGACCCTGCTTAACGGGGTTTGAGTAGTAGGCGATGTTGTTGGCGAATGTGCTACGGATCGGATTACAGAAATGTGACAAGCGCTAAAGTGCTTGATTCTTCGTTCTTCAAATTCTTGTAATCTTTTTGTAAGAGTAGTTCGCCTTTGTATAGAACCCATTTGAGATCTCAGGAAGCGGCTGCAAGCCGCTTCAGCAAGAACCTGACAAAGCAGAGGTTGATCTTGGTGGTGGCATGAGCGAGCGTGCGCTCAAAGTTTTTGATCAGACTTTTACAACGCTCCATCCAAGCTTTGGAGCGTTCAATGACCCATCTTGCGACGGCTGGGACAAAGCCAGCTTTGCCTTGTGCCGCTTTCGCTTGTTTCGAGGGCTTCGTCGAACGCTCAAAGCTGATTTTCGTCATGAGCTGGGGATACACCGGCTCTAACGCCTCAATTAAACCGTCAAGGTGATAACCGTGGCACTGGTTCCGCTGAGTGAGGAGGCATAAAGTCCTGATATTGCTATCTTACAGGGAGACAGCCGTCTGCCAACCT
>NZ_PVWK01000090.1 GCF_003003795.1 Stenomitos frigidus ULC18 | reverse complement strand
ACGATTTCGGTTTCCCTCGAAATTGGCTCATTCATGAACCGTTACATACCTGAGCTTTGTAACCCTCAGCTACTTATCAACATCGAAGAACGGCTCAGGCAGGCAATGCTTGCTTCTAATGTCAGCGTTTTGAATGAACTCCTCGCCCCCGAAATTATCATTACCAGTCATCTTGGAGAATTATTAGAAAAACAAGATGATCTAGCTGCTCACGAATCTGGTTTGATTAAGATAAATGAGTTGAAACCTTCTGAGCAGCATATTCAAATCCATCGAGAGGTGGCGATCGTTTCAGTCCGAATGCAAATATCAGGTAGCTATAATGGCAGCCCTGCAAATGGGGACTTTCGTTTCACGCGCGTTTGGGCTGTCTCTTCTAGGGAAACTTGGCATATCATCGCTGCCCATATCGGTATGGTGGCTTAACAAAGGAAAATTCTGAATTGATTGTGAATTAATCGATGAAAGTTAGATCTGCCACTCCTGATGATGTATCGCTGATTTTCTCATTCATTCATAAGAAATCAGAGTTTGACCGAAACATTGGTGCATTCTCTGATGTGCTGCAAGTATCCGAAGACAAAATACGCAAAACACTTTTCGGAATCATTCCCTTTTCTTACGTTTTGTTTGCAGAGTTTTCAGCGCATGAAGTCGGCTTTGCATTATATGGATTCAGGTACTCATCATTTGCAGGAGAGCCAAGCATTTGGATGGATGATCTGTATGTGGATGAGGAGATGAGAAGTCAAGGTGTACGAGCAGCATTAATGGCTCAATTAGCTCAAATTGCCAAGGAAAATGGCTGTACCTATCTTGCTTGGAATGCTGCTGCTCGAAATGCCCGTGGGCTTCGCTTTTACAATCAGTTGGGCGCAGAAATTACGGAGCAGGATGGTAATCGATGTTTTTTGAGATGGGTTCCGTGGGCGGATGCATAACAAGTCGACGAAGCGGGCAGTTGAGATATGGTTGCGACAGTTGCAAGGTGGGGAAACAGTCTAGCCATTCGACTTCCCCAGCACTTAGTTAAAGAGATCCAGTTAACCGAAGGCGTTGAGATCGATCTTGTGGTGATCGATGGCAATCTAGTCATCAAACCCAGAATCCGAAAGCGTTACTCCTTGGATGAGCTTATTTCTGCCATCACGCCAGAAAATCTGCATACCGAGGTTGAGACTGGAGTGGCTGTGGGGAATGAAGCTTGGTAGTACTAACAAATCGCTATATTCCAGACCGGGGAGATATCGTCTACCTAAACTTTGATTCAACCAAAGGTCATAAGCAAAGGGGGCATGGACCTGCTTTTGTTCTTTCACCTCGTGGTTACAACACAAAAAGTTCTCTGGCACTGTTTATGCCCATCACCAAGCAGCAAAAGGGATATCCCTTTGAAGTCCTTTTGCCAACTAAGCTGCAGATTCAAGGAGTGATTCTTGCCGATCAAATCAAGTGTCTGGACTGGAAAGCCTGTAGTGTTCAGTTTGTTGAATCGGTTCCAGAAAACGTTGTTGAGGAAGTGCAGGCAAAAATCGAACCGTTAATCCTGTAGCAGATCAGAAAAACACTCGTAGCTGTCAGCACCCCAACACTACGTTGGTGCGGACGGAACAGAGTTTATCGATGGAAGTTCAAGTTCAGTGCTGCCGCTCAATTCAATCGTTATCACCCTTTAGCAAGATCGATAAAATGTAACACACTGCCAACTGCTCATTGAGATAGTTGGGGCGAGGCTCCTGAAAAAATTGGTAAATGGTTTCGAGGGGCATAGTAGCTGTCTCTAGCCATAACGGTTGTAGGCGACACAAGCAAGCAGTACTTTCCGTAGATGTCCCATCGGTTGGCAAGAAATGATCTGATAGAGCACACCTTGAGGGAAAAAGAGCCGTTTCGCTGCACTGCGTGTCACTCAGTCTGTCAAGTGAGAGACGGATCAGACAGCCTCTAAGGTTTTTAGCTCGATCAACCTAGACCAATAGCAACATCCTCTTGTAAATTTGTGAATAATTTGTGAATTCGCCTTGTGCGCTTGATTCAGACAATGCTTGAAAGATGTTCCCGTTGCGCTGTTTCTTCGAGGATTGAGTGTCTGGCGGTTAAAACCGCGACTACGTCAACAAAGTCCGCCGATGTGGACTACCTAAAGGCGAGGAGGTTTGCAACCTGCGGAGGCAGTTTATAGCCCTTCGGGCCTGGCTGCGCTAGTGTCCGTGTAGCAGCGACTTCAGTTGCGAAAGCAACTCAGGAGACTCAAAGCCTGATCGAACCGACCTCTAACCTGTTTGAATCGTTTCGCACCGTTACCCCAGATTTTCAATCACAGGTGGGATGGTTTCTAGCTCAACTGGCAAGGGTTGCATGATGGGAAGCGGCGGCTCAGCGCTGGGTTCAAGGCTTAGTGGTGCTTCATGAGGCTGATCGACTGGCAGATCTGAGGGCAAGGGGTACAGCCACCACGCAAACAGGCGCGTCATTTGGGGCATGAGGAGGTACGTCATTGTCGGTACGGCGATCGCAGTGATAGCCATCACCCGGAAGACGATCGGCAGCGGTGATAGGTGCGTTTGCAGCAACGTCGAAAGCACTGTGATGAGCGGAAAAACGGCTCACCAGCTCACCAGCGCCATTTTGTAGCGAGCGGGCGGAACCAGGGCAGCTTTTCCAGGCAGGGTAAACCAGGTCTCTAGGCCCGTCAAAACCTGCACCTCGGGCGGGGATTCGGTTAAAGCGTCTGCCTGGGTAAACCACTGTTGCCGCTCGTCTGAAGTTTCCCAACAACGCAGATTGCTCAGTCGATCGAACTTAAAGATCACACGGTATTCAGGATCATCGGTACTGGCTGGACGAAAGATGCTACTGCCTGAGTACCCTGGAAACTGCCCACAAGCGGCTGTCACTCCCGCAAGAAAAGCTTCAAAGGCGGGTTCGCAGCCCAGCTTAACCCGACGAGAAATCACAACAGTGACAGAGGTATCTTGAGCATTCTGGTTGCTGTCAGACATGAGAGTTCAGACTCCTCACTACTGGCTTCCATACAGCTTTGTGAAGCTGTTGCTGGAAAATGCGTCCCTATAATCTCAAAGATTACCTATACATGTTGTATCCATTTCATCGATTCGAATTCTGGGATGGCTGAAATACTGCTCGGTCAAGGCAGATAGTATGTCTTTCCGTCCTCATGAGAAGCGGTCTGTTGCCTCTTCGCATACGATCGCCAAGCAAAAAGTACTGTAGTCGAGTAAGGCGATCGGCCTAACTCACTTCTGCTCGTAGAAAGACCGTGCCCAATACAATGAAAAAAATACCAACAATTGTCAGAGGTGTATAGCTTTCTTTGAAGATCAAGATACTAAAAAGAACTGCAGAGACGGCCTCCAAGCCAAGCACTAACATGTAAGTAATGCCTAGATGAGCATTGTTAGTGATATGGGTTTGCAAGCTAACACCGGCAAGAAAAAACAGGTATACCATCCCAGTCGGAATCACTTGAGAAAACCCTGCTGAGAGTTTCATGAAAACGCCGCCGACAGTATAGAGAACTGCAGTAGCAGCAGCCATTAATACATACATTAGTGGTAGATCCCTTTTAATCTAAATTCAAAATCTAAGTAGCGTGCTGTCATACGTCAAAAACCCTCTTGTGCACTACACAAATCTTTGAAACAAAGGTATTCATCCAAATCGTTTCAAGGACACTTTGCAACGACTCTTTAAACACAGCACTAAGCAGGCTAACGGTTTGAGTAATGCGCAGCAACAGCTTTCGACAACCGATGTATCAATTTACTACATTGCGGAACCACATACTTAAGCAACACTGAATTTACAGCAATTTTCGTTTGCATAAACCACATCAACTGAGTGGGAGCATCTTGCTCGCAAACGTGAGCAAGATGCTCCCACTGTGGCTACCCCATTTGCAAACCGCTGTAAAAGGCAACACTTAATCCTCCTCTTCTACCCAAAGGCACCCTGTTCGCGATTTACCAATGACAACAATACCTGTATCAAATGTTGCAGCTGCAGCTGGCATCCAACCAGATCTAGGGGCGGTAGAATAGTAGTTGCCATTGGTGTAATACTGTGAATCTTCTTCAGTAAAACACTCAAGAAAACGACTTGCCAAGGCATTTGCCGCTATTTTTGTCATGATTTCTGAAGAATAGGCTAAATCACAATGCAGAATACGTTTGGCTATGGCTACTGCTTGCGCCTTACTAATCAATCGATCGATGTTGACCGCAAAGGCTAGTCCAAATTTTGGTGCAAGTTCAGCGAGAGGCATAGACTCAACTTGGAGAATGGCACAATGTACAACTCTGCAAGTACGCGCATCAGTGATTTCGTCACAAATGTCTATATTCACTGCCTGACTGATCAATGCATGATTGAGACTTTGAGTTGAAACAGGGAAGGCTGATGCACTGACTCTATCCATCACTTTTAAGCACAACAGCTTAAGAAATTTACGTCATAATAGGCATGACCAAGTCCTTCTCCTGTATGATATTCTCGCCACAGAACGTTATCGAAAAAAACACGTAGGGTTTACAAAAAAAATATCTTGGCCTTCACAAGAAATTCATCCTGCTGAGAATTTTGACGGGAACAACACCAAATTAAAATGCGATCGCGCCGCTATCTGTAGAGGAGCAGTCTTGTCCTCCAACCACAGCGAAACCCATGACGCGGAACCTCACGTCAGCTGGCGTTAGCGATCGCCATCAGCACCGCGATCGGTTTAACCAGTCCTTTCAAGACATGGCAGTGAAATCTGGTGCAAAGGTGCCGCTAGACAGTCGTAAGAAGAGGGTTCCAGAAAAATCATCTCTCAAGTCTGCTAACACACCGTTCAAACTGGTTCATCACCTCATCATTGGCAAGTCGTAATCCCCTTAATCCATCGCCTTCCTGAGCCTGCGATCACTCAAGTCAGCACCTGAGCAGCATTGGCAAAATGACCTTCGCCATCGACCCGATCACTAATTTCAAGACTGGACAGCCAATGTCTTGTAGTACACTTGTGCTGTTTTGATCCTTCCAGTAGGCTTGAAACGTTCTATGCTAACAAGGAGTTTGTATGCCTAACCTGCCAAACGCCATTAACTGGTTTGAAATCCCTGCCACTGACTTTGATCGGGCAGTTACCTTTTACAGCACCGTGCTCGGTACCGAAATTCAGAAAGCAGAATTTATGGGAGAGCCGCAAGCCTTCTTTCCAATGGATCCGACCAGCGTTGGGGGTGCGATCGTTAAAAGTGAGCGTTTGACGCCTTCCATGACGGGCACCTTAATCTACCTGAACCTGGGTACAGTAGAAAATTTGGAACAGGCTTTGGGACGAGTCGAGTCCAATGGTGGCAAGCTTTTGATGCCCAAGACCGATATTGGTGATCCTGGTTTTATTGGCATGATTCAGGACAGCGAAGGCAATGGTATCGGTCTGCATGCCCCGAAACTAGATGCTGTCTAAGGCCTTGTTTGAGGCACTGTTTGAGGTGCTGGGGTAAACCTCTACTCATGAACTGCGATCGCTGATCATTGCCTTGCTTGACCACTACCCGTATCTAATCATAGTGGCCGACCTGGGTTTTCTTGAAGAGCTACTCCGACAGATGATTACCTAGGCACACATTGGCTGGATTGCAATGGGAGCGATCGCTACTCTGGTAACTCGAGATGTAACCGTAAAACTTTGGCTGGTGAAGTGGGCAACCGATGACTCATTTTGGCTCAGGCGAACGGCGATGCGCGCACTCGTAAAGCAGGCACAAAGCCATCGTGATGACTTTGACCAAAGACTAGATCTTCCCTGATTAGATCTATCCTGATAAACTTCTCAGCCTCAACTCAGCGTCTTTTCAGTTTGCGATCGAAGTTATGGTGGTAGCATCTGAATCACCGCCGGCAAGTTAGCGCTTTTAGCCTAATTTTGCACCTCAAACGACAGAAAGTGTTTCATGACCTGACTAAGAAAACGCTGTTCTTTTAGTCATAGGCTGTATTGGGGAGATCTGAGACAGCAATGAGCGACCGACTGTTTACCTTTAGCGGTGGAAGCACTGGCCCCTGGTAAATTGTCAGTATGACAATGATCTTTGGAAATCCGCTACCAGAGGCATCGAGACTCACGGTAACGGGTGGATCAACTACTTTAGCGATGGCTGATGCCAAATGGTTCCTGCGTGGGATCACGAGTAATGAGCGCTATGTGACCCGGCAGGAGAAAGATCAATTCGTCGCCAAACAACAGGGACTTGGTCGCCCCAATGCCATTTGTGCCGCACTTATTCCCATTCGAAAGAAGCCTTCATGGTGGCTTCTGCCACAGGATGAGCGGCGAAGGATTCTTGAAGAATGTTCTAAGCATGTTGCGATCGGTATGAAGTATTTGCCTGCTGTTGCACGCCGACTCCATCACTGCCGAGACTTGGGAGACAATGAACCATTCGACTTTTTAACGTGGTTTGAGTACGCAGCCTCTGATGCAGCCGCTTTTGATGATTTAGTCGCTCAACTCCGAGCATCTGAAGAATGGAATTATGTTGATAGAGACACCGATGTTCGTCTTATCCGGGATGACTTTTAACAACATTATTGCTCAAAACTGGACGGCGATCGCTCGTGGCGATTGAGTCTACAGCAACCCAAGCCCAAGCAACTAGATCAACCGTTGAACAACGCTTGTGATCTTGTCATTGCAATCGTCTTTGGCGAGTGGTTAGTGGTCAGTGGTCAGAGAAAAGCTGATCGCTGACTGCTGATAGCTGATCTAGCAGTTATTTTTTAACCCGCTCTAAGCCTAAACCCATGAATCAATGCTCATATATTCGAACGTTTGCTGTAAAATTGCAGGTGTCACTATGTGGTTCATGACCTTTTATGACTCAGACGCCTGCACTCAAAACACAACGGATGCAAGTCGGTGGCATGGACTGCACTAGCTGTGCGCTAAAGATTGAAGCCAGTGTGCAGAAGCTTGCAGGAGTCTCTGAAATCGCAGTTGTGGTGGCAACCGGACGTTTGACGGTGTCCTACGACCCGCATCAGGTGAGTGAAGCCGCTATTAAGCAACGAGTAACCGCGTTGGGTTATACCGTTGCCGGTCAAAACTCCGTTACTGCAACGCATCATCACGACGAGCACAGCCATGAACATTGTGATGGACATGATCATCATGGTCATGAACATGTTGGACACGCTTATGAGCATAGCCATCATCACAATGGTAGTGAGTTTAACCTGAGGCGAGAAGGTACCGTGATTGGGGTTGTGCTTGCCCTGTTTATACTCGGCTCTGTGTTTGAGACGCCCCTGCACAATACCCCGTTCTCGATCGGCGAATACCTGGTCTTCATCCCAGCCTACCTGTTGAGCGGTTGGAGTGTGCTGACCAGTGCTGGGCGCAATATCCTGCGTGGTCAGGTGTTTGATGAAAACTTTTTGATGACTATTGCAACGGTCGGCGCGATCGCCATTCACAAACTCCCAGAAGCCGTGGGAGTCATGCTCTTTTTCAAATTTGGCGAACTGTTTCAGGAGTCAGCCGTCAGTCGATCGCGCCGTTCCATCACGTCGCTCCTCGAAATTCGCCCAGAGGCTGCCAACCTCAAAACAGACAGCGGCATTCAAACCGTTGCACCCGAAGCGGTCATGGTCGGGGACACGATTTTAGTCAAGCCCGGTGAGAAAATTCCGCTAGATGGTGACGTGATTGATGGGCGATCGCAAGTCGATACCTCAGCCCTGACTGGAGAATCGGTGCCGCGTACAGTGAGTGTGGGCGAACCTGTGTTGGCAGGCATGATCAACCAAACTGGGGTACTCACGGTCACGGTCACTAAACCCTTTGGTGCGTCCTCGATCGCCCGCATTTTGGAGCTAGTTGAGAACGCCAGCAGCAAAAAAGCAACAACGGAAAAATTCATCACTAAATTTGCCCGTCGCTATACGCCGATCGTGGTGTTGGCGTCGCTGGCAGTCGCCTTATTGCCGCCACTCTTCATACCGGGCGCAAGCTCTGCTGAATGGGCGTATCGAGCACTCATTCTGTTGGTAATTTCCTGCCCCTGTGGATTGGTGATTAGCATCCCGCTTGGCTACTTCGGTGGCATTGGTGGAGCCGCGAAACGAGGCATTCTGGTAAAAGGCGCAACCTTTTTAGATACATTGGCAAGCGTGAAAGCGATCGCGTTTGATAAAACTGGCACCCTGACCAAAGGCGTGTTTAAAGTGGTCGCGATCGTGCCGCACAATGGGTTCACTCAAGCAGAGCTCTTGTGCCTGGCGGCTGAGGTAGAAGCAGGCTCTAACCACCCGATCGCCCAATCCATTCGAGCGGCCTACGGGCAACCCGTTGACGCTTCCACCCTCTCGGATTACACCGAAATTGCTGCACATGGGATTCAAGCCAGGCTGGGGCAGCGATGGGTGCTGGCAGGCAACGATCGCCTGATGCATCGAGAACAGATTGTGCATAACACTTGCCATGTGGAAGGCACTGTCGTGCATCTGGCAGTGGATCAGGTTTATGTGGGATACGTTGTGATTGCGGATGAAGTAAAAGAAGATGCCGTTGAGGCAATGCAAGCACTCAAGGCCGCAGGTGTCGAACATATCATGATGCTTACCGGAGACTCTCAAGCGGTGGCGCAACGCATTGCCAAAACTCTGGGCGTGGATTCCTACCAGGCAGAGCTATTGCCAGAGGCGAAAGTCACCGCTGTGGAAACTTTACTCCAGCGGTTTAGCAAGAAAGGCACCGTCGCTTTCGTAGGCGATGGCATCAACGATGCGCCAGTCATAGCCAGAGCCGATGTGGGCATCGCGATGGGCGGATTGGGCACAGATGCCGCGATTGAAACTGCCGATGTGGTGTTGATGACGGATGCACCCTCTAAAGTGGCAGAAGCCATCCAAATTGCCCGCAAAACTCACGCGATCGTGTGGCAAAACATCATCTTTGCGATCGTCGTTAAAGGTCTTTTCATCGCTTTAGGTCTCTTCGGCCTTGCATCCATGTGGGAAGCAGTGTTTGCCGATGTTGGCGTGGCCTTGGCAGCCATCTTCAACGCTACCAGAGTCTTGAAGTAGCAAGATCGCCATCGTCCCTAAACAACCATTTCCACCCGCCCTTGTTCGAGATCGTACCGCGCTCCTACCACTTGTACTCTGCCCTGCTTAACAAGCTTAGCCAGTAGAGGTTCAGAGGTTTTGATTTCTTCCACCGTCATTTCTACATTGGCAATAACCGCTGCATCGATCGGGTTATTGCCACCCTCTTTCACTCGCTCCAGAGCCGGCTGAATCGCCAACATCAAGGTGCTGACGTGACCAGGAACCTGGCTATGCTTCACAGCAGCAGACACCGCACCACAGCGTTCGTGCCCTAAAACCATCACCAGGGGAATATCAAAGGACACGATGGCATATTCAATGCTGCCCAACACCACATCATCCACTACATTCCCCGCGACACGCACCACAAAAAGGTCGCCCAAGCCATGATCAAAGATGACTTCTGGTGGCACTCGTGAATCAGAACAGCCGAGGATGATGGCGACAGGATGTTGCCCAAGTGCAATTTCGTGAATGCGAGCAGCATCTTGATGTGGATGCGTTGACCGTTTGTCTACATAACGTTGATTGCCATCCATAAGCATTTGTAGCACTGCAGCCGCAGCCGCGATTGTCTGATCCATGGCGCTGATCTTCTCCTGTCAAAAGGCAAACCGCATGCATCCTAGCAGACGTAGGGCTGCCGTATGCTATACCCCGCTACGGTTTGTGGCTGAATGACAGCGCTTTCAGACCCAAACCGTTGAAAGACAGGAACAAACCAGTTGCGCAGTCAGCGCCCATAGCAAAGAGGTAAAGGGCATTGCGAATGAGTTTGTCTCTTTGGGTACGCTTAATGAACACTCTCTGTTGGCCGTTCCCGAGCGACATGATTCAAATCCTGGTTATCGACGATGATCCCTTTATTCAGCTCGTGTTGAAAAAAACACTACAGTCACAGGGCTATGACGTGATTGCCGCTCTAAGCGGCGAAGATGGCATCGTGCAGGCGAAGCAACATGATCCTTTGTGACTGGCAAATGCCAGGATGAGCGGCTTGGATGTCTGTCAACACATCAAAGCCGATCCAATGTTGTCTAAAACATTGAGGCTCAATAGGGATTCCAGGGAGTTAAGCAAGTAGGTTCTCCAACAAAGCAGTGAGTAAAACTTTGCCTCGCTTTTT
>NZ_PVWK01000013.1 GCF_003003795.1 Stenomitos frigidus ULC18 | reverse complement strand
AACGATTTCGGTTTCCCTCGAAATTGGCTCATTCATGAACCGTTACATACCTGAGCTTTGTAACCCTCAGCTACTTACTTACCAATACTCCTTATAAGTCAAGAAAATCGGGTGTGCCCGAAACTATTTATACGAGATTACGGAATCAAATTGCTCATAGCCGACCTGGAATTACAATTGAACTAACAAAGAGTGAAATGGAACAGCATTTAAGTGGACTTGTAGAAATAACCAAGGCAATAATTAGCCTACAACCTTAAAATATTCACTCGCTCAAGTCTTGGTATGGATTGGGCGATCGCCCAACCCATACCAGCATCAATTTTCGTTTACTGAATCAGTAAGCTGGTACGATCGCATGACGGGGCGGCAGAGTAGACGAACGATCGCTCAACCTGTATGCATCCTGTAAACTTGATCATCTAGCGCTACTAGCGTGACGATTGGCGCTGGTAGAAATTAGCGGAGACTGAAGAATGGTCAGCGAAAACCAAAACCATTACAACGTCGCTGCCTACATTACGGCTTATGAGGATGCGAGCGCTCTTAATGATTGCCTTACAGCGATTCGATCGCAGTTCTATCCCATTAAACAAATCATCATTGTTGACAATTCGACGCGATCGCTAGAGCGTTCTGAAGCAAATCGAGCCGACGATCGCCTCCTGACCTGGCATCATCCTGAAAATATTGGCATTGCGGGAGGCATGACGTTAGCAATCCAGTGGGCAGTGCAGCACGAGTATGATTTTCTGTGGACGTTTGACCAGGACAGCGCTCCGGCTCCTGATTGTCTGGAGCGGTTGCTGCAGGCGTATGCTGAATTGGCAACGGAGGATTATGCGATCGGCATGATGGCACCCACCGCGATCGATGCTCGCACAGGACAAACCGTGAAGCCAAGTCGGTTTTTGGGCGATCGCTTTCGTGGCTTTTTGCCAGACAATGCCATCTCGCCGTATGAATGCGATGCGCCGATTACGTCTGGTGCTTTGGTGTGGCTGCAGACGGTCGATCGGGTAGAGCCTCCAGACATTGGCCTTTTCATCGATGGTATTGATCTAGAGTATGGGTTACGGTTGCGTCAAGCAGGCTTTCACAATTTGGTGGTTCCTGGTGCAAACATGTATCATCGGTTCGGAGAGCCCTTTCAGGTTGAGCTATTTGGTAAAAAGAAGGTCTTTCAGCTTTACTCGCCGCTGCGGTATTACTATATTTGTCGCAATCATACCTATCTTGAATTACGGCACTCAAACGGATCGTATCGGCTCACGTGTTGCTTAAGGCGGATGAAATTCTTACTGTTGACACTCCTCAAAATTTTGGCGTTTGACTCGGATGCAAAGCCTCAAAAAGCGATCGCGTGCATCATTGGTACGTATCATGGGTTTTTAGGGAAACTAGGCAAAACCTGGTAGGACGATGAGTAAATGAATGACAATTGCGCGGTCTTGGTTTCAATTATTTTAGTGAACTATAACGGTGCCAATGTTATGCTGGAGTGTTTGCGATCGCTCCTGCAATTTCTCCATTCTGTGCCCTACGAAATCATCGTTGTTGATAATGCTTCTACGGATGGTAGTGCTGCTTTAGTGGCTGAGAGCGTTCCAACCGTCAATCTCATCAAACAAACAGAAAATCGCGGCTTTGGTAGTGGCAATAATGTTGGTGCCAAACACGCAAAGGGAGAATTTCTTTTTTTCTTGAATACAGACACATTGCTCATCAATGATGTCTTGCCTCATCTGGTGATGCTGATGAAAAACGACCCGAAGATAGGGATTATTGGCACAAAGTTATTGAATGCTGATCGGTCTCTTCAACTTTCGATCGCATCAGAAATTAGTCTTAATGGAGAATATCAAACGCTCAAACAACAGAAGGAATACGCGGTGCCGCAGCAGCGAGAAGCCATTGAACAGAAATTTGAGCAGGAGCAACCCGTCGATATTGTAATTGGTGCCGCCTTTTTTATCCGTAGGGCACTGTTTGAAGCACTGAATGGCTTTGATGAAACCTTTTTTATGTACTTTGAAGAATCTGATCTCTGTCAACGAGCCCGCGATCAAGGTTGGCAGGTTCTCTATACGCCGGAGGTTTCGATCATTCATCTGGGCGGTTACTCCGTAGGGAAAGTATCTGACCAGATGCGGCTAGAATATCGTCGCAGTCAGCTTTACTACTATCAAAAGCATCGACCACTTTGGGAACAGCTGGTTTTAAGAGTCTATTTAGCAGCTAAATTTGCGATCGCCACCTTGAAATCGTCTAACCCAACCGATCTAAAAATACTGCGCTTGATTCTAGACTTTGATCATTATCCAATGAGGCCAAACCAAACTTATGCCATTGGAAAACCATAGTAATCGCTTTGTTCATCCATTATGACCATTTTGGTAAATCTGTCTCCTGTTTTACCGCAACCTACAGGCATTTCTACTTACAGTCTCAATATTGTTAAGGAATTACGATCGCTCAAGCCTGACGTTGTTAGTTCGTTTGAAATTGATGGCTATACATGGCATCGATCGCCCGCTGATTTGACGGCTGAATATGGTTTGCAAGGTCACTTCAAGCGGTTACTCTGGACGCAGTTTCAGCTTCCAAAGTTCTACCAAAAGCTAAATTCTCAGCTATTGTTTTCGGTTTTGCCAGAAGCGCCGTTATGGTCGAGCTGTCGCTCGATTGTGATGGTGCATGACCTCATTCCGCTTCACTTTCCCAAGCGCTTTTCACCAGCAACGTTCTATAACCGCCACTATATTCCTCAAGTATTAAAACAAGCGGAACATATTATCTGCAATTCCAACGCAACGGCTCAGGATATTGTGCGGTTTTGCGACATTTCAGCAAATCAAATTACGTCGATTCCGCTGGCTTATGATGCCCAGAACTTTCAGTTTCTGGATTTACCGACTCAGAATTACTTTCTCTATCTTGGTCGCGTTGCACCCTACAAAAATGTACAACGCGCGATCGCTGCTTTTGCTACATTGCCCCATCATTCAGATTATGAATTTTGGCTTGCAGGCCCACCCGATCAACGTCAACGACCGCTGTTGCAGGCACAAATTGAAGACTTGAAGCTAACCAATCAAGTCAAGTTTTTAGATTATGTGGCTTACGAAGACCTGCCGAGGCTCATGAATCAGGCGATCGGGCTTATCTTCCCTAGCCTGTGGGAAGGCTTCGGTTTACCAGCGCTGGAAGCCATGGCGTGTGGCACACCTGTCATTACTTCTAACCTGTCATCCTTGCCGGAAGTGACGGGTGAGGCAGCACTATTGGTTGATCCGTACAATGTGGGGGCGATCGCTCAAGCCATGCACGAGCTAGTCACCGATTCTCAGCTACGTGCTCACCTGCGTACGGCCAGCCTTGCTAGAGCGAGCCAGTTCAGTTGGGCAAAAACCGGACAGGCGACAGCGGACGTTTTACAACGGTTTAGCTGAAGGCTGCTGTAGCGTTTCGAGCTGGCTAAATAAGCGCGTGACTTCTAGGAGATTTTTATCACCGGGTGCGTACTCGACTCCACTGGAAAGATCGATGCCGTGAGGCTGAGTTTGGCACAACGCATCCAGAATGTTATCTGGCGTCAGACCACCCGCCAGAAACCAGGGACAGGCTGGTCGAAACTGACTGAGCGACGACCAGTCCAGCGTTTTTCCGGTGCCTCCGGGCAATTTTGGATCGTACGCATCCAAGAGGAGGGTATCGACCCAGGCAGCGTAGGCGTTCGCTTGTAGTAGAGCCTCTGCGGTAGAAATACGCAGCGCTTTGATGAGTTCGATCGCCGGGAGCCGCTGACGGAGCCGATCGCAAAACTCAGCAGATTCGTCACCGTGAAGTTGCACCCCGTTAAGCTGACCGATCGCCACTGTTTGACAAATCACTTCAAGGCTGGCGTTGACAAAGACACCGATCCGATCAACGCACGGTACGCCACTGGCCGCCAACGGTAAAGCAGTGACGATCGCCGCAATTTGGTCTGGAGAAGCATGGCGTGGTGAGGCTGGAGCGCAAATGAATCCGAGTGCGGTGGCTCCTAGCTGAGCGATCGTTCGCCCCTGTTCTGGCTTGGTGATCCCGCAAATTTTGACGCGTAGGCCCATTGGTTGCATCGATTGCTTGTATCGAAAAATAACAATTTTCGTTAACTCTTAAAACAAATTCAGCCTTTTTACAGGTTCGCTCCCGATGTATTTTTATAATCCTTCTTGTTTATAAGTTTATCAATGCTTAGGAGGCAGAAAATTGCTTTACACATCTCTGGCGGTTGCACGGACTATTGAATGGTCGCCCAATATTGCCATTGTCATGATTGCCGCAAACCTGGTTGCGATCGCGATCGGTCGCTACGCCATTCAGCGACGTGGTGTGGGTCCTGCCTTGCCCGTACAGGTGCCTGGACTGTTTGAAGGTTTCGGTGTTTCTGAATTACTCGCAACCACCAGCTTTGGGCACATTCTAGGCGCTGGTGTCATCCTGGGCTTGAGCAACGCAGGCATTCTCTAGATCCTGTGCTCTAGGTACTGCTAGCCTTCGCCAGACAGTCGTTTCTGTTGTTGCCTGGTGCAATTTCTTACCTTAGAAAGGCGCACTCGATAACGTGCAGTTGCTAGTTTAATAACACCTACATCAGCCTGTGTCAGAGCGATCGTTCGGCGATCGCTCTGACACAGGCTGTTACGCTTTAGCACTGGCGGTTATAACGACAATGACACCCGAATCCGTGCTTCCGGTGGTTAGTCCTCCTGTCCTGGTAACGCTCTTTACTGGGCTGCTCATTGCTTTTGCCGTGCAGCTCCTCATGACGACGTTTGGTATCGCTGCAGGTATGACTGCTCTGGGATTTTTGCCTAGCGGCCAATCCACCGCAACCGAAGCCGATGCTTCCGCTGAAACAAGCTCTGGCACAGCAGGCAAAATTGGGTTTGCGATCGGGGCGGGAACGCTTCTGACAGTGAATTCAGTATTGTTTACCGCTTGCTTTCTTGCAGTGAAGCTTAGCGTTGTTGGCAGTGTAACGTTGGGAGCAGTGCTGGGCGTTGTGATCTGGTCGGGTTACTTTCTGGTGCTGACGTGGCTCAGCTCGAAGGCAGCAGGCTCGCTGCTTGGTGTGTTAGCTGGTGCCTTTAGTGCGGGTGTGCAGGGGTTGATGACCACTGTAATGTCGGCTTTGAGGCGTCATAAGGGACGCGAGCACAACGAAGCAACGTTGCCAGAAGTGGTAAATAAGCGACTGGCAACGACTGAAGCGACCCTGTCAACCCTGCAAGAGCAGCTAGACACGAATCATCACAACCTTGAAGCGACGCTACAAGAGTACGTGCAGACCCTCCAACCACCAAAACCCGATCTGCAAAGCATCCGGCAGGAAGTGGCCGCTGTGTTGGCTAATGCAGGCCTACCATCCGTTTCAAAAACGGGGTTGGGTCATATCGATCGTCAGGCATTCGTCGATCTGGTCAGTAGTCGCACCGATTTTTCTAAACGGGATGTCACTGAAATCGTGGATCAGCTAGAAGGTGTCTGGCAGGAGGTTGTGGAGACACCCGACCCGATCGCTGACATCACCACTTTCTTGCAGACCGCTAGCCCAGAGGTGTTGACTCCAACAGTTGTGAACGATCGCCTACAGAAGCTGTTGTCAAACGCCCAATCGCATGCGGTGGCGGGTGAACACACCACACAATCGATGGCCTCACCGCTCGAACCGATGCCATTGCTCAAACAACTGGTGCGTACGGTACGCGATCGGGTAGATCTGTCTGATCTTGATGTGGGCGGTATTTTGCAGCAACTTCATGTGTTCATGCCTTCATCTGACCCATCGGATGCCGATCGTGTTGAGCCATTTAACGCCACCATCAAAGCTGATGTGGAAGCTTACTTGCTGAATGCTTACCCGTGGAACTTGACTCGCAAAACGGTGCAGGCAGAATTTACCGATGTAATTTACGACCCAGAGGCAAACCCAGTCGCTGTAAAGAACCAGTTATTGTCTCTTGATCGAGATGTGTTTGTCGCGTTGCTTGAGCAACGGGACGATTTGTCAGCCGCTAAGGTCAGCAAAATCGCCGATCGCCTGGAAGCGGTGCGGCAAGAGGTGCTAAAAACCTTGGATACCGCTATTGCTGAGGCACCTATGCGCGCCTTTAGCCAACAGATTGCCGCATCTTTACAAGCAGTCTCCAAAGCAGAGTTGCAGCCAGCCACCTTCCAGCAACAGTTGCAGACTCACCTTGCGGACTCAGAGCAGTGGAGCGATCGTCTGGAGTCTCTTGATCGCAACAGCATTGCAGCGATGTTGAATGATCGACCTGATTTGAATCAAAAAGAAGTAGAGGCGTTAGCAACGGAGTTTGAAACGGCGCGCGATCGTCTGCTAACAGACCTGCAACAGCGCGAGGCAGACGCTAAAGCAGAGGCAGTAGCGCTCTGGCAAATGTTCGGCGAATATGTGGGCGATCATGATCAAAAGTTGACCGCGCGGACCATTCAACGTCAGCTCAAAACGCTCACCAAAGTCGTTAAAACTGACCTTTCTAGCGTGTACAGGCATTTACCATCGTTCGATCGGGTAAACGCTGAGCAGTGGTTAAACGAACGGGAAGATTTGACCGAGAAGCAGCGGAAACGAATCCTCCCTCAATTAGAAAAAGCCTGGAGTAGTCTCCATACGGCCTCTCACTCTCTTGAAGAAACAGTGGTAGGGAGCCCTCAGCTTCTAACAGTGTTGATGGATTATATACAGCGCCTAGATCCTGAAACATTGAGCATGGATGACTTGCCAAAGGATTTATACCATTACCTGCAGCAACAGCATGTAGACGTTGACTGGCTGGGTCAATTGACTCAAATCGAGTGGAAACCCCTCCTTGAGGAGGTGCAACAACGCTCAGATCTGACGGCAGAGCAACAGCAGCGACTGCTGCACTCTTTGCAGCGATCACTCTACACAATGGGCAAGTTGCCGCGTCGTCTGGCACTGCGTAGCAAACGGCAAGTGCAAAACTGGCAAGACCACTTAAGTGATTACCTCCGCCATGCTGAGAGAGAGGATCTCAGTCCCGATCGTCTGCCACAACTAATCCAATATCTTTTAGCCAACGCTCAAACAGCATCAGGTGTGGCTAGTGACTGGCTAGAGACCCAGCACCTGTCAATACCGAGCCGTGATGGTCTAATCACGCTCCTCTCTGAGCGGGGCGATATGACCGCTGCTGAGATTAACGAGATTATGGAACAGGTGGAAGCGGCACTGCAATACGCGATCGCGCAAGCCCAAGCGCTGCAACAGCAAGTTCAGGAGACACTCGTTACTACATTTGACAAATTGCGTCATGTAGTCACATCGTTGCCACTGCCAGAGCTGGATTACGATCGCATTAAGCAGGATCTGCAGCAGTTGTTTGTTGATCCGCGCGCAGGACTGGAAAGCCTCAGCAGTTCACTAGGAGACACGCTGCGTGGCCAGTTGAGTACCTTGAACCGCGATTCGCTAGCGGCTTTGATTAGTACTCGTGATGATCTTTCCAACGCTTTTACAGAGCAAGTGGTCGATCGCATCGATACGGTGCGTTTAGCGGCGCTATCTCAAATTGAAACCATTCAGCAAGGGGCTCAACATCGTCTTGAGGAGTTGAAACAACAAGCCCAACAGCAAGCAGAAGAGACCCGTAAGGCGGTGGCGATCGCGGCCTGGTGGCTGTTCGTCACTGCGTTTTCTTCTGCTCTCACCGCTGCGATCGCGGGTGCTTTGGCAGTTGGCGGCAGCCAATGGTTTGAGCAATGGCTGGTTCCTTAATGCGGTTAAAAAAGGCCTAAGGAACAGCGGTGTCACTACTCGTCTGTTGGCGATCATGATTTAAAACGCTGAGTTGCCAAGAATTTTTAGAGTGACTGAGAACGCTTAATTTCCTACGCCTACGTAGAGAGATTGCTGTTCGGTGAAGGGATTCAGCCGATCGACGTTGGTTACAGCCGTTTTCATGTGGATTAACCACACCCGACACCCGACACCCAAAGCCTGTGGCTTACTGATCTGAAAACCGCTGTAAGTAACGTTGTCAGGTTTTACTCCTCCCAACCCAGAAGATCCCAGTGACGGAGTAATTCAGCGATCGTCGTGGCATGGGCGATCGCGCCACGCGGTGTATGGGGCGCATCGCCATCAAAAATTTCGGCGACGGCATTCAGGCAACCCTGCTGCTGGAAATGCGTCAGCAGTGGCTGTCGATCAAACGGCACCGGTTCTCCTGGGCAAAATCGACTCCAGGCACGGACAAACGGCCCCAGAAGCCAACTCCAAACAGTGCCCTGATGATACGCCCGATCGCGCTGACCGGGATTGCCACTACACATGCCCCAATACGCTGGATCGCTAGGATCGAGACTACGGAGTCCATAAGGCGTCAGCAACCGATCACGAGCCGTATAAAGTAGTTGGTGCGCTTGTTCTGCTGTAAAGGCACAGTGATGCAGCGACAGGGCTAGCACCGCATTCGGACGAATTGTCGCATCCCGACGATCGTCTGGCTCAATGCGATCGTATAAATAGCCTTGTTGTCCGTGCCAAAACTTTTGCAATGAGGCTTTGACTCGCTCGGCTTGTTCAGCATAACGGCGTGCCTGGTTGAGCAAGCGATCGGCCTTGTCTGTGCCAGGACGGTTTGCTAACAGCGTTGCCCATTGGCTTGACCAACACAGCGCCGAATACCAGAGAGCATTGATTTCAATGGGTTTGCCATGCCTTGGAGTGACGGCTTCGCCAGCAACCAATGTGTCCATCCAGGTCAACGGCGTGCTGGCATCGTCCCACGTAATCAGACCATCTGAAGCATCGATGCGGATATTGTGCAGAGTGCCAGCGGTAAAGGCTTTGTAGATTTGTTTGACCACATCATACTGCTCGGCCAAGAACTCCCAATCTTGAGTCGCTTCCAAATATAGTCCCATCGTTTCGATCCACCAGAGCGCACAGTCGATGTTGCGATAGACGGCATCGCCGCTGCTGTCAGGGAGGATGTTGGGGATGAGGCCCTGACAACTTGATCGTCCCAACCGATCGAGCATTTTGCGTGCGAGTAAGAAGCGCTTGGTTGTCAGTGTGAAACCAGGAATGCAGAGCAATGTATCGCGACTGCGATCGTCGAACCAATGATAGCCAGCCACGATCGCAGGTATTTTCTGAGCAGACTGATAAGCAATAAACTGATCACTGGCTCGCAACAACCGCTCCCACATGACTAGTTTACCGTTGGCAGCCTGTGGCAAGTGCAGAAACTCTCGCCCTCGTCGTCGTTGCTCTGTCTGGATTGCCTCGTCAACGGTTGTAGGGGTTAGCTCTGTTGTCTTAGACGCAGGCAACCCGACCCTTGCTTCCAGTGTCACCGTTTCACCCGGTTGTAGCCAAACGGTTAGATAGCCAGGACTGAACAGATCTTCCAGGTAGTCCAGCCCACGACGGGCTTCTTCAGGATAGTAGTAGTTCCAGTACCAGGTTTCCTCTGGCTGGTAGTGCCCCTGACTCCAGGAAAGCCCCCACGGTGTACCTGTTTTACTTGCCTGCAACGCTTGCAGAAAAACCTGATTGGGACCAACCAACTGCGAGAAGGAAAGGGTGGGCGCTTCTTGCTGGTGATGATGAAAGTCGCGATCGCCAATAATCGGTCGCAGGCGCAAAACGGCCAGTTGAGTCCCTGTATAACGGTATTGCACCAGCACCCGATGAGCCGTTTGACTAGACAAATTTGCCCCAGTCGATCGTCCTTCCGGCGCTAAACCATGCGGCATGACAATCTGGCGGCTCAACTGCCACTGCTCACTTACACCCCAAACCCAGGTGGGTACAGGATCAACGCTAAACTCGCGCAGCAACCGATAGCCCAATGGGTCAACCTTGTCAGCCGTCCAGAAGTTTGTTCCGAAGGCAAAAATGAGTCCATCGACCTCCAGGCTGGCTTCTAAATGGGAGAACAGCAGCGTCCGTTGTCGGGGCGGATCGAGTGCCGCGATTAACCAACCGTGATAAGTACGTGTTCGAGCATCGCAAATCGTACCACTGGCAAAACTACCCAAGCCATTTGTCAGCAGCCACTCTCGTGTATCTAGCTCATTCATCGCAGTTCAGGCTTGTCAGCGCTCTTACCGAATCAGTCAATTAAAAAGGTCTGGAGAGTCAAAAATATCACACTGCACTGCAATTGAGCTACTTAGGGCAACACATAAAGGTCTTACGAACAAATAGTACCCAGGAGTAGGACATTGCAGTGCAATGCCTCTATCAGCATTCGTGGTTGAACTAAGACGTGATTTCTGCACCCGCCCTAAAGCGGTCGTCAGCCGGGATTTGTTTGGGCGCTAGGTTTTCGTTTCGCTGTAGCTAAAGGGCAAAACCCAACTTTTAGAAGTCTTTACCACGATGACAAATTATACCAATTCCTTAAATACCAGCTACAGATAGTGCTGTCCGAATGGAGTTCCAGCCCGCAATCGAAGCAATCACGCCTGGGGTCATCGCTTCCAGCCTTGAGCGCATCAACAAGCGCAATTCATCCAAATGCTTC
>NZ_PVWK01000161.1 GCF_003003795.1 Stenomitos frigidus ULC18 | reverse complement strand
GGCGGTTTACGACAGCCGATGCACGCATCAAACTACAGCGACTTTACCCATCAACTGAAAATTGACAGACCACTAGGTGCAGATGAATAATTAATCTGTACTAGAGGTTTTCTGCAATAGAGACGATGGTTATAACTGAAAAGCGATCAATACTAGAAGGTCTAGTGGGTGGAACATTTTCAATTTCTTAGAGATTTGAAACAGCTCCGGTTTAGTGGTCAACTTTCATGGAGCGATGCACTGGAACAGGAATGGACATTCCATCTCTCCAAAGGCAGCATCATGTATGCCACTGGTGGCATACATTCAATGCGACGCTGGCGAAGAAATTTGGCTGTTCACTGCCCTCGGTTACCAACTCATAGATTAGGGTGGCAGGCCGATTTAGCGAGTGCTGGGGCATCCACCTCCTCCATTGGCTGGGAGTACACGCTGTTAAATCTATGGGTGGCAAAGCAAAGAATTACGCCTGAGCAAGCGACTAATGTGGTGCTTTCGACCTTGGTTGAGGTGTTGTTTGATGTCAAACAAGCGGCAAGTGAAAGCAAGCAAATTAAGCATGAACAGTTATCGTCGACACAAGTCGGTTTAGCTCAGGTAGAGGACGTCATCGCCAAAACGCAGTGGCGCTGGCAAGCGTGGCAGGACGCAAAGCTCACAGCTTATTCCCCCAATCAAGCACCGATCATTAAGCAACCAGAGCAATTACGAGAACATTGCTCTGCACAGTTTTATCAAATGTTGGTGCAACGACTCAATGGTCAGCACACGCTGTACGATTTGGCCGTGCAAATGCAGCGGGATGTGATGGAAGTTACGGCGTCGCTCTTACCGTTCATTCAAGTGGGATGGGTAGAGCTGATTACCATCGCTGATTTATCGGCCCTCATTTATCCCCGCCGTCTGAGCCAAGCGAAGCCAGCAGCAGCCCCAAAGGCGCTGATTGCTTGTGTGGATGATAGTGCTTTAGTCCGAAACACAATGGAAACGTTGCTGACATCGGCTGGCTATCAATTTTTAGGTGTGGATAATGCGTTACGAGCCATCAGTATATTGTTGGCTCGTAAGCCAGATTTGATTTTTCTAGACTTGGTGATGCCAGAGGCCAACGGTTATGAAGTGTGCGAGCAGCTACGCAAGCTTTCGTGTTTTCGCAACACGCCGATCGTCATCTTGACCGGCAACGATGGCTATTCAAACCGTCTTCGAGCCAATTTTGTCAAAGCGTCAGGTTTTCTCAGTAAACCATTGAATGCTGAAGCAGTGCTAAGCGAAATTCGCAAGCATTTAGAGCAAGGTGCAACTAATCTCACAGCTCCAGCTCGTTGATCAATTGTTGTTTATTCATGGGTGAGTGCGATGGGCACGGCATTAGTGGTTGAAGATTCGTTGACAGAAATGCAAATTTTGATTAGCTGTTTGCAGCAAGCCGGCATTAATGTTCTGATTGCACAAAGTGGAGAAGAAGCGATCGCCACTGTGAATAACCAGAAGCCTGATGTGATTGTTTTAGATGTTGTTCTACCGGGCTGCAGCGGCTTTGAAGTCTGTCGGCGACTCAAAGCTGGGGCTACAACTAGCGATATTCCCATTGTGATGTGTTCGACAAAAAGCGGTGAAATGGATCGTTTTTGGGGCATGAAACAGGGGGCAGATGCTTACATTGCTAAACCGATCGATCAAGCAGAACTGGTGCGCACAATCAAGCAATTGATTCAACATTAAAACCGAAATCTTAACCATTAAGACTGGAAGCATGACAATGTCTGACGCTGTATCATTATCAGACTCTCACGCCTTAGCAACCCGTACTCAAGAGCAGGCAATCGTTTCAGCCAATGATACCAAAGAACAATTTCTACGATTGCATCTTGTCCCGGATACAAAAGTTCTCTTACCGATTCAACAGGTCGCTGAGGTGCTCACCATTCCGGCTGGTCAAATTGTGCCTATTCCTCACATGCCGGCTTGCGTGATGGGAGTATACAACTGGCGCGGGGAAGTTCTCTGGATGGTGGATTTAGGGCATCTATGTGGCTTAATTCCGTACTATCAACAGGCGGTTCGGGTTGCTCATACAGCGGTAGTGCTACAGGGTCAGGACAAGAAATCGACTCAGAAAAGCCAAACGTTGGGACTAGTGCTCGATCGAGTAGAAGATGTTGAATGGTGTGATCCTAAAGTGATTCAGCCCTTATCGTCCTCTACCCTAACATCCGAGCTAGCAGCACTTTTACGTGGGTACTGGTGGAAATCTGACGATGCCATGTTAGCAGTTTTAGAAGCAGAAGCCATCATCGCCACAATATCCAGGCTTTGAGCTGCGGAAGCGATCATTGCCACAATCGCCACAAGCTTGAAGCTGCAATTCATTGCAGCCTTGCTTTAGATTACCTATTCATCTGTTACGCAGCTCTCAAGTACTCAGTTCTCAAGGGTTTATCCATGACTCCTACCCCAAATTCGTCTCCCCAGAACAGGCTCACCCATCAATCGTTTGATGCCATTCAAGCAGACCGGACAATAACCGATGGTCTTCCTGCTGCACCCCTTTGGCCAATCGGCTCCTCAAAGCACGAAGCAACTAGATCACCGACATGGAAAGAAGTTCAACCAGAACTCGAAACGTTACAGCAGTTCCCAATCGGATCGAGCAACTGGTGGCAGCGATTAAGCGTCAGAACCAAAGCCGTCTTCATTGCTATGACGATCGGCACCTTCCCAATCTTGTTCGTTGGCACAACCACCTACCTTGTCACGAATCAGAGCATTCAGCAGCAGGTGCTGCAAGCGGAGGAAACGAGTGCGCTTGACCTGGAAGGGAAATTAAATAACTTCATGGATGAACGCTACAGCGACATTCAAGCCTTTGCTCAACTGAATCTTTTCGCAGACTCGAAGCTGCGCTACAAGGCATCCCTGGCAGAGAAACAAAAAGCCCTTGAGCAATATACTCGTTCTGCAAGGATTGGCAATGTCCAGGTCTACGACAGTGTTGTGGTCGCTGATCTGGATGGTAACGTACTGGCAAAATCAAAAGACAATCCTCAAAATCCTCAACCATCCAAGCTTTTTGATCGGGACTACTTTCAGGCAGTGCTCAAAGCCGATAAACCGATCATTGGGTATCCACAAACATCCATATTTTCCAATGAGTTTAGTATTTTTACCGTTGCCCCTATTAAAGATAGCGAAACCGGTCAAACGATCGCCATCATTCGAGCGCGCATTCCTTTAAGCGTCCTCAAACAAGTGTTTGGAGAGACTGCTGTATCAGGGGAAGCTTTTTTCTTAAAGAGTTCTGAGAACCAAATTATTGCCGCTAGCGACCCAACCCTGATTCAGAAGAAGGTAGCAGACGAATTTCCAAATGTTGCGCTGCAGAATGAGCAAAAGCAGACAGCGGTCACAGCGCGCGCTGCCGGTCAAAACCGAGAGGTCATCACCTATCTTCCAAACCAGGAGTTGTCTAAAGCTTATAACCTTAAATGGGGTCTGCTGATCACACGTCCTGTGGCAATCGCCTTTCTTCTCCAGCGACAGTTACTCTTAACCACCCTTCTGGGAACGGGCGGTATTGCCTTGATTGTGGCGGCGATCGCAACTGGAATCGCCACCCGGGCAACCCGACCAGTATTAAACGCTGCAGAAGCAGTGGGAAAAATCGGGCAAGGCGATCTGGCAGCCCGTGTGGCTGTGGAAGGGGAGGACGAAATTGCGTCCCTGGGCATCAACATCAACAGTATGGCGGTTCAGCTTCAGGAGTCTCTCAACCTTCAAGCCTTTGAAGCAGCGCAAGAGCGTCTCATCACTGCCGCAAAAGGGTCAAATGTCGTTCAGGCAGCCGACCTGCAAGTGATTTTTGACGAAGCTGTTGAAGGCGCACGGCAGCTATTTAACTTCGATCGAATCGTCATTTACCGCCTTCGTACAAATTCCAATGCTGGGATCGTTGCAGAATCGGTCGATAGCAATTGGTCAACCGCCCTTGATGAGGGTGTCAGTGACTCCTGCATTCCAGAAGAGCTGCGTGCCGCTTATCAAGCAGGTCGCGTAGTGGCAACCAATGATGTGTCGATTTCGGGATTTCATCCAGAACATCTCAATCTGCTGAAGCGACTGCAAGTAAAGGCAAGCCTGATTACTCCCATTGTGGGTGCAGGTCAGCTTTATGGCTTGCTCATTGCCCACTACTGCTCAACCACTTACAACTGGCAGGAATCTGAGATCAACTTTCTGCAACGGTTAGGGAATGAGCTAGCACTTTCCATCTACCGAGTGGAATTGCTAGAGCAAACGACCAACCTGGCAGAAGAACAGCGCGAACTTAAAGAAGGTCTGCAAAAACGAGCGCTAGAGCTGCTTTTAGAAGTAGACCCAATCAGTAAAGGAGACCTGACGACCCAGGCAAAAGTAACGGCAGATGAAATTGGCACGATCGCTGACTCTTACAATGCCACCGTAGACAGCTTGCGCAAAATTGTGCAACAAGTGCAGGTGGCTGCAAATCAGGTGTCAGTCACTACCAACGCAAGTCAGGTTTCCGTACAATCTCTATCCGAAGAAGCCCTGCGGCAAGCGGAGGCGATCGCCGCTGCGCTCAAGGTTGCGGAAGAGACCGCGATCGTCGTGCGTCAAGTAGCAGTCAACACCGAACGAGCTGAAATGGCGGTACAGGAAGCCGCTCAAAGTGTAGAAGAAGGGGATGCGGCCATGAACCGCACCGTTGACGGTATTATGGCCATTCGAGCGACGGTTGCCGACACCGCCAAGAAAGTAAAACACCTGGGAGAATCGTCTCAAAAGATTTCTACCGTGGTTGATCTGATTGGTAGCTTTGCAGCTCAAACCAACATGCTAGCTTTGAACGCAGCCATTGAAGCTTCGCGTGCTGGAGAAGAAGGCAGAGGCTTTGCGGTGGTTGCTGATGAAGTGCGCACGCTGGCACGGCAATCAGCAGAAGCCACCGAAGAAATTAGAAAGTTGGTGGTCAGCATTCAGGCAGAAACCAACGAAGTAGTCACCGCGATGGAATCAGGTACCGAGCAAGTGGTCATTGGAACGCAATTGGTGAATGAGACGCGCCAAAGTTTGAACAAAATTACAGCGGTAAGTGCTCAAATCAGTGCGTTGGTTGAGGCTATTGCCCAGGCGACAGTGGTGCAGTCGCAAGCCTCAGAAGAAGTAACCCAAACCATGAAAGATGTGGCAGCGATCGCCAACAGAACGTCTACAGAAGCGGGGCAGGTGTCATCTTCATTTGAGGAACTCCGCAAGGTAGCCCAAACGCTGCAAGCAGAAGTGGGTCAATTCAAAGTGTAAGCTTCAGGCTTTTATCAGGGTCATGCTCACACCAACGAAAAACATACATGGAAAGAGTTGAACCATGACGACTTATTCAAAACAACGTGCTTTGGGGTTGCGCGCTGATTGCCTTTCGTTTCCCGAAACCATGGCTCAGTCGGTTGGCAACATTGCCCCGGCAGCCATGCCAGCGGTCAGTATTGGGCTCGTGTTTGCCAGTGCCGGGAATGGTACCTGGTTAACGTTCCTAATTGCCACGATCGGTCTTGCCCTGGTCAGTATCAACATCAACCACTTTGCCCGCCGCCTGTCGCTTCCAGGGACAATCTATGGTGCTATTGGCAAAAATCTGGGACCAACCGCTGGCATTGTCGCCGGTTGGGCAATGGTTGCAGCCTACCTCTGTACTGCGATCGCCGTGATGTCCGGCTTTGTCATCTATGCGAACGTGGTGCTGAATGAATTTGGCCTCCAGGCTCCTCCCATCTTGCTCTACACCATCTGTATCCTCATTGTCTGGTTTTACGCCTTTACTGATATTCAGCTCTCAACCGTACTCATGCTGTTGCTTGAGCTAACATCAATTTTATTGATTCTGAGTTTGGCAATCATTGTGCTTGCTCAACATGGCTTTGCGATCGACACACCGCAGGTTCTACTCAAAGATGTCTCCCCCGAAGGTTTGCGGTTGGGGCTAGTCCTGGCAATTTTTAGCTACGTTGGGTTTGAAAGCGCAACGACCTTAGGCGATGAGGTAAAACGCCCCTTCCAAAACATTCCGAGAGCAGTACTTTGGAGTGCCGTTCTATCAGGGCTTTTCTTTATTCTCGTCTCCTATGCAGAAGTGTTAGGGTTTCGCAAATATGCCATAGCATTTGACAAAACGGACGTACCACTCAGTGTGTTGTCAAATCTTGCAGGCGTTGAGCTGTTGGGCTTAGCAATTGCTGTAGGAGTCATGTTTAGTTTCCTCACCTGCTGCCTGGCTTCCATCACGGCTGGCACACGCGTTCTATACTCGTTGGGTCGCCAGCAGATTCTGCCCAAGTCACTCGGTACCGTTCATCCACAAAACCAGACGCCCCACGTTGCCATCTTTTTGTCTGTGATCGTTGTATTTCTGATACCAACAGCCTTAACGCTGCTGGGGATATCTAGCCTCGATATTTATGGCTACTTCGGCACCCTGGCAACCTACGGCTTTTTGCTCATCTATGTGTTGATTTCAATAGCAGGGCCCATCGAGCTTTACCGTCAAAAGCGGTTGCGTCAACGCGATCTCGCGATCTCAGTGCCAGCCGTTCTGTTTATGATGACTCCTGCTGTCGCCAGCTTCTTTCCCATTCCTCCCTTTCCCTACAACTTCTTACCTTATGGGTTCTTGGCCTATTTAATGATCGGGGCTTGGCTATCTTCCAGGCTGCAACGTCGATCGCCACAGATTATCAAGGACATGGAGCGTGACTTTGAAGTCAGCCCGAACAGCGGGAGCTGAGAAGCGTTCCAGAGCACCAATTATCGATTCTTTGTCTGTTCTCTGATAGGGACACACATGATGTCCCTATCAGGGTAGACCCTTGTCAGCAAGCGCCTCATCAACTGGGCGCCATTGAACTATAGCCATAGCCAATTGGGTTAGGACGGATGCAGGGGTAGAACCCATGAGTGGGGGTAACACTCCCCACCCCTTTGATCCCAACGTCCTCAGTCTATTGACAACAACGTGGTACACATAGGGTGCTGTATAGCCTCCGGCATTCAATCAAAGCATCAGCGTTACGCACCAAGCAAAGCTCATGTCAGATGTCAGTACACCGAAGCATTAGACGATCGCAACAACAATAGTTTTGGGAGTGGAGGGGGCACAACTCCCTGACTGGATGGCCTTCACATAGCAACATATCGGCATCAGTCTTCAACCCCCTCCTTACAAATAATTAGGACTACCTCCATAAACCAATGGCAATCAACTCTGATATCCGTGACCACGCCTATCAATTTTTCACGGAAGAGGCTCCCGAACTGCTGCAAATTCTGGAAGCAGGCTTACTGACTCTGAATCAACGCAATACCGCCACAGTTCACAATTTAATGCGAGCCGCCCATTCGCTGAAAGGAGGGGCGGCCAGCGTAGGGTTGGACGCGATCGCAACGTTGGCACACCGTCTCGAAAATATCCTCAAGGCGCTCTATAGCGATTCGTTGGAGGTGGATACAGCCCTGGAAAACGATTTGCTGCGAGCCTACGACTGCTTGCGATTGCCGTTGATGGAACAGATTACCACCGGTTATTTCAACCCAGATGCATTGGCGATTGCCGATCCCATCTTTACTCAAATTGAAACCCGCTGTGGCGAGGCACTACTTCAAACCGAGACCTACCTGCCCAGTTCGGCGGAGCTTGGGGTGGATATGGTGACATCCATTTTTGAGGTAGATGTAGCACAAGGACTCGATCGACTCCAAGCAATTCTGGCTCAGCCACAAGAGTATGAAGTGGCTGGAGAACTACGGGCGCAGATCGAAGTCTTCATTGGGTTTGCTGAATTACTAAATCTCCCAGAGTTTAGAACCATTGCCGAAACGGCTCAGCAGGCACTAAATGCTCACCCCGATCGCGCCATCGAGATCACCCAACTCACGCTGGTTGACCTAGAGCGCAGTCGTCAAGCTATTCTAGCGGGCAAGCGGGCTGATGGCTTAGAACCATCTGCAGCGCTCCTTGCGTTGGCCTTAGAGACAACCGCTCCTACAGCATCAATAAAGACGCCAGCACTGAGCGCGCCGAGCGTAAGCCTTCCAACGATGGGGCTTCCGAGCATCGGCACTCCGATCGTCGCTGAGAATGATGTTGGCTTCGATGACCAATTCACTGAGGTTGAAGCAGCCGACCAGGTAAAAGTGGCATTGCCTCAGCTTGAAAATCTTTTTGGTATGTTTGGTGGTGCTTTCACTGCGGCCGAAAGCATCATCGACCAGGATGAAGCACTGGAAGACACACCGCTTCCAACGTTTGACTCGTTTGCGATCGACCAAAACGAGGCACTAGAGGATACTGTTCTGCCAGCAGATGGACTTCCAGATAAAATGATCGCCGCTGAAATTGATGCTGCTGAAGTAATTGATGCTGAGTGGGTTGCGGCCCAGAATTTGTTTGAACCACCATTGGATCGCTCCAGCAGTTTAGTTCCTTCTACATCAAGTCAAGTAGAAGCGTTACAAATTAGCCAGACAGAGCCGCGTTCAACGCGTCGTCAACACAATGCATCCCCCCCCTTTCGTCAAGGAGACGCGATCGCCCCGCCAAACCTGACCGTTCGAGTTGACTCCGATCGACTCGAACGCATGAGTAATCTGGTGGGCGAACTGACCATCAATCGCAATGGACTCTCACTACAAAATGATCAGCTCCAGGGCGTCTTGCGCGAACTATTGAAACGGTTTGCCCGGTTTGAAGACATGGTCGGCCATTTACGGGAGTCGTTAGATCAAATGCTAGTTGCGCCAGAACGTCAAAACTACGCGCAGGTTTCCAACAACCCATTTAACACAGGTCTATCCCCAACAGGAAACGGGCAGCGAAGCACTCGGGTAGAAGCTTCTCGTCCCTTTAGCGCCACAAACTATCCTGATTTAGTGCCGTCAGCAACAGAATTTGATTCGCTAGAAATGGACAGCTACGGAGTACTGCACGCTGAGCTACAGGAAATTCTAGAGAGCTTTGTGCAGCTTGATGAAACTGTTGATGATGTCACTCTGTATGCTAGACAGTCTGATCGCCTGCTCGATCAACAGCGGCATATGCTAACGAGCCTCAGCAGCGAATTAACTCAAGCACGCATGGTGCCGCTAGGGGAGGTTTTGAATCGCTTCCCTCGTGTACTGCGCGACCTGTCGGCAACTTATCACAAACCCGTAAGTCTGAAATTAACGGGGACAAGCTTGCTGGTCGATCGCGCCATTCTAGAGAAACTCTACGATCCACTGCTGCACTTACTTCGCAATGCGTTTGATCATGGTATTGAAACAGCCCCTGTTCGAGCGCAACTAGGTAAAGCAAAAGACGGTCAAATTGAAATTCGGGCTTATTACAAAGGCAATCAAACCATTATCGAGATTAAAGACGACGGTCAGGGACTCAACCTGGATCGAATTCGCAGTCGCGCCTTTGAATTGGGCTGGTTCTCAGCCGAGCAACTGCTGACAAGCGCTCCAGCACGATTGTTTGAACTCATTTTTGAGCCAGGTTTTTCCACTGCCCAGCAGGTGAGCGAACTGTCGGGACGAGGCATTGGCCTCGATGTCGTGCGATCGCAATTGCAATCAATTAAGGGAACCGTTTCGGTGGCATCCTCCCCTCAACAAGGGACAACCTTTACGCTGCGCCTACCTTTAACATTGACCAACACGAAATTGATCATTTGCTCTGTTGGCTCTACTACTCTTGCCTTACCTGTTGATAGTGTCGAAGAAATTGTGACGCCCCGACCCGATCAAAGTCGGCAGTCAGGAACACAGCGCTTCCTATATTGGCGAGAGCAAATTATTCCTGCCTATCGTCTCGCTGACCTTTTAAACTACGCTTGCCCCCTACCCGAAGTGCCTGCCAGTGATTCAATGTCAGCAGTCAGTGCTGCAAGCGCTGGTGCAGCACCGATGTTAGTCCTGCGGCAGCAAGAACAAATGTTTGCCATCGAAGTCGATCGACTCATTACGGAGCAAGAGCTGGTCATCAAATCATTTGGATCTCTGATCGCGCCTCCCAGTTATCTCTATGGATGCACCAGTTTGGGCGATGGCAGCCTCATTCCTGTCATTGATAGCAGCGCCTTATTAGCGTTTGAGCGGGAACAAAAGACAGCCGAAAGCGCTATCGCGGAAGAACCTAAGCGGCTTGCAGACGTTCACGGCCATCCAGGTGCTCGTAAAGTTGCCACAGTTGTTGAGGCCGTTCAAGTAACAACTATTCTTGTTGTTGACGATGCTGTCACCTTGCGACGAACCTTAGCACTGTCTCTAGAAAGGGCTGGTTTTCGAGTCTTACAAGCGCGTGATGGGCAAGAAGCGATTGATCAATGTCAGCGCTCGTCAGTGCATCTAGTCATTTGCGATATTGAAATGCCCAACATGAACGGCTTTGAATTTCTTAGCTACCGCCGTCAAGATCCTCAAATCTCCAAAATTCCCATCATGATGCTGACCTCTCGCAGTAATGAAAAACACCGCTGGCTAGCCATGCAGTTAGGAGCAGCGGACTACTTCACCAAGCCCTACTTAGAACAGGAATTCCTAGCTGCAATCAACAGACTCTTTAGAACCACAGATTAGAGTCTTGCCTTCTTTAACTGTCGTATTTTCCGCTTGCATCGTAACAGATAAATCGAGCTCTACTCATTCCCACCTAACGACGGTCTAAGTTTGTATATCTGTTCTGGAGAGATAAGGAGTAAACATAACCAAGCTTATATGTAGAGAATATGACACGACTAGAGCGGCATTCTTATTGAAAGAATGCCGCTCTAGTTGTCATTAATTAACCTGGCACCGAGCTATTTTTGCAGG
>NZ_PVWK01000162.1 GCF_003003795.1 Stenomitos frigidus ULC18 | reverse complement strand
ACTCTTGAACCGAAAGACAGGAGCAACAGGGAACACAAAGCAGACCTAAGTATTGAAGGAGTCCTCTCTACCCGACAGTCATTGTTTCGCTGTCAGTTTTGCCGAGAAGGATCACCCCCTCAAGCCGTCATTGAAGCGCCATTGGATCGTCTTTAGCCGTCAATTTTGCCATGACAAACGAGTCGATTCTGCAAGAAATGAGAGGATAGCAGTATTGACAAATTGGGGCTGGCCGCCAGCGGCGTAATGCCCACAGTGAGGAATGATTTGTAGTTTGGCAAGCGTCAAACGATCGCGCAGTTTTTCGCCATCACTCACTGGAAACCAGCGATCCTGATCGGCCCACAAAATCAACGTTGGGCAGGTGATTTTAGAGAGATTCTGCTGCACTGTATGAATGAGGTTAGGCTGGCCCTGCTCCAGTAACCGGATTTCGCGGGCAGCCAGTTGAAATTCTGCGGCAAGCTTGGTGAGAGTACCCGGAAACTCAATTTGAGGGTAAGTACTCCAATACACATCGTCGGCTGTAACGTGGGATGGGTCAGCGACCACTTCCTCTCGCAACACATAAACGATTTGGCGGATAATCGGCTCTAGCAGCTTGGCTAACCGTAGCTGATCCACTGTTTCTACAAGGCTCAGCGGAATGTCTGCAAGCAACCGCATCCCCCAGTTGGGCAACTGTTTGGGGAAGATCGGTACATTGAGGAGTACAAGGCGATCGCACAATTCTGGGTGAGCCTGCACGACGGCCAGTGCGGCCAGTGCGCCCAGCGACTCCGCCACAATCACAGCGGGCTCATCGCACAGTGCACGGATGACCCGCTCTAGCTCGATCACTTTATAATTTGGTTGCTCTGGTTGCAGTGGTTTATCAGAAAACCCACTCCCTTTGGCATCGAAGCAGAGCACCCGAAAGTGTTCTGCTAAAGCATCAATGTTGGCGTGCCAGCAGTAGCTCCAACTAGCAACCCCGTGGACTAGAACCAGCGGCTTGCCTACGCCTTTTTCGCCATAGGCAATGGAAACAGGACGATCGTTCGCATCCTGAATCACCAACGTTTGTCTTCCTTGAGGGAAGGTCGTTTGCCACCAATCTTGCATCACGGTAGCTGTCCTAGAAGCAGTGGAGTCAGTGAAGAGTAGAGTAGAGTACTCCTTTTTAGGATAAGGTCAGCATGTGGCACTGGCTGGATCTCACACGTCGCTTTTTAGATTGGCATAGCCAATTAAGGGCACAAATAACGTGCCAGTTACGCATTCTGGTAGGCTGATGGCACTGCCATGACTCTACCAGAATGCGCCTTGTAACTTCCTGAGCAAATTGGCGTGAGCAGGTATGCAAAAACTTCTTGTTACTGGCGCTAGTGGCTTTCTGGGTTGGAACCTTTGCCAACTGGCCGCTACCCATTGGGAGGTTTACGGAACGTGCTTTTCGAAAACGATCGCTATTCCTGGCACCACAATAATCGCGATCGACCTCACTGATTTAGCAGCGCTGAAGGACCTTTTCCAGACAGTGCAACCCGATGCTGTCATTCATCTAGCAGCGCAATCCAGCCCAAACCGATGCCAAAACCAGCCAGAAGCGTCCTATCGGTTGAACGTCACAACTTCGGTGCATCTTGCTGCTTTGTGCGCCGATCGCGAACGTCCCTACGTGTTTGCTTCCAGCGAAATGGTTTTTGACGGCTTGAAGGCACCCTATCAAGAGAGCGATCGGGTTTCGCCCATCAATCGCTACGGTGAGCAAAAAGCATTAGCAGAAGTAGCGGTGCTCGATCGCTACCCCAAAGCCGCCGTTTGTCGCATGCCGCTCATGTTTGGTGCCGTACCACCGACTGCCAGTAGCTTTATTCAACCGTTCATTCATGCCTTGAGAACCGGACAGGAACTCAAGCTGTTTACCGATGAATTTCGCACCCCTGTTAGTGGTAGCACAGCCGCAAAAGGACTACTGCTGGCACTCCAAACGTTTCAGGGACGATTTCACCTTGGCGGTAAAGAGCGCGTGTCGCGCTATGAGTTTGGCTGTCGGATGGCAGGAGTGCTGGCCTTGCCAACGGCTACTATCAAAGCCTGCCGACAACAGGATGTGCCAATGGCAGCCAAACGTCCCCCCGACTTATCGCTAGACAGTTCGCAAGCGTTTGCTTTGGGCTACGCACCGCTATCGTTGCGAGAAGCATTGACCGCCTTGAGAGGCCTGGTTTAGAAACCGGGTTTCTTGGCGGAAAAGTGTGAGATCAATGTTGACCTGATTCTTAGAAACCCGGTTTCTGGCTGTGACGGATAGCTATTGCGCCAACTCTCGTTCGATCGCGCTGATCAACTCCGGCGCATCCGGCTTCACTGCACTCTTGAAGCGCGCGACCACTTCGCCCTGTTTATTCACCAAAAACTTTTCAAAGTTCCAGGCCACATCGCCAGCAGCATCTACAGCCGTCAAGCGGGCGTACAACGGGTGCTGTTGTGCACCTTTAGCATGCACTTTATCGAATAGCGGAAAGGTCACATCGTATTTCGTGCTGCAAAACTGTGCAATTTCCTCGTTCGTGCCGGGTTCCTGCGCCCCGTAGTCATTAGAGGGAAACGCCAACACTTCTAGCCCTTGCGCGTGATATTTACGGTAAAGCTGCTCTAGCCCTGTATATTGCGGCGTGTAGCCACAGCGAGACGCCACATTCACAATCAGCAGAACATTGCCTGCATACTCTGCCAATGGTTTTTCCTTGCCGTCGATCGTTGCTACAGAAAGATCAGTAATCGTTGCAGTCATATCGGTTCAATTAATAAGAATGTCATCACTATAGTAGGGAGGATCGATCGTCGTTGGCGTAATCAGCAAGCAGGAGTCAGTGGTCAGCGGTCAAATTTAACTCAAAACTCAAAACTCAAAACTTCCTCATCCCCTCATCCCTCATCCCCTCATCCCTCATCCCCTCATCCCTCATCCCCTCATCCCTTTAGCCTCTCGCACCCCACCGCATTTGCCGCTTCAGGTCATAGTGGTGCGCGAACTTGGGAATATCCCCCTTATGACCCATCACGATCACCGTATCGCCTTCTTCAAGCAGCACTTCATGGCTAGGGTTCACGATCGTATCGCCACTGGCTTGGCGGAGGGCCACAACAATAAAGGTGCCTTTACCGCGTACTTGCACGGCGCTGATACTGCTGCCTACCAGGGGAGAGCCTGACGGCACAGCCAGTTCATCCACTTGCACATCAATTTGAGAAAGCAATTCATTGAGGCTGCTGCCATCCACCGTCGCATCCAAAAAGTTGAGGGCTGCTGGATGAGTAATGATGTGAGACATCCGCAGTGCGCCAATTTCAGCGGGTAGCACGACGTGGTCAGCTCCCGCCTGACGCAGTTTTTTTTCGGTAGAGGGATACTCGCCCCGCGCCATGATGATCAGATTGGGATTCAGGCCTCGTGCGGTGAGAGTGATGAACACGTTGGCTGCGTCATCTGGTAAAACAGTTGCCAGCACTTTGGCATTTTCAATCCCGGCAGACTCCAGAATACCTTCATCGGTGGCATTGCCAAGCCGTACGAGGTAACCCATCGCTTCAGCGGTTTCAATGCGTCCCAGGTTGTTGTCAATGATGACGAACGGCTGTTTTGCGTCAATCATCTGGCGCGCCAGGATTTGCCCAATACGCCCATAGCCGCAAATAATGACGTGCTGCTTGAGAGTTTTAATCTCTTTTGTCATGCGTCTTGCTCCCAATGCTCGATTGATTTCGCCTTCGGTAATCATCTGGAAGAAGCCACCAAAGATATAGCCTACGGAGGTGCAGCCAGCAATAATCACAAACATTGTGAAGATTCTGAGCTGAGGGGACATGGGCCCGATTTCACCAAAGCCTACGCCAAAGACAGTGATGACAACCATGTAGATGGAGTCGAGCATGCTCCAACCTGACAGCCTATAGCCTGCTACAGCTACCACCAGGGTAAGCGACAGAAAGCCCGCGCCAGTCAGAATGCGTTTGAGTGAACCATGCATACAGTGATGCGATCGCGAAAGAGAATGATGTTGTCAAATGCTTAGCATCGGTAGAAACAAGATCATTTTTGCGACCCAACCGTTTCTGTTGGCAGAACGTTGTTCTGGCTGGCTGGATCTGCTAGATCGATAACGTTTCGACAGAGGTAATTGGTTGATACTACTGTAGGCGATCGCGTATTCAATGTAGCGCCTGAAACCAATTCGGCTGCATTCTGCCGATGACTACGTAGTAAGCAAGCGTTGAAAGTTACACTGAAGCAGTGTTCCTCTAGTTATCACCCTTCATGACGAGGTTAGTGATTGCTCAAGCTAAAAGTCCACTGCACTCGCTCATTTCTGAGAAACTGCGAGAGCAGATTGCTAGTGGCATTTATGCAGCTGGTGAGCAACTGCCGAGCGAACATCAATTGATGGAACAGTTTGGGGTGAGCCGTATTACGGTGCGACGGGCGATCGCAAATTTAGTCAACCAGGGGTTAGTCACGGCCCATCGTGGCAAAGGCGTTTTCGTTAACGAGCAGCGGAAAGTGGTGTATTCGCTGTCCAATCCACTCGTCTTTTTTGACGAAGATATGGCGCGGCAAGGCGTAACCCTCTCCATCCGAAATCTTGTCTTTGAGCCACAGCAAGCACCAGAAAGCGTGCAGCATTGCCTGCAACTTTCCCATGAGCAGCGCGATGTCTATCTCCAGAAAAAGTGTCTGTTGATTGATCAAGTGCCGATCATGATTGACACAACCTACATCCTGGCTGACTTGGGTGCCGCCTATGCAGCTGATTTGCAAACCAGGATGACCTTCCCAACGCTGGAGCAAAATGGGGTCGCGATCGTTCGCATTGAAGCCACTCTCGAATCAACCCATGCCGATCACGAATTGAGCGCCCATCTGGAGATTCCGTTAGGCAGCCCTCTCATGGTCTACCGCTACACAGCGTATACCCATCAAGAGAAACCAATCCTTTGTGGCGAAGCGCTATCACGGGGCGATCGTCTGTCCTACTCAGTGGTGCTGACCAAACCCATTGACTCCTAGCTTCTGCCGCTGCCTGCTTCTGCCTCCCTCCTCCGCCTGCCGCCGCCTGCCGCCTCCCAACAATTCCCAGCTGTACACACGCAATCCGGTACAGATTCTCCGTCACTGTGCCAATTTCGATACTGCCCTCTACCGAAGCACATCAAGGAACACTATTAATCCTTGAGCATCGATATAGGTAGTTGTTGTGGTGATTAACACGTATGCTTTACACACCGAAGGTTCGATCGACGACCGCTTTAATTGCTGCCCTAGCAACCGTGACCAGCGCGCTAGCACCGCTGACGCTATCGGCTCCTGCGTCTGCTCAAGCTAGTTTTTCTGACGTGCAGGGTAACTGGGCGCAGTCGTGTATCGGGTCACTTACGCAGCAGGGCATCATCAGCGGTTACCCAGATGGAACCTTCCGCCCCAGTGCGCCTGTTACACGGTCTGAATTCGCATCAATGGTTGGCAAAGCGTTCCCTAATGTGGCGCGATCGCGGAGTGCGGTTCAATTTGTAGACGTGGCTTCCAACTATTGGGCGTATAGTGCGATTACAACCGCGACCCAAACGGGCTTTTTGTCTGGCTATCCTGGCAATGTTTTCAACCCAGCGCAAAATATTCCTCGTGCTCAGGTGCTGGTGGCTTTGGCGAGTGGGCTGAACTATGCGCCCTCTCAACCAGCCATGAATACCCTCAGTGCCAGCTTCTCTGATGCAGGAGCCATTCCAGCCTATGCTCAAACGGGCATTGCAGCGGCAACCGAAAAGCGGCTCGTCGTTAACTATCCCAATGTGAGCCTGCTGAACCCCAACCAGCTTGCTAGTCGTGCTGAAGTTTCCGCTTTTCTCTGCCAGTCGCTGGCAGGCACTGGGCAAACCGCATCCACGATTTCCATTCAGTACATCGCGGGTGCTACCCAGTCTCAGCCCAGCCAAGCTCAAGGCAACCAGGTTTTAGCGGGAACGTCGATCGCCGTGAGATATGCGTCAGCACAGCGCATCATCGTTTCGCCTAACGAAACCGCACCGGTTGCCTTAACGGTCGCGCAAGATGTGCGAAACAACCAGGGAACGGTCGTCATTCCAGCGGGTAGTCAGGTGATCGGTCAATTGCAGCCAGCGCAAGGTGGTTCGCAGTTTGTCGCCAATCAGCTGATCGTGAACGGTCGTCAAATTACCTTTAACGCCTCCTCTAGCATCATCACGGAGACTCGCGATGTGCGTGATCCCAATTTTGGTACCATCCTGGGCGGCGCCGCGTTGGGCTCAGCTGCATCGGCTGTCATCCAAGGCGTCACAGGCGATCGGGTGATTTCAGGACAAACGACCGTCTTGGGTACGGTCTTAGGGTCAGCGATCGGCGCAAATCAAAATCGGAATCTTGGCAAGACCATTCGTGATGCTGCGATCGGTGCTGCTTTGGGTGCAGGTGTCGCTGGCATCACGGGCAATCGCACCATTACGCCTCAAAAAGTGACCACTGGCGCGGCGGCTGGCGCAACGCTGGGTGGCATCCTCGATCGTACTGGCAACAGCAAAGTCGTGGTCATCAACCCAGACTCAGACTTGACGTTGACCGTGAATAGCAGCGCCACACTTTAGAGTGATCAGGCAACTTAAGCAAAGCTAACTTTGGCACTTAAGCAAAGCGACGAGACGCAATTGCGTCTCGTCGCTTTCTATGCTTGACTGACTGTACGTTCGCAGACCTACAGATTTTTCTCGCTCAGTTCACGCGACATATAGTCAAATGGCTGATCCAAAAAGGCGGTATTCGTGATGCCAGCCTCAGCTACCGTTTCTTTCACAATCGCCTTCAGGATCTGGATGCCACACACTGTGGGGCCTGGTGGAACGCCTAATGAATTGTACGTTTCCCGTAGCCCTTCCAGCACGCGCTCGTCTAGCACATCGGTATCACCTGCCACAAGCGCATAGGTGGCGTAGCGCAAGTAATAGTCTAGATCGCGCAAGCAGGCAGCATAACGACGAGTGGTATAAGCATTGCCACCGGGACGAATCAGTTCTGGTAGTTCATCAAACAACTGTAGACCAGCTTGCTTGACGATCGCCGCTGCATTTGCGTTGATCACCGCCGATGCCTGCACCCGCGCGATGCCAGTATCAAAATACGACTTCAGGCTATCGATGGCATTGCGATCGAGATAGCGACCTGTAACATCGTAGTTTCTAATCAAGCTCGTCACTGCATCCCGCATAAGTTTCTTCTCCCAATGATCCTTATATATACGTTTGGCTATTTCTGTTCTGTTCGATGAGGGGACTCGACCAACACCAAAGGCAGATGAGCATAGGCGCAAATTAACTCAGAGAGTTTTTAGCCTCGCAGTGACAGCGATCGCAAAAACAGTACCGTGATACACATGCCTCTGCATCAGTCTTAAATGCTGAACGGACGGCTCTTTGAGTCTAGACGCATGGACAAGTTTATCATGTGCATGAAACTGAAGCGTACCGCATCGCGATTGTAAACATGAACTGTTACAAGCGGTTAATTCTGGCTCAGATGAGCACTTTTGTTTCGCCGCATACACTTTTCAACCTCAATCTAAGCGTGAGTTCAGTCCAGTCGACCAATATTTTGTAGCAATTGATACAAAAAGCACCCAAGCCTCTCTCTAGGATGATTCAGAGACAACTAAGCTTCAAATAAGCTTCAAACTCAAAGTGTGAATAGCGAAGTGAAATTTCTTCGCCATCATGACACTGTGAGATTCGAAGGTACGTAGAGAGTTCTTTGGCATTGATCGGTTCTGCTTCAAGGCTGAGCGGGTAGTTCATTGATGTTTCGTTTACGGTTCATTTCCCTTACCTGACGCTGCTGCCTACGAGTCGATACTTAAAAGTCTCGGTGCCTCTCCGTTCAACTCATTCACCACTGAGCCGCAACAATTTCTATCGTCCTTTTTCTTCTCCAACTTTGAGTCAGCACTGCAACAAGGAGTAATTCATGACGACCCCGCAGGAAATCCTGGAATGGATTAAGCGTGACAATATTCAGTTAATCGATCTAAAATTTATTGATACACCTGGCATCTGGCAACATCTGACGCTGTATCAAGATCAGATTGATGAAAGCAGCTTTAGTGTTGGGGTGCCCTTTGATGGTTCCAGTATTCGGGGTTGGAAATCCATTAATGAATCTGACATGCTCATGGTGCCCGATCCAGATACTGCCTGGATTGATCCGTTCTACGAAGTACCGACGCTGAGCTTAATCTGTAGCATTAGAGAACCTCGGACGGGTGAACCATACGGTCGTGATCCACGATCGATCGCACAGAAGGCAGTCGATTATCTGAAATCTACCGGCATTGGCGACACCGCTTTTTTCGGCCCAGAAGCCGAATTTTTTCTCTTTGACAGCGTCCGCTTTGACCAGACCCAAAATTCGGGCTACTACTATGTAGACAGCGATGAAGGAATTTGGAACTCTGGTCGTGAAGAGCCGGGCGGGAACTTAGGCTACAAGCCGCGTAACAAGGAAGGTTATTTCCCCGTTGCGCCCACAGATACCTCTCAAGATATTCGGTCAGAAATGTTGCTGACCATGCTGAAGATTGGGGTGCCCATTGAAAAGCATCACCATGAAGTGGCAACGGGTGGTCAGTGCGAATTGGGCTTCCGCTTTGGCAAGCTGGTGCAGGCAGCAGACTGGCTGTTGACCTATAAGTATGTCATTAAGAATGTGGCACGGAAGCACGGCAAAAGTGCGACCTTCATGCCCAAACCCGTGTTTGGCGATAATGGTTCTGGGATGCACGTACACCAATCCATTTGGAATAATGGTGAACCGACCTTTGCTGGCGACAAGTACGCCGGTCTCAGCCAGAATGCACTCTGGTACATTGGCGGCATTTTGAAACATGCACCATCATTGCTGGCTTTCACAAACCCCACCACCAACTCCTACAAGCGTTTGGTGCCTGGGTTTGAGGCTCCCGTAAACCTGGCTTACTCACAGGGCAACCGCTCTGCATCCGTCCGGATTCCACTCAGTGGCCCCAATCCGAAAGCGAAGCGTTTGGAGTTCCGTTGCCCAGATGCCACGTCCAATCCCTACCTTGCCTTTGCAGCCATGCTGTTAGCAGGGATTGACGGAATCAAAAACCAGATTGACCCCGGTGAACCGTTGGATGTGGATATCTATGAACTCAGTCCTGAGGAATTGTCGAAGGTGCCTTCGACACCCGGTTCGCTAAGAGATGCGCTGGAAAACCTGGAGCGGGATCACGAGTTTCTGACTGCTGGCAACGTGTTTCCTGAGGACTTTATCGAAAGCTGGATTACTTACAAGCTCGATCGCGAAGTGATTCCAGTCAGTATTCGTCCTCATCCTTACGAGTTCTTGCTGTACTACGATTGCTAAGGCGTTTTCTGAGAAAGATGTTACCCCTGTAGGGACACAAGGGCCTGCGTCCCTACAGGAAGCAGCCAAATGATAAGTCATTTGGCTGCTGAAATTCAGCACCTCCGTGATGCAGAGTCACAGCGGCTTTCCATGTCGTCCACTCGGCAAAGAATGGCTACTCCAGTAGGACTCGTAGCTTACTTCCAGGCATCAGGCCTCTAGAGGGCAGGACCAGCTCCTCTTGCGACGCGACACCGAAAAAGTACTTTTTGATACGATCGTCCCTTCACTTTTGCAGTTAATTAGGTTTCATGACTTCGATTAGGAAGGCCTGGTTGGAGATGCTAGTATTTAAACGATCGCGAACCGACCTTGTGTTTAGTGCGATCGCAAACTATAAATCTATTCGCTTCTAGGGTTCCGGTCTTGCGCAAGTAAGGTGTCTGGTCCAAGAGAGGCAGCCGCTTTGAAAACTGCGATTGTGCAGGCAAAGCAGTCACACGGCGGGAAAAAAGCCCGGGAGAGCCAAGCAACAGAAGTTACTGTTGGCGGCTTCCTGGGCTTTATTATTGCAGTCGCTTGTTTCACGAGGTTTCATAAGGAATACAAGATGTCTACCGAACCACACTTGATCGATCCCGCTTTAATTACCTGGGATGAAGTCATTCCAGGGGGTGCCTATTGGTCTCGCATCATCAAACGCGGCACCACTCTTCGCCTTGCTGCACCAGAAGGTTCCAGAGGGGTCGCCGTTCTCTGCTACAACGCCGACAACGCGATCGAACGCTACAATGCTGCCGATACGGCCAAGATTCAGTTCAACGCCTTTTTGAAAAAAGGGATGTTGTTTTACTCCGACATGGGGCGCGTCCTGTTTTCCATTACAGAAGACACTTGCGGGTTACACGATACATTGGGCGGCTGTAGCAATTTGGTAACCAATGCGAAGTATCGCGCAGGCGATCCAACAGGCAGTGGCAAAGGCGATCCAACAGCCAATGGCGAAGGCGATTACAAAAACTCGCGAGATAATTTCTTGCTGGCGCTCACCAAACGCAACCTGGGCAAGAAAGATATCATGCCGAACCTCAACTTGTTTACCCGCATTGCTGTTGCTCCAGACGGCAATCTGTCCTGGGCTGAGAAAACCGCGCAGCCTGGAGATTTCATTGATTTGCGGGCAGAGATGAATGTGTTAATGGTGCTTTCCAATTGCCCTCATCCGCTTGATCCTAGCCCAACTTATGAGGCAAAACCGATTCGAGCGATCGTCTGGAATACTCCTGCGTCCACTGCCGATGATCCCATTCGGACAAGTAATCCAGAAGCGGTCCGTGGTTTCCAAAATACCGATGCGTATTTGGGGCAATTGGTTTAAGGAGATTTCTGGCAAAGAATTTACCCAAGCTTCTAGAATATTCTTATGTTCTTGCAAAAAGTAAGGCACAAGCGTT
>NZ_PVWK01000165.1 GCF_003003795.1 Stenomitos frigidus ULC18 | reverse complement strand
CCCATGTAAACGGTGGATCTTAGCGCCTTTCCTCGCAGGGGCATGTCGCTTTACGTACCTTTGCGTCAAGGAACCCATGGTTTACATGGCGACGCTGGTTGCCGTGCGCCATAATCCCGTGCTGCGAGACTTCTATGCCCAATTGCTCCAGCGCGGCAAACCCACCAAGGTGGCGTTGGTAGCCTGTATGCACAAACTACTCATCATTCTCAATGCCATGCTAAAACACGGCACAGACTGGCAACCGCCACAGCAACTGACCGTGAAACCTGCTGCTCAACCTGCCTGATGAACTTGACATTTAAGATAATCGCTTCTGCTGCGCGGGGCAGTTAACCCAGTACCTCAGTAAAGACTAAAGGGAATGCGGCGTTTACCGCCATCCACACCAAAACTTCTTTGTTCCCGATTCGGCGTTCATCCCAGAAAGACAACCCTTTATGGGAATACTGGAGCGGTTACGCCTTGCAGAGAATCAGGAACACTAGCCGATGTTAACGCTCCAGTTTGAAGCTGAGAAAATACCCTACTGGGCCAGCCGCTACCGCTACAAAGAGGCAACAACAGCCACCATCACGGCAGAAGTCATGCCCCACGTGAGAACCGTAGGACACTACACCCGACAGAACTTCCTTAGCATCTGCACATGGAAAAGCCCTCGACCTCAGAGGCATTGCGAAAAGAACACTGAAGCCTTTATCCATGCCGTTACCCAAACGGCGCTGACAACCGACTGTGAACAACTTCGGATCGAAGCCCTCACCTTACTCAAAGGGGTCAGCTTTCCCATGGCCTCTGCCCTGCTCCACTTTGGCTGTTCCGCTCCCTACCCCATCCTGGACGTGCGAGCACTTTGGTCGTTAGGTATCTCTAAGCCCCAACAGTATACTTTCGAGCTTTGGTGGGATTACACCCTCTACTGCCGCAAACTTTCTGCAGAGGTTGGCGTCTCAATTCGGGTACTGGATCAAGCGTTGTGGCAATATTCCAAAGAGAAGCAGGGTAAGGCAGAATAGCAAGACCGCGCCCCAAGACTGCGGCATCAACCCTAGTAGAGGTATAGCACCGCTGCCATACCATTGACGCCACACCAATGACCGACTAATCCCACCACATGGCAATGATCGGCGTACAGATCGCTCTCTCCTTCCACTCTTCGAGCTGTGGTGCCATTGCCTCCTCACCCAACACCTCAATCAAGGTGGTCAAGTTTCCCAAGAGCTTGGCTAACCGCGTGCGGTCGTAGACCTCACAATCATCGGCATGCCACTGTTTGGCCAGGTCTAGTAGGTCGGGAACACAAGCGTCATCCGCACTCTGGATATACAACACATCATTGCGGCAGAGCCGCTCGTCTTGGGCGTAAACGAGCATCTCCAACAGCCGGGCAATGGGTGCTTCACCCGTTTTCTGATAAAACTCCAGGTCAAAGACCAACCACCCTAACCAAAATTTCCGCCACAGTTGTGGCTGTGCGTAGAGGGCTTGCACGATCGGCTCCGGCTCAAAGCTGTTAAAGTGTCGCTTGAGCAGTAACGCTGTCCATAAGTCCTGCGTTGTGGCAGTGCATAGCGGTTGATCAGGCTTATACATGGGTCTCCATGAGCGACTCGCGATCTGAACCGGAGCAAGAGCAGTTGGGGCAGCCTCCTTTTCGAAGCTAACTTCCGATGCCAGACTGCCGACCACGCCAGCTTCACTCGCTCCAGAGAGGATACCGCGCCTAATCATCAAGGGAGTCAGGGTGTTCCCCCATCAGTGTTGGTCACGTTCGCTCATCGCCTGGACTTGACTTTGCAGCTCAAATAACAACAGCTCCCAATCAGCTTGAGTTAGAGCTGCTTCCAGTTGCTCACAGACTTCCAGCATAAAGCGGGTACGCTGCTCCCATGTCCAGCCTAATTGCTGCACGCGCTGATCGATCGCTGCCTGGATCGCCTCTAAGGCGATGGGCTGCTGCTGCACCACCTCACGCAACAACACGGGTTCATCCAGAAACGTCGTCAAATCCGGTCGCACATACCAATCGGCTTGCTCCAAAGCAAAAGTGGGTGGTGGCGCGGTGAAGTAGATGACATCCAGTTCATCCTCAACGAGCAGCCAACCAACCATGCGTGCCAGAGCCAGCCAGTCTTCCTCCGCTGGCTCCAGGTAGCGGGCACCCACAGCCAGCAAATCTACCTGCGCCAGCGGATTGTAGACACCAGCCGACCAGGCCAAAACCGTCTCTTCGGGATGCTCTTGCTGGTATTGAGCAAAGAATGCCTCCACTTCCGCTTGCATGGCCAGATCGACAGCCGCTTCTGGCACTGGTGGTAGAGACACAACACTCAGTTGCTGAATTTCTTTCAAGGCAGTCTTACCATCTCGGCGTTGCGGTTGCGATCGTCCAAAACCACCTGGCATCAACGCCTCCTCGCTCAAACACTCTTCGGGTTTCTCTGGTGCTACGACATCCGTACTGACGAGACTGACCGACTCTTGCTGTACTTGGGCAGCAAAGAACTGCTGGGCTTCCGCCACCAGAATCCGATCACCACTCGCCAACCATACCCGCATCTTAGCAAGCTGCTGCTCAAGCCTGACAGGTTTCTGGGAGGTAGATTCACCGAGAACACCTGTGGAAAACCCCCCAGACCCCCCAACTTCTAGAAACCCCACCGCTTGCCCTTGAAGGGCAGCGGCATGGGGCACAAGCTTATTGTCCTTCATGGTATGGTATTGCCCTTCTGGTAAGGGTTTCAGTTGATCGGGAAGGGTGGGAGTTCCCGCAAGGGTGTGGTATTCCCCTTCTGGTAAGGGTTTGAGATGGTTGGGATGCCAAAGTTCTTTGTATTTGTCGAGGGTGGCGTTGCCGATGCCATAAGCTTTGATGGACTGTCTCCGGGCTGTCACTGGTGTCGGCAAGGCGTTTTTGGTGAGCAGATCGCTGACTGCCTGACGGATGCGATCGCGCGCCTCCTGCGACTTCTGCTGATTCCGATTCGGTGAAGCGGGTTCGCTGGCAGTATCCGGTAGGAGTGAAGCTTTTGCCTGGTGCTTGGAGCCAAAGGGGTAGTAATGGCTGGACTGAATGGAACGGGTATAGAACAGGGCTCGCTGTTCCAGGTCTACCTGATGGCTGCAATACGCCTCAAAGCCAGGGAGCGATCGCGCGACTTCACAGATGGCAGCCGCTAAGTCTTCACCCGTGAGGGGTTCCACACCGCGCTGAACGTGACCGAAGATGTATTCCCGCATGGCAATCCGTCCCAGCAGGTAGTTGGTTTGCCCGGAGTCCGTCCACCCGGCTAACACGTCGGTGTTCAGGTCGTGAAGAAATTTCTCGGCTTTGCCGGAGAGTTTGTACCGTTTACGCTTGGTCTGTTGCAAGACCCGTTTGAGTGTGCGCTGATCAATAGCGTTGCGGTGCTGGGCAAACTGCCAGCGCTGCACGAAGGTAGTTTGTTCGCCATAGATCGGCTGAAAGTCACTGTTGAGCAGGTAGGAGCCTGCCTGCAGGGGCAGTCGATGGGCAGCATACAAGCTGGGTGCTTCGCTGTAGGGTTTAGGGTTGGGGAACAGTTCGAGTTGCCCTGGTTTGAGTTTGAACCCGGCGTTGGCGAGCAAGGTGGAGACGACCTGGGCGATCGCCCACGTTTCTTGCGCCTTTTGAAAGGGTAGGTAGAGATGGATGCCGCCTCGGTAGCTGCTGGTCACGGCGATGGCTTCGACTAAGCCTAACGGCTCTAGTGCGGCTAGCAGGCGTGGAATGGCGAAGCGATCGCGGTGGGGATGGTAGAAACTACCGGGGTCGATGTCGAGCATCAGGTAGTCAGTCTGTTTGCCGAACCGAACACCATACAGATAAGCGCCTTCTTGGAGCAGGCGATCGCTCAAGGGGTGTCTGTCTTCGGTTTTCCAGTCGGGGCGATCGCCGGGGTCTGGATGTTCGGCATAAATGAAATCAAACCGATGCGGAAAGAGGTTCAGAAACGCGTCTGTTTCCTGAATTGCCTGAAATTGAGGGGCAGGGAGGTTCATCGCTACGCCTCCCTGCCAAAACAAACGGCCGGCAGGGCTTGGTTACCACTGCCTCGGTCAAGTTTTTGATGCACAAAATAACTCCCTATGACTGGTATGAGCAGTGGATAGGAAGCCATGCAAAAACTAGAGCAATTTGTCAAAGTTCTTGCACCTTTTGACAAATTGACACTAAAATTGGCATAGCAAAGCTGGGTAACTTAACGTCCTGCCCTCCAAAGCATCAGTTAGAGTCCCTGCTCCTATCCTTCAAATTTAATAACAAGCCTTCTAACCCCTTCTGTTTCGCCGCAGTGGGGGTTTTTGGCTTCTAGTCTTGACTAGAACATGCTGGACACTCCTCTCGCTTCAAACGTGGAAACTTGTTGCTTCACCGTCAGCACTCGCTGCTGTTGTAATCCGGCTGTGGTGAGTATCAATGATCTAACCGCAGAACCTGACCACTGGCAAAGTTTTTTCAAAACTAGTGCTGTTGGTCTGTCGGTACGCTTCTTGTCCTTCGTTTCTGGTCGGACGCTACCCATGCTTAATCCTGTGCTTGAAAGATCGACTCAACCGTCAGCCTTGCTTTTGTAGGAGATGATCTGATTCTCAATCTCAGCCGCCTTAGTTCCTGGCAGTCAGCCGATCAACGAGTGCGACCAGGCGGTCTACCGTTGCAGCTTGCTGACTGGCGATGACTTGTTGAGCATTTGTGACCTGGCTCAGGGTGTCGATCTTGTCGCCTAACTTATCGATTTTTTGCCCCAAGCGATCGACCGTTTTCGTCAGACTGTTTTGAGACTCGACCAACGATGCCAGCGTTTGATCGACTTTGGTGATGGCTTGGCGATGGGCATCCGCCCAGTCGCTCATGGTTTCCATGAAAATGTCGATCCGATCGCGCGCCATCAGTTGTCCTCCGTCAGCGTGGTACCATCAATGCCTTCATTTTTTACCTGTTCCCACAGTTGGTAAAACTGTGGATCGCGTTCAGACATCTTGATCGCGTAATCCCTTACGGCTATCTCAAACCCATCACGAGCACTTGACATACGGAAATGACGGGCAATCGCCTCACCCGCTATCCATACGTCATCTGCTAAGCGGCTTTGTCGATTCTTCGGCAATTTCATTTCAATGAGCATTCTGTATCTCCTTAAAATTACTGCTCTTTAGGCGATTCAGTTACAATCTATCACGCGATGTCTGCGTTTCGTCTTCGTAAAACAATATAATGTCTTTAATATGTCTGCGTTTTGTATGTTACTGTGTCTGCAGGCAAAGCTGCGGCGCAGTCATGTACGCCCTACAGCGTCCCCTATGGCATCGGTACGGTGCGGTACGGCGACCCTATGACATCACTAAGATCAGGAGCTAAAAAATGACAATCGCTAGACCCCACACCCTGCGATCGATTGCCCTCGAAACCGATAGAGACAAGCGCACGGTTGCACGTTGGTTGGACCGTGCCAGCGTTGACTGCCAAGACGAAATTGGGGCAGTGATCGATGGCTGTCGCTACTTTTCAGACGATGAGAGAGCTATGTTGCTGGCACACGAAAAGCCTAAAGCTGCTGAGTCAGTACCAGTCGAGCCAGACAAGCAAAGCATCACCGTTGAGATTGGCAACCATGCGATTGTCCTGTCCCAGCCAGAACTACCGCAAACCTACAGTCTGGAAACGCTCCGACAAAGCGAAGTGATTGCGTTTGACGACCCTTTAGCGATCGCGGCTCAGTTCCTTGAAACTGCCGATGTGCTGACCGCAGAGATGCAGCGCGATATCCGGTTGCGCGAACACAAGCTGCAACAGACCCAGCAAGCGAAAGCCGCGATCACCGAGAAAGCCACCGAATTCAAGCTGGAAGCGCGTCTCTACCGCGAACGCACCGCGATGCTGGCGACAGCACAAAGCCAGGAGACGCAAAGTCTACAGCAGTCTCTCACCACACTGCAAAACCTGGGAAAGCCTCCAGCGGACGCCTGACGCGTTTGCTGCTGTCAATCATGCTCCTGGTGCTCGCCTGGGCGCTCTTGAGAGCCGACACACCGACGGCTGACCCCAGCCCCTCAACAACAGAGGCCAGCGTTCACCGTCCAAAGTAAACCGCTGGCTCTGGACTCCCAACCTTCCCATCAGGAGTAACTTCCATCATGACAAAACCTGTGCCCGGTGAAGGGCAGTACTTCACCCTGCAGCCAGTGCCACCACCCGAGCCCAAAGCCACGACTCACTGGGGTTTACCCCTGGCTCTGGGCTTGCTTGCTATTCCACTATTAATGTTCGGTTTCGGTTTCTCGCAACAGCAGACACCAGCCACAACCGCCGCCGCCAGTCCCACCGCTACGCCTTCTATCTCGCCAGCGCTGCCGACCCCGTCACTAGCATCGCCAGATGCTACCACACAACCGCCAGAAGCGTCTGCAGCGCCGCCCACAGCGGCTGTAAGCAAGGCCCCGCCAGCCACCCCGAATGACCTTGCCACCCTCCCGATCGCCCAGATCCAGAGCCCTGGCATGGCCGCCAACTTCCGCGCTGCGCCCAGTTTGCAGAGTGCAGTCTTAGGCGTACTGATGCACGGTGACCTGGTGGAACTGTCGCCCGAACGCCGTGTGCAGCAAGACGGTGTGGTGTGGGTGCCCGTGCGCTGGCGGGGTCAGACGGGCTGGCTGGCGAGCACTTTCCTTGGAGCCTCAAACCATGCCCAACCCTAAAGCGCTACCGCCAGCGGTTCAAGCGACACCCGCCAAACTGTCCGTCTGGGCTGACCAGACCGGCACGCCCTATCTGGTGCAGCAACAAGCCGACGGCAGCACCATCTTTACCCCACTCGAAACCGCACTGGCGCAAGCACAACCGCCCACCGCCCCGGAGCGCGTCACCACCTACCGTGAACCGCTCAATACCGTACTGCTTGGCATCGCTGTGGTGCTCGGATTTGTCTTGGGTGGTTATGTGCTGGGCTTTCTTGCCGGTGCCGCTGGTCAGCGCGTCGTCCTTGTCCCCCGTTCACCCCTCTGCGACACCCATCGCAGCAGTTTCTTGTTCTGGTCTTCTGAAACCAAGGAGTGCAACTAATGTCAGCGCCCAAAGCCAAAGGCTACAGCAGCAGCCCCAAAGGCATCCAGTCCCATATCCTGCCGCACGCAGGCGCACTGACCGAACGCGCCACTCGTTACTTCGGCATCGACCTGGCGCGCTTGCCGCAAATGAGCGACAACGAGTTGGCCCTGTTTGCCGATCGCGCCACCGCCATGACCCGTCTCAAGGAGATTCTACCGATTCTGGAGAAGCACTTCACCACGCTGATTGACGGGCAAGTCGAGTACGAGCAGTTTGTTCAGAGGGTCTTAAAGCAAGTCGAAAAAGGCTCCAAGCAAATCGACAAGAGCCTGCTCGATGCGTGGCTGCTCTCTAAAGGCTACGACAAGCATCTGCAACTGCTGAACCAGAAAGCCGGACACGGGATACAGAAGCTGGAAGCGGAATACCGCTCCGAGTATGACCTGAACCGACTGGACTTCCAGAGCGCCATCAAACTCATCCACCTGCGCCATCAGAACCGTGCCAAAGCGATCGGTGAGAAAGTGCCCCAGGCACAGCGACAGCTGCAAGTGCAGGAAGCGTTGCGGCGACAAGCAGAGACTCGTAAAGAACTGCTGACTTATGGCACCGCTGGCAAGCCTGGGAAAGGCTTCTGGCATGGTGTGAAAGACTTCTTTCGGGTGTGAGGTAAACCATGTTTGACCAGTATGATTCACCCCTGATGCTGCCACCGTCCGACGGCTACTACGAGCCAGAGGCAACGCCCGCACCGGATCGCATCGATTATGCCCTGGAAGGCATCAGCCGCTTCACCGGGCTGTTTGCGCTGGGTATCACTGTTACCTTGATCGCCCGCTGGCTGACAGCGCTCTTACCGTTCTATTGGATTGGCGCGATCGCCTGCCTACTGGCTCTGATTCTCCCGGCTTACCTGGCTCGCAGTGCCCGGTTGTTAGCCATCGCGATCGCGCTCGTCGTCGCCATCTTCACGGGCTGGTTTGACCAACTTGCCCACACCAGTCAACAGGTGCAGCAGCAAGTGCAGCAACAGGTGCAGGAGGTTTTGCGGTGAAAGATCCTTATCTGCCTCAGATTCTGGGGCTGCTGGCTGCTGGCATGACCAGCACGGCGCTCGCGGTCAGTGGTTACCTGCATCAACCGGAAACGGTTCGCTTTCTGGGTACGCAACTGACCTACCAGGCGGCTTATCGTAAAATTCCACTGTCCTTAATGGGCACGGGGCTGTGCGTGTCCGCCTGGTTACTCACCCAAACACGACGCGACTACCGTCGCCAGTACGAAGAGTGGGAGCGCCAAACGCTACTGAGGCAAGGGCAGATGCAGGCGATCGCCCATCACGCGGAACTGGAAGGCTATCAGCAGGTGGCTCAGTTGCAGGCTGCCGAACGGCTTTATCCCCAGATGGCACCCTATCTGTCAGATGTCCAGGATGCCGACTATCAGGACGTGTCAGCGTTACCACAGCCGCAGGCTATCCCGCAACCACAGTCAGAAACCGTCGTGCCTGGGCAGCCAGCGATGCCTGTCATGCCCGCGTCTGAAACGACGGCTGATCCGACGGCTTATCTGCAAAACTTCCTCGAATATCCAGGGCTGTTGTTCGGTGGCATGGGTGCTGGGAAGAGTTGGACGGCGCGTTATCTGGTGATGCAGAAAGTGCGAGCGGGGCATCAGGTGATTTTGCTAGACCCGCATGCGGCTAACCACGAATGGCAGGGCATCCGGCATATCGGTGCCGGGATGGATTACCGCGCGATCGCTGAGTTCTTGCGGTGGTACCTCGACGAAATCGAGCGCCGCTACCAGGAATTCAACCGTTCGGGCTTAACTGAGGAAGACTGGCAGCAGTCGTTACGGCAGCAGCAGCGCATCACCAGCGTGGTGTCAGAAGAGATGACGAACTGGGCGGATCGACTACCCGGTGACATCGGGAGTAAGTTCTTCAAGTCAGCCATGAGTGATAGCCGGAAAGTGCTGATGCCACCGTTGTTTGTCGCGCACGATCGGACCTTGTCGGCGTTAGGGGATGCCAAAGGCATTGCCCGGTTACGCGATGCGGCGCTGCTGGAATTGGAACTGATTCCCACCATTCACCCCACGACGTTGAAGCCTGTTTCGAGTGGCAAGGGCAAACTCAAGCTGCCGGGACACTCAGAGTGGTTAGCAGTCGAGCTGCCTCAAATTGAGCGCAAGCTGACTGACTTTACACAGTGGACGCAGCCACAAACGCAGCCACAATCAGTCCCACCAACGCCACCCAAAACGCCAACAGTACAACCAGGTCAGCCACCGGATTTTCGTACTCAAGTGGTGGGTTTCTTAAAGGATTGCTGGCAAGCAGAAACACCCCAGGACGAGACCGCTTCTACCCGTAGCCGCCTCGACTCTTTACCTGTCAGTGACCTTAAGAACTTAGGCATCTACCTGCGTAAGAAAGGTGCCATTGCGGTCAGAGATCTCAAGAAAAGCTGGGGCAAAAACAATGCTTTAAACGCGGAGCAGGTGACTGAACTTTTGCTGGAGCTCATGAAACTCAACCTAATCGAAACGTTTGCAGACGGCACTTCCCGCGCCGAGTGGGTGCGTTGGGTCGAAACCTAGACGGAGTGGAGTTTACGTCAAGTGCCGTGTGCCGTACGGCAGTTTTACGGCACCCCATACGGCAGTTTTACGGCAGTCCACACGGCACTGGTTACGGCACTTTTGTAGAGTCACTTTCTAACACTATGTTTAGCCAAACAAACCCTGTCATTGTTCAAATTCGTCGCGAATTGAGAGGCAAGCTACCAGACGAGTGGCTCGAAGAAGTGGTCTCGATTCTGGAGTACCAGTTGAGCTACCAAACGCTAGACGAGCTGGCGACCAATGAACTACTCAAACTCAAACTGGGGTCAGGTTTGAGCCCGACACTCAGCGCCACGCTCTCGCAAGCGCTCAGCCTCACGTCACCCATACCAGAAACATCCGTCGCAAACCCCTTCCCGTTGCGACTGCCCTGGCAGTAAAAAGCGACGGCACTACGACTTTACTGTGTTGCTTCAGGCACAGCAAAAAGCCGCCAGGAAGTGTGCAAAACACTCCTAGCGGCTTTCAGCACCGGCTCAAGGCAAGCGGCACGCTTAGCTTACAGCCAAAGCCGTCAGCAGCACAGTGACTGTGAAGAGCGCTGCCACTGCCCCTTGCTTGAGATAGCCACGGACCTGCTCAGGCGCGGGAAAATTGGCGTAATACATGGGCGGCTCCACCGCATAGTTGTTGGTGAGACCCTCTTGATCCACAGTGGCACCGAGGGTATTGGGTTGACGCAGAAACTGCTGACCTTCACGCTGACTGCGGACGCTCGCTTCGGCTGGTACGAGCTCTCTGTCCGTGCCGACTCTGGACTGGCGGCTGGTCACCAGCGCCTGGGCCATGGAACGGAAGTCAAGTGTGTTAACGGTGGCAGCAGTCATACAGTCATCCTTTTATTACTTTATGTAAACCAATGTAACATTATTTTACGAATTTGCAACATAATTTGTTTTTATGATACCAATTTGTCTTTGTGAAGGCGGTGGGTTTGGCTCTGGCGCTGTGACACTTGCACTTACCCTGCTGGAGCCGTGGGCGCAGTAAACCTTAGACAAGCGCATGCAGCTGGGGCAGTGCACCCGGCTCTTTACTGGACGACAGAGTTGCGGTGGTGTCTGTTTCTGTCTGAAGGACCCTTTGATCGCCGTGCGATTTCCCACCAGCGAACGATTGGTCTCAGCGGCAGTGCTGCTACTCTCTATAGGGTCGAGCCGGACAGACGACCCTGGATGAGGCAGCGCTTGCAGCCGTGTGGCTTCAATGACCGATGCTCTGAAACTTCTACAGGTAAAGCGTTAGAGCCTCACGTGGCACTTTTTGGGTCGTCGATCGGCTCAACTCCAGCGAGGCAATGGCAAACTTAACTGAGGGGTTCCTTGACGCAAAGGTACGTAAAGCGACATGCCCCTGCGAGGAAAGGCGCTAAGATCCACCGTTTACATGGGT
>NZ_PVWK01000166.1 GCF_003003795.1 Stenomitos frigidus ULC18 | reverse complement strand
ACCCAAGCTACAAAGCGGTTTTTTCTACCCAGGTTGGGACGGGTTACCTAAGCCTCAAGATACAAGGTTGGGTTGAAGCATGAAACCCAACACCTGCATGGGTTACGCTACCGCTAACCCATCCTACAAATGATTGTGCCTTCCTACTTAGCAGTCAGCGATCAGCGGTCAGCTTTTATTCCTCGACGAGAGGCGTAGTGACAAGAATATTTAATTAGAGTAGCGCTGCCGCTATTAGCAGTCGGCATGGATCTTTAAAGCTGACCGCTGACCGCTGCCACCTCAAGTAATTTTCTAGTATTCGTAAATAACTCAGTGCTGCTCTATGACTCGGAAATGGCTTTCGGTGGTGGGGATTGGTGAAGATGGGTTAGCGGGACTCAGTCCGATCGCCCGTACTCTCATTGACCATGCTGACGTGCTGGTGGGTGGCGATCGCCATCTTGCCATGCTCCCCAACGACGATCGCGAACGTCTGGTTTGGACATCGCCTCTGCGTGAGTCGATCGACGAAATTTTGCGTCGTCGTAGGCAAGCGATTTGTGTGCTGGCAAGTGGCGATCCCATGTGGTACGGCATTGGTGTGACGCTGCTGCGTCGCATTCCCCTTGAGGAGATGACCATTCTCCCGGCACCATCCACCTTTAGCCTTGCTTGCGCTCGTTTGGGTTGGTCGCTTACCGAGGTCGAAACGGTGAGCCTGTGCAATCGTCCGCCTGAGTTGCTGCACACCTATCTGTATCCTGGTGCCAAACTCTTGATTTTGAGCGAAGGAAAGCAAACTCCCGCGATCGTTGCCGATCGATTAACCCGGCGTGGCTTTGGCAACAGCTCCATGATCGTCTTGGAACGGTTGGGTGGTGTTCATGAACGTCACATAGAAGGCATTGCCTCTAACTGGCGCGAAACGGATCTAGCTGATCTCAGCGCGATCGCGGTCGAGTGCATTGCTGATCCAGGTACCACGACTCTGCCACGCACACCAGGATTACCAGACGATGCCTATCATCACGATGGACAACTGACCAAACGCGAAGTACGAGCGCTGACTCTTTCTGCTCTTGCTCCTATACCGGGAGAACTCTTGTGGGATGTAGGCGCAGGCTGTGGGTCGATCGCCATTGAGTGGATGCGGAGCCATCCCCGTTGTCGGGCGATCGCCATCGAGAAAGCCAGAACCCAGTACATTGCTGATAACGCCGCTGCGCTCGGTACGCCTGGGCTGCATATTATCGATGGCAAAGCACCCGCTACGTTAAAGGATTTGCCTCAGCCCAACGCGATTTTTATTGGTGGTGGCGTCACTGCAGACGGCATGCTCGAAACCTGTTGGGCAGCCCTGCCGCCTGGTGGTCGCCTAGTTGCCAATGTGGTCACGATCGAGGGTGAGCGGCGGCTCTTTCAGTGGCAAGAGAAGGTTGGTGGCACCTTTACACGGATTACCGTTCAACGAGCTGAACCCATTGGGCGCTTTTTGGGCTGGCGATCGCTCGCGCCCATCACGCAATGGGCAGTGGTAAAATCAGCGTGAAGATAGTGTTTAGTTTTACTAAGCGTTTTTATTATGACAGCCACAGCCTCCCAATCCATTTATGACTTCACTGCCACTAGCATTGAGGGTAAGCCTATTAGCCTGAGCACCTATCAAAACAACGTGCTGCTGATTGTGAATACTGCCAGCGCGTGCGGCTTTACACCGCAGTACAAAGGGTTGCAAGCGCTTTACGACAAGTACACCAGCCAGGGCTTTGTGATTTTGGGCTTTCCCTGTAACCAGTTTGGGCAGCAGGAACCAGGCAGTACGGCTGAAATCCAATCGTTTTGTGAAATGCGTTTTGGCGTGACGTTTCCACTGTTTCAAAAAATCGACGTGAATGGTCAAAATGCCCATCCGCTCTACAAGTACTTGACGAAAACCGCCCCAGGAATTTTGGGCACTGAAGCGATTAAGTGGAACTTCACGAAATTTTTGGTCGATCGTACAGGTAAGGTCGTGAGTCGTTATTCCTCCTTAACTAAGCCGGAAGATATTGAGAAAGAGATTCAAACGCTTTTGCAGGCATAGTCCCCAGCTTCTAGCCGTCTGTAGGGACGTTACCTGTAACGTCCCTACAGGCCCAACCATTGATGGCTGATTGCTCTCTAGAGTCGCTGTTTGAGCCACGCCACCGCACTTGCCACATCTTTGACTCGCTCCCCAGAGGGCCTTGTCGGACGCTGAACCATCACGACGGGAAGCTCCAACTCTCTGGCCGCAGCAATTTTGGCGTACGTCGCATCACCACCACTGTTTTTGCTGACGATCGCTTCAATAGCGTGCTGCTTCAAGAGTGCGATCTCGTTTTCAACCGTGAAAGGACCGCGATCAAGCAACAATTCACCATTGGGCAGCGCGATGTCAGGTGCAGGTGGATCAATCGATCGCATCAGAAACCAGTGCTCGGTCAATAACGTAAAGGGCGCGAGCTGCTGTCTGCCGATGGTGAGAAAGATCCGCTGAGCATTAGACGGTATCGCTTGCGCGGCCGCTTCGACGCTCTCGACTTCCAGCCAGCGATCGTCCGTCACTTTCTTCCAGGCAGGACGCACTAGCATGAGATGCGGAATGTTTGCCTCTACGACTGCTGAAGCCGCATTCCAGGATATTTGTGCAGCAAACGGATGCGTTGCATCGATCAGCACATTGATGCGTTGCTCTTTGAGATACCTGACTAAGCCTTCAGAGCCACCAAAGCCACCCACACGGACACTACCCGACAACTCAGACGGTTGCTGCGTTCGTCCTGCCAGAGAGGTCATCACCTCCACGTCTGACAAGAGGGAAACCTGGGCAGCCAGTGCGGCTGCATCGCCTGTGCCGCCTAAAATGAGAATGCGGGTAGTCTCGCTCACTGGATGGCTCTGGGTCGTCTTGCCATTGTCTGCCTCATGTTGGGCAATGCCTTGCTGGCAGTGTACCAACCCCTGCTAGCTTTGCAAAGTGGGTCTTGAGCGATGAGCTACTTCGTCTGCAGCTTCGTAGTATCGAGATTGATGAAGGGTAGAGCACCATTGCCGCCCATGACCTGTGGAAACTTGCCGTCCCATTTCTCGATCGCCTGTTTCTGAAGCAGTTCCGGTGTCAACGTCTCGCGCAGCAACCGTTGCGCTTCTGCTTGCCCCTTCGAGCGATTCACCGTTGCTTCGGCTTCTTGCTCGGCTTCCTGGGCAACATAAACGGCTCGTTGGGCTCGCTGTTCCGCAATTTGCTTTTCTTCTACCGCGTGAGAAAATTCAGGCGAGAACTTCAAATCAACGACGCTGGTATCAAGAATGATGATGCCGTATTTATTCAGGCGACCACCTAGCGCCATATCAAAATCCTGCTTTAACTCATCACGCTTAGTAATGGCTTCTTCGATCGTGCGACGAGCGGCAGCAATCTTAAAGGATTCCTGCGTTTGAGGTGCAATAATCTTCGCCACAATATTTTGCAAACTCCCCTGTGTTCGCCGAATGTTCACGACTTGAGTAGGATCTAAGCGAAAGTTGATGGCAAAGCTGGCCGTCAGATCCTGCAAGTCACGGGTGGAACTTTGCGCAGGTACTTCAAACTTCTGCACCGTCAAATCATAAATATCGACTCTGGAGACAAACGGTGGCTTGACATGGATGCCTTCCAACAATTCGCCATCACGCGCTTTGCCCAAAATGCTAATAACTCCAGCTTCACCGGGATTGATGATGACAAAGGCATTCAGCGACAGCAACGCCACGATACCGACAATGACCAGTAAGACCGTTGTTCCCAAAGTCTGTGTCTGTTGACTCTTCACGTCTTCATTTCCTTTGTGTGTATCCCTGCTACGACCATAGGCGATCGACGTTGCATAATGCTTGCCCACAGCAAAGATGATCGCTTTTGTCTTCAAGCAATCATTGCAGGAGAGCGATCGCTCCAGTACCTTCAAGGGTCGCGATCGCCTCACATCATGCTCGAAATGCCGTCTGATCAATAGTTTCACCCAAAGTATCCCTCTAGGAAGAAGGAAAAGCGACCCCACCAGTCCGTTGTTATGCTCTTTTGCTGCTTGCAAACTCGTGATACCAATTCTTTTTGAAGCTGCACAGAATCATGCATTGGCGGTTGGGTTTTCACGCTGTTCAACCCAACCGCAGCCATGCCAGGCTTACGTACGTCAGCATTAACGCTGTTGGGTTTCGTTAGACTCAACCCAACCGACAGTTCCATATAGATTCATACGAAATTGATATGAGGCAAAAAGTTGAGTCAAAAGCTTTTCAGAATTCACTCTAAAAAAGTGGTTCAAGCAAGACAAATTCTTTTTAGAGTCATTCAGGTTTTTTAATCAAATTTTGTGTTAGAAAATCCAATCAAATTTTTAGAAGACAAATCAGCCTATAGACAGATGTTCTCTAGCTTTTAATCCAAGCTTATTCTCATTTTAAGGTGCGAAAGTAGCCGTCTTCTTCTATATATACGAAACTCATATAATGATGCACAAGGCTAAACAAAATAGGTTTATTAATAGGAATCGACCCTATTTCGTTGAAAAGTAGTTTATAGTCATTAACAGACACACTAAACCAGGTAGAAAACATGGCTGATATCGTTGACACTGCGGTTAATGCAGGCTCTTTCAGCACTTTAGTTGCTGCTGTAAAAGCTGCTAATCTGGTAGAAACATTGAAAGGAAAAGGCCCATTTACTGTTTTTGCTCCTACGGATGCAGCGTTTGCTAAGCTTCCCGCAGGAACCGTTGATGGCTTGCTCAAAGATCTTCCAAAACTTAAGCAAATTCTGACCTATCACGTCGTTGCAGGTAAAGTGACAGCAGCGGATGTTGCTAAGCTCAAATCAGCAACTACAGTTGAAGGATCAGATGTGAAAATTGATGCTTCTCACGGTGTCAAAATCAATAATGCTACAGTTTCAACACCTGATGTTGCTGCTGATAATGGCGTTATTCACATCATTGACACTGTGTTGATGCCTGCTTAAGCGATCGCTTAAATAGATAGTAGTAGCAAAGGGTCAGTAACTATTTTTAGTTGCTGACCCTTTGCTTTGTGTTGCTGCTGACCCGATAGTCACATGCAGATGCTTGACTGACAGTCAATCAGCACGTGTAGAGCGTTTATCTAAAAACGCTGTAGCTAACGCCGATCGTGCGTGCTAAGAAATGCTTCCACTGTGGCGCGATCGGGCAAGGACGACTGCGCGCCTGACTTTGTAGCCGCTAGCGCTCCAGTCGCAGCACCCCAGGTAATTGCCTGTCGAATGGGTAAACCTTCTGCCAGAGCAGCACTCAGGCCACCATTGAAGGCATCGCCAGCCGCAACCGTGTCTACAGCCTTCACGTGGAACGCGGGGATAAAGAAGGATTCTTCAGGCGTCGCGCAGAAAACGCCCTTTGCGCCCAATTTAATGACGACTGTTTCCACACCACGTTGATGCAGCACTGTGGCGGCTTGGGCGGCTGTAGAGGGGTCATCAACTGAGAACCCAACCAGGTGTGCCGCTTCGATCGCGTTGGGCGTGATAATGCTCACGTAGGAGTAGAGTTCGGTTGAAAAGTCCGATAGCGCCGGTGCTGGATCTAAAATGACGCGTACTCCCGCATGATGGGCCGCTTTTGCAGCAGCCAAGACCGCCGGTAACGGGATCTCAAATTGCAGTAAGAGTGCAGCCGCTCCTGGTAAATGGCGCGACAGGCGATCGACATCAGTCGCATCCACTTGCCCATTCGCACCTGGAATCACAATGATGTGATTCTCGCTGTGGTCATCAACCGCAATCATTGCCACACCAGAATGTTGGGAGTCATCCACCAACACATCCGTCGTGTCAACGCTAGCCGTTTGTAGGCTAGACAATAACTCTTGCCCAAACCCATCACTACCCACACGCCCTACCATGACGGTGGGTATATTCAGTCGAGCAACCGCGACCGCCTGGTTTGCACCTTTCCCACCAGGAACAGTGGCGAAGCTGTAACCAAGCAGTGTTTCACCCGGTACTGGCAAGGTTGGAGTCCTGGCAACTAAATCCATATTGATGCTGCCAAAAATGATCACGTGTGGTTTGTTCATGTGCTTAAAGAGTGGCTTAAATTAAGAGGGCAGAAGTTACTTTTTATTAAGTTTAAGGTGCATTTGCTGTTAGGAGAAAAGCCGAAATATTTCAACAGCAAGGGTTTGAGCGATGCACTATCACAACTCTATCTTTAGACATAGACGCCCGAATCATGAGTTAATTTTGCAAAACATCACGTTAGGATAGAAACTTAGAAAGTGGAATTAAATCAAACCCTGCAGTTCTTAAGTAACAACTTAGTAACAACATCTGCTAATAGTTTTAGCTGGTTGCACTAGCCAGCTTACACACGTTTAGCGACGCTTAAAAAAACAAGTTTATCCCTTGATTCTACACAAAGATTAATTTTTGTGTAATTTTAGGCATCGCAATGTTAGAGGCAAATAGTCCTCTTCTTTGAGCAAGAGTGTTGTAAAAAAAAGTTGGTATTGCAGATAGTAATTGAGCGCCAAACTCTAATTGAGGCGTTTCAGTGATTGTTTGTCTTGAGTCTGTTTGTGGGTCTTGATTCTGCCGACTTTTCGTTAATGAGTTGGGTGGAAATAAACGTGAAGAGAGTAGCAATTCGTCGCGTGATTCGACAGAGTGGCATTTTGGCTGGCATCATCGGTCTTGCTGGCGGTACCTTCGCCGCTTGTACGCCGGGTTCTCAAACCAATGAGGGCACCAGTCAGGCCATGCAAAGCGGTGATTTGAAATCGATCGCGGTCACAGTTGGCGACCTCAGCAATCCCTTTTTCGTCTTGATGGGTCGTGGAGCCGCAGCAGAAGCTAAGAAGATTGGCGGAGACAATGTGAGAACCACTATTGTTTCCAGTGGCTATGACTTGAACCAACAGTTTAACCAGATTGAAAACTTCGTGGCCTCAAGTACGAATGTCATCATTCTGAATGCAGCAGATAGTAAAGGCATTGCGCCAGCCGTTGCTAAAGCTAAACGAGCAGGAGCCATTGTCATTGCAGTCGATACGGGAGCTGATGGCGGTGTGGATGCGACGATTACATCCAACAATGTGCAAGCAGGCGAACTCAGTTGTCAGTATATTGTCGATCGCCTCAAGGGTAAGGGCAATGTAGTCGTTGTGAACGGCCCCCCGGTTAATTCGGTGCTCGATCGGGTCAAAGGTTGTGAAGAAGTTTTCGCTAAAAATCCTGGCATCAAGGTGTTATCGAAAGACCAAAATGCCGAAGGTAGCCGTGATGGTGGGTTGCGCGTAATGACCGATCTACTCACGTCGTTTCCTAAAATCGATGCGGTTTTTTCCATCAATGATCCCAGCGGCATTGGTGCAGAACTGGCAGCCAAGCAGGCGAAGCGGGACGAATTTTTCATTGTGAGTGTGGATGGCGCACCCGAAGCAAAACAGGCGATCGAAGACCCTAAAAGCCTCTTTGTGGCGACTGCAGCCCAAGATCCATTGGGGATGACACAAAAGGCAGTCCAGGTTGGCAACGATATTTTGCATGGCAAAAAGCCAGCCAATCCCAATATTTTGATTCCGGTCAAGCTCATTACCCGTGACAACGTCAGCAGCTACAAAGGCTGGACAGGCTAATAGGCTTTAATTTCAGGAGTTGTTCATGACCATCGATACACAAACCTCTGTGCCCAACGCACCGATCGCGACGCCAGTGTTGGAAATGCGAGGCATTACCAAACGCTTTCATGGTGTGCCTGCGCTACAAAACGTCAATTTGACGATTTATCCCGGTGAAGTGCACGCCTTAATGGGTGAAAATGGTGCCGGCAAAAGCACGCTAATGAAGATTCTTGCCGGAGCGTATATTGCCGATGACGGTGAAATTCGCATTAACGGTGAAACGGTAACTATTGCTGACCCAGGAACCGCGCGTCGTGTCGGCATTACGCTAATTTATCAAGAATTGAACGTCGCGCCTAATTTGACCGTGACAGAAAATATCTTTATGGGTAGCGAATTGAGCCGGGGACAGTTCCTCGATCGTGCCCAGATGGAACGTCAGGCAGCTGATGTTCTGGCCAGTTTAGGGGCAGATTTTGGACCGAATGATGTGGTATCCAATCTATCGATCGCTGAACAACAGCAGCTTGAAATCGCCCGTGCGCTGAAAGACAAGAGCCGCATTCTGGTGATGGATGAGCCAACCGCAGCGTTGTCCGATCGAGAAGCTGTGCGACTGTTTGACGTCATCCGCAAACTGCGAAGTGATGGCATTGCCATCATCTATATCAGCCACCGTATGGAAGAAGTGTATGCACTAGCAGACCGGATCAGCGTCCTGCGCGATGGCGAATATATCGGCAGTCTAACCCGCGACGAAATTTCGGCAGACCGACTCGTGCAAATGATGGTCGGCAGAACGATGGGAGATTTCTACGAACATCAGCGGCAAACCACAGTCGGTGCTGCGGTGTTGGAAGTGCGAAATATCAGCGACGGGCGAAAGGTGAAACCAACGAATTTAACGCTCCATGCAGGCGAAATCGTGGGGCTTTCAGGTCTAGTTGGTGCGGGACGGACAGAGCTATCGCGGCTGATTTTTGGTGCTGATCCTAAGGCCAGCGGTGACGTTTTTCTCAATGGTGAACGCCTGAAAATCAATTCGCCGGGTGATGCGATCGAGGCTGGCATTGGTTACGTTCCTGAAGATCGCAAAGACCAGGGCTTGTTTCTCGAAATGAGTTCTGGGAAAAATATTGCGCTCAATTCGCTCCGACAGGATTCTAGAGTGGGTGTCATCAACTTTGGCACGATCGACAAAATTGCGGAGGATGCGGTCGAAAGCTTCAACATCCGGCTGGCTAACCTGGAAATCCGCGCGATGGATTTGTCAGGTGGAAACCAGCAAAAGCTCTTACTGGCGCGCTGGCTGGCGATTAAGCCGAGAGTGCTGCTGCTCGATGAACCCACCCGTGGTGTTGACATTGGTGCCAAAAGCGAGATCTACCGCATCATCAGCGATCTAGCAGCGCAGGGGGTTGCCATTCTCATGGTGTCTAGTGAATTGGCAGAAATCGTGGGCATGAGCGATCGTGTTCTGGTCATGCGCGAAGGGCAACTGGTCGGCGAATTAGGTGGCACCACGGGGATAGACATTACACAGGAGAACGTCATGGCTTACGCCACAGGAGCATCGGAGGTAACGGCATCATGAGTCAAACCGAATTAAGACCAATGGATGGTAGGGCAGGCGATCGACCCAAAGCGCGATCTCGGGGTGGCACAAAGAACTGGTTGCAAGTTGCAGGTATTCTACCCATTTTGTTGCTCATTTGTATCCTGTTCACTGTCCTTTCGCCGAGCTTTCTCACTCCCGGCAATCTGGTCAACATTGCACGGCAAGCCTCTATCAACATCGTCCTGGCAACCGGGATGACGTTTGTCATTCTGACCGGTGGTATTGATCTATCCGTTGGCTCGATCTTAGGTGTATCCGCTGTCGTTGCCGTCTTAGTCTCCTTACTACCCGCCTTGAGCTGGGCCGCTATTCCTGTAGCACTGCTCACAGGGTTACTGATGGGCTTGGCGAACGGTGCCCTGATTGCCTTCCTGGATTTGCCGCCGTTCATTGTCACCTTGGGCGCACTCACTGCATGGCGGGGCGCGGCCTACCTCGTGGCAAACGGCACAACGGTCATTAACCGTGACCTCGGTTTCGCCTGGATTGGCAATAACTATCTGGGGCCATTGCCCTGGCTAGTGGTGATTGCACTGCTGGCGATCGGGGCAAGCTGGTTTATCTTGCGACGTACCGTGCTGGGCGTACAGATTTATGCCGTGGGTGGCAACCAACGGGCAGCACGACTCACAGGCATCAAAGTGAACCGGGTGCTGCTGTTTGTCTACGGTGTCAGCGGTTTGCTGGCAGGTCTCGCAGGCATCATGAGTTCTAGCCGTCTCTACAGCGCGACTGGATTGCTGGGTAATGGGTACGAGTTGGACGCGATCGCCGCTGTCATTTTGGGCGGCACTAGCTTTACGGGTGGCATTGGCACCATGCCCGGAACATTGCTCGGTGCGCTGATTATCGCTGTGCTGAATAACGGTCTGACGCTGCTCAATATGTCTTACTTCTGGCAGCTTGTGGTCAAAGGTCTGGTGATTATTGTGGCAGTGACGATCGATCGACTCCGCAGACGAGGATCTCGGTAGCAGCCAGAGGCAACAACCCGTTTCCATGAACAAAATGAATCAATACCGCTCGATTAAGCCCCCTAGAGCGTGTTTTAAAACCCTCGAAAGCCCCCATCCCCAATGCTGGGGGCTTCCAACCATCTTCACAAGCCCCTAGCATTGGGGATTTTAAGCCCTGCGGGTAGACAACAAAAGGGGCGAATGTCATCGCTTGATCTTGATTGACTAGCCGAGAAGTATTGCAAAATGAATGGGCATAAGACTGAAAGGGGTCAGCCAATCCCCCTTGATGGACTGGCTGACTACGCTTCGAGGCTATGGCTGAGACGGTCGATCGCCGCCAGATTGGTTGCCATCCTGAGGCGGACGTGGTGGAACGCCAAGCGCCTGCACTAATTGCTCTTCGGTCACTCCAAGCTTGGCGGCAGCAGCTTTGAAGTCTGGACGAGGGGGGCGCTGGGAGCGATCGGCCTGACTCGGTGGCTGAGCAGGCACTCCCAGAGCCTCTTTGAGCTTTTGCTCGGTCACGCCTAGCTTGGCAGCCGCAGCCTTAAAGTCGGGGCGAGGGCGCTGTGAACGATCGGACTGACTGGGTGGCTGAGCCGGTACTCCTAGAGCCGCCTTTAACTGAGCTTCTGTTACCCCCAACTTTGTGGCAGCAGCAGCAAAATCGATTTTGGGCGGTCGCCGCTGTCCATTTGGCTGCTGGTTGGATGGCTCTGCAGCCTGCGCCACTTGACGTGATGGATTAGTAGCGTTTGCCTGATTTGATCCAAGCAAACCCACTGAGCCAATTAGAAGCGGCATTGCTGCGACGACTAGTGGTCTGTCAATTTTCAGTTGATGGGTAAAGTCGCTGTAGTTTGATGCGTGCATCGGCTGTCGTAAACCGCCA
>NZ_PVWK01000140.1 GCF_003003795.1 Stenomitos frigidus ULC18 | reverse complement strand
CACGACGGATTTCCAAGGGCTAGGAGACTAATCTAGAGTCATCACATTTCCTGCTCTCTGTCAATGCGTAACTTCTATAAGTTTAGTATTGGCTAATACTGATCGCCTCTACCATCCGAGTTAGTCCTAAGACTGTTCGCAATGTAGAGTTGATCCAGTCAAGCCGCCTCAAGCACCCATAGCCAGTCATAAAGATATCTTTAGAACAATTGCTTTGACGCTTTTGTTCGCCATACAACCGGACGATCGCAAGCATGTGCACCAAGCCTTGGAGGAGTCAGAACGGGCAAAGTCCCTACCTCCTGTGCCAAGCTAGCGTCTGTTTCGCCGTCTCAATCAAGCGTCCTGAGCCCACGTGAGCTGAGATTGTGGTCACTGAGCGATTGAACTTAATTAACGAATCCAGTCTTTAAGCAAGGCTTGGCGGCGTGGGTGCCGCAGCTTCCGCATTGCTTTTGCCTGAATTTGGCGTACTCGTTCGCGTGAAAGCTGATAAAGTTCGCCGATTTCGGTCAGGGTGTAGTGCTGTCCATCTTCAAGACCAAACCGTAGCTTGATGATGTCGCGTTCGCGATCACTGAGGTGATCTAACACTGAGTTGAGGCGATCGCACAGGAGTTTGTGATCAAGGCAATCGTTTGGCGCAATATTATCTGCGTCTTCAATCAACTGCATGAGTTCTGTATCCTCTTCACGCCCCACCCAGGCATGCAGCGACAGGGTACCCTGACTGACGTCTAACACCTGTTCCAGCTTGTCTTCATCAATTTCAAGGGCTGCTGCCAGTTCGGCTTTGGTAGGCTTGCGCCCCAGGGCTTGAGAGAGCGTTTGTCGGGCTTTGCGAACCTGATTCAGCTTTTCGACCATATGGACGGGTAGCCGCACCGTCCGGGATTGAGAAGCGATCGCACGGGTGATGCCCTGGCGAATCCACCAGTAGGCATAGGTTGAAAACTTGTAGCCGCGCTCATAGTCAAACTTTTCGGCAGCCCGCATCAGCCCCATTGCCCCTTCCTGGATCAGATCCAGAAACGGTACTCCCCGGTTGAGATATTTTTTGGCAATTGAAACAACCAGTCGTAAGTTAGCTCGCACTAATTTACGCTTTGCCTGTTCGCCGCGATCGCCCCCCTTCACAATTTCTCGTGCCAACTCAATTTCTTGTGCTTGAGTCAGTAGAGGATAGCGTGCCATCTCTCGTAAGAATAAGCCCACTGAATCATCGGTAAGACCAAGACGTTCCGCTTTGGTTGGTTTGTATGGAACCTTCTCTGGCGAAGCTTCGTCCGGATCGAACTCTTCAATTTCGGTTAAATCGATCGCAAAATCAAGTTCAGCAACTACTGATTCAGAAGAATCAGCAACCTCTGATTCGGCAGAATCAGTTTCAGTGATATCAGAAGACAATTTAGCAGTCATACACGCTCAAATAAAGCTCCCTAGAAAGACGTAAAATTGCCTCCAACTTTAACAAAGAGTTTTGCAAATGCTCACTTTTTTGGAAAAAAGTTTCTAAATTTTTGTGTTGGGGCTAAATATACCAATAATGGACGATAGCAACTCCTTAGTTTTTTGTCCATCTTATTTTCAATAATGTACAATTTTCGTTTCTTTGGCGGTCGCTAGAGGCATTTGCGATCAGCTTTTCTTATATACCAAGCGAATTTTTCAATAATTGACTGATCGACAGCCCAGATGCTTTTAAGCATGATTGGAAAACGGGTGGCTCATCTGTCGCTGTTGAGCGTTGCTTAGACAGTAGTGCCCACTGGCTAGTGATCGTCTACATTTCACCCGTTAGTTATCTGTCTGCTTCTCTCCACGATCAAAAAAAATTGCCCCTCGATCGCTCTCAGCTAAAATTCCGAATGCTTCTTTTTCACTCTGGACATCCACGGTTTTTGAAATATCGCCTTGTGCTGTTAGTCAGCATAAGCCTCATTGTGCCGATCGGATATATCATTCGCTTTGCTCAAGGACTAACGCCCGAATGGTTGAATGATGCGATCGGCAGCCTTGCTTACGAAATTTTCTGGGTTTTACTGGTTAGTTTCCTTTTCCCTCGTGTTGCTTTGCGTCCCATTGCGATCGGAGTTTGTCTCAGTACCTGTGGCTTAGAGTGTCTCCAGCTATGGCATCCACCGTTTTTGGAAGCAGCTCGGGCTACCTTGCCAGGCCGACTTGTTTTGGGCACTACCTTTAACTGGCTGGACTTTCCACCTTATTTTGTAGGCAGTTGGTTGGGCTGGCTGTGGGCGCGATCGGCTCAAAGGATTTAGTTCGCACGTTAAGGGCGATCGACGCCGCCGGGGTAAACTGCTTTAGACTGTGGACTGTAGTCGTTAGGAGACTTTAGATTTCAATCTAAAAGCCCTAATCTGAGCACTAAAATCTGGACGTTGGAGCAGAGTTATGGACGTTAGAGCCGCTGTCGCGCTGGAAGCAGGAAAACCGCTAAGTATTGAAACGGTGCAGCTTGATGGACCCAAAGAGGGAGAAGTGTTGGTCGAAATCAAAGCTACAGGCGTTTGCCACACCGATGCCTACACACTGTCGGGCGCCGACCCTGAAGGGCTGTTTCCTGCCATTCTTGGGCATGAAGGAGCTGGCGTGGTTGTGGAAGTGGGTGCAGGCGTCCAGTCATTGAAGACGGGCGATCATGTCATTCCTCTCTACACGCCAGAGTGTCGCAATTGTGAGTATTGTTTGAGCCAGAAGACAAATCTCTGTCAGGCAATTCGCTCAACTCAAGGGCGCGGTGTCATGCCTGATGGCAGCAGTCGGTTTGCGATCGACGGTCAGCCGCTGTATCACTACATGGGCACCTCGACCTTTGCCAATTACACGGTGCTACCCGAAATTGCAGTCGCCAAAATTCGCGAAGACGCACCGTTCGAGAAAGTCTGCTATATCGGCTGTGGCGTGACAACGGGGATTGGCGCGGTCATCAATACTGCCAAAGTTGAGTACGGTGCCAATGTGGTGGTCTTTGGTCTCGGCGGTATTGGTTTAAACGTGATTCAGGGTGCTCGCATGGTGGGAGCCAACATGATTGTGGGTGTAGACCTTAACCCCAAAAAGAAGGCTCTGGCAGAAAAGCTTGGTATGACTCACTTTGTGAACCCTCGTGAGGTTGAGGGCGATCTGGTGGCGCATTTAGTCGAGCTGACGAAGGGTGGCGCTGACTATAGCTTTGAATGCATTGGCAATGTCAATGTGATGCGACAGGCGTTGGAATGCTGTCACAAGGGTTGGGGTGTGAGCGTCATTATTGGTGTTGCGGGCGCTGGGCAAGAAATTAGCACGCGCCCCTTTCAACTCGTGACAGGGCGTGTCTGGAAGGGCAGTGCGTTTGGGGGCGCTAGAGGCCGCACGGATGTTCCTAAGATTGTGGACTGGTACATGGAAGGGAGAATCAATATTGATGATCTCATTACCAATGTGATGCCCATTGAGCGGATTAACGAAGCCTTTGATCTGATGCACAGCGGTGAGGGGATTCGTACCGTAGTGACGTTTTAAGCCCTAATAGTAATGGTTAGGACATGATGCGCTTTGAGTGCGTCTTTTGCGTCTCTACGGTGACTGGCTCATCCTTTCAATCCCCCCTGTCGTCCATTATCGACTGCCCTTTCGCTTTTTGAGTGCAGGCGCCTGGGTTTTGGGCTTACGGGTCGCAGTCACGCTGGTTTCATGCTCGAGCTTCGCTTTTGCAGCAGCTTTGGGGCGACCTCTTTTAGGCTTTGTGGGCACAGGGGGAGCGTCTGTAGCTTCAGCCGTGGATGGCTGTGAAATGACCACTGGAGCGGCCTCGACTGATGGCTTTGATGCTGGGACTGCGTTGTCAGTCGATCGCTCTCCAGTGACTTTTTTAGCGGCTGGGTCATTCTTTGCACGGGCGGGTTTGCCTGCATTGTTAGCGTTACTTGTTTTGGCTTTGCGTCTGGCAGCTGACAGATAATTTCTGAGCGTAGAGGCGCTAATCTTGGCACCGTTGCTGGTCAGCAGGGTGGCAAGCTCATCCATGCTTTGGCCTTCTTTCAGCAGGGCGCTGAGCTTTTCGTGTTGTTGTTCAATGACTTCTCGCGAGGTTAGTTTGGCTGACGCTGGCTCAGCTAACACCTGCAAGAGTGCGCTGGTGACGCTTCCTGATGGCGCTGCTTGAGTTGCTTTAGCCGTTGGTGCGTCTGCTGGTTTGCGATCGCTACTGGGCTTCGTTGATGGTGCAACAGCAGGTTCAACCACCGGAGCGACGCTCTCCTGACTTGCGATCGCGGTTGTTGGAATGGTGTTGGTCTCAATCGAAGGCACCAGGATGCCTCTAACTGGAGTCGCTTCTTGTTTGCGCCAGTCGTCAAACGACGGTAAGCCGGGGATATGCAAATTGCGAATTTGCTCGCGCAACACTTCATCGGAATTACGCAGCGTCGCTTCGCAAACAAATCTGAGGTATTGATACTCAATTTCTGCTAGCGCAACCTCGACATCGACCGTCTGAAACGAAATTTTTCTGAATGCAGTGAAATCTTGAACCACGAGTGTCTCCTTAATATTCGTTGAGAGGATGTTTGAAACGAATGCCTTTTGTCAGCTCGGTGACGATGAACCAGACTTGTAAAAATCAACCGCTTGCTACAACTGCTAAACCCTTGCTAACGGCTTCCAGGCTCGTCAGGTCAGTTCTTCCTGTCGCTGCATTGAGCCATAGTCAGTCAAGATTTGCAGCAATAAGGAAAGAATTTTATGCGCCAGTTTAAACAACTTCTCATTTCTACTGCCGTTATACTGCCTGCTGTGCTGTGTGGAAGCAAAATTTTAGATGATTGGACAATCGCATTCAAACTGTCTGATTAATTTGCTCAATGATGACCTGATGACTCTTAATGATCAGGCTAGTAACAATGCTGATGGAGTGTGTTTACTGCTTTTGCTAGACTCCGCGATATTCATTGTCTGATCGTACTCAAAGCAACCGTCATTATGCGGATTTTACCCATCCTCTTTCTACTACCAGTTTTGCTAACAGTGGGAGCATGTTCTCAAACCGTGCCTTCTGCGATCGCCAACGACGATCGTCCCGCTTCTCCTCAACCCGCGATCGCCTCCCCTGTTACCGCACCACTCACGATCGAGTCATTGGCAGGAACGTACAAAGGAGTCGTTGATGAGAAAGCACTGAAAAAGTCATTAAGTGATATGAAAAATTCAGTAAGTATGCCTGTAAAAGAACTTGAGACGGATTACCGTCAATTCGTTGAACAGATGAGCATCACAATCAAGGCAAACGGCACATTTGAGGCTATGTTCATACTCTTCGGCGATGACGGTAAACTGCACGGCAAAGTCAAACTTGATGGCAATAAGCTTATTTTTATTGACGATGTAGCTGAACGCAATGACAGGGCGAGTGGCTCAACCGACCTTCCTGGATGCAGTAAGTGCTATAGGTTCATGCTCTATGCTTCAGCCGATAAGAAAACGCTCCTGGTTGATAATCCTACTCAAACGCTAATGCGTGGATTTGTGAAGCAGTAACGCATTTGTTACGAAAGGAAGCCGTTTGGCAAGTTGTCACTATTTTTAATAAAAGACTGATTGTTTCGGCTGGTTTGTTGATCGTTTTGGACGATCGCCCCACTAATCAGCCCTTCTTTCCCATTGCATTCACCAACCATTGCAGAGCGAAAATCCCGGCAAGGGGCTTGCTGTTGAAGTGTGCGCGATCGCTCCCAAGCTTTGAAACGACTGATAGGCAGACACTTTGGGTTGAGCAAGCGCCTTACATCTAGCGCGATCGCCCTTATTTTTTGGGGATCAGTCGCCGTTTAGACTAGCAAGCGCCATTGGTAGAGTCTGACTTTAGTCGGTGAAGTGGGCGTGTGGAGAGGCGCGATCGCTTTAAAGTGCCTCTAACGAGAACATTCCAGACGCTTTTTATTTATTGTCTTTTGTTCCACTTTTTATAAAAAACAAAGGTTAAAACTGATTAAGACGTGGTTTTAGATACTGATAGAGCCTTATGCTTTCTAGCAAGGTTCCAGCAAATCCAGACGGTTTAATTATTCGTTTAGCAGCCCTGTGCATTTTTGGTCGCGCTTTCCTTTGCGATCGAGTTGCCCAATAATGACCTCATCGACCAATCCGAATAAGAAACCTAGAAATAAGAAACCCGGTTTCTGAGCAGCCCACGACACGATTAGGAGACAACTAGAGTGAAACTCGCAGTTTACGGCAAAGGCGGCATTGGCAAATCTACGACAAGCTGCAACATCTCAGTCGCACTGGCGCGTCGTGGCAAAAAGGTTTTGCAAATTGGTTGCGACCCCAAACACGACAGCACCTTTACGCTGACGGGCTTTCTCATCCCCACCATTATTGATACGCTGCAAGAAAAAGACTATCACTACGAAGATGTGTGGTCTGAAGATGTGATTTACAAAGGCTACGGTGGCGTGGATTGCGTGGAAGCGGGTGGACCTCCAGCCGGGGCAGGCTGCGGCGGCTACGTTGTGGGCGAAACCGTCAAGCTGCTAAAAGAACTCAACGCCTTCGACGAATACGATATCATTCTGTTTGACGTGTTGGGTGACGTAGTGTGCGGTGGTTTTGCCGCTCCCCTCAACTACGCCGACTACTGCATGATCGTGACCGACAACGGCTTTGATGCTCTATTTGCCGCCAATCGGATTGCTGCTTCCGTGCGCGAGAAAGCCCGGACACATCCCCTACGTTTAGGTGGATTGATTGGCAATCGCACCTCCAAGCGCGATTTGATCGACAAGTACATTGAAACCGTCCCCATGCCTGTCTTGGAAATTCTGCCGCTGATTGAAGATATTCGCGTGTCTCGTGTCAAAGGCAAGACGCTGTTTGAAATGGCGGAAACTGATCCGTCGCTCAACTACGTCTGCGACTACTACCTCAACATCGCTGACCAAATTCTGGCGCGTCCCGAAGGCGTGGTGCCGAACGACACGCCCGATCGCGAACTGTTCTCCCTCCTGTCTGACTTCTACCTCAACCCTGCTCAGCCACCCGTGCGCTCAGAAGCCCAAGAATTAGACGTGATGATGGTTTAAAAGAAAGTTATGGGTGATAAGTTTTGAGTGATGAGTGATGACCAAACTCAAAACTCAAAACTCAAAACTCAAAACTAATTTACCCGTGAATACTGAGCAAATTCGCCAATCGGTGCGAGAAAAATGGTTGACCTACTACGCCGAAAATCGTCAATGGCTGTCGCGTTTAGGGGTTTGGGTCAACTGTGACGGGCAACGTCGCCCCTCGTCTGGCTTTATTCTGGCAACCCTCTCAGTATTGGAGCCAAGGCTTGCTCAACTTTTACCATTGGTTGTCGATCTGAGCAGCAACCCCGATCGCATCGTGATGGCTCTGGGACTCAACTTTAACCCCGAAGAACAGTTAGACAAGGTGTCTGAAGGTGCAGTCAACGAAACGACGAACGGCTCCCGTAAGCTACTGCCTGCCGCTTTGCATGAGATCAACATCCAAGCCAGCCAAGTGCCGATGAAAGCGCCTGCCCAAATTGATGAAGACTGCCGTGGTTCGCGCGATCGACGCGATTAATCTCTCTTCTGCTAACCACTATTGACCGAATAATCGTTCGAGCAATCCGAACCGCCCTCATCCCCAGCCCTTCTCCCGCAGGAGAAGGGAGCTAGATTCAAAGTCCCTCTCCCCAGGGAGAGGGATTGAGGGTGAGGGAAAAGCAGCAACACTGCCAACAACTAACAACCAACCACCAACCACTCCCTTCACGGAGGACACTGACTCATGACTCTTGCTGAAACCGAACCGCAAGCCCTGAATTTTGAATGCGAGACAGGCAACTATCACACCTTCTGCCCCATTAGCTGCGTCGCATGGCTATACCAGAAAATTGAAGACAGCTTCTTTTTGGTCATTGGCACCAAGACCTGCGGCTACTTTCTGCAAAACGCGATGGGCGTGATGATCTTCGCCGAACCACGTTATGCGATGGCAGAGCTGGAAGAAGGCGATATTTCTGCACAATTGAATGACTACGAAGAATTGAAGCGGCTGTGCTTGCAGATTAAGCGCGATCGCAACCCCAGCGTTATCGTCTGGATTGGCACCTGCACCACCGAAATCATCAAGATGGATTTGGAAGGGTTGGCTCCTAGACTGGAAGCTGAACTGGGAATTCCGATCGTTGTGGCTCGCGCAAATGGATTGGATTATGCCTTCACGCAAGGCGAAGATACCGTTCTCGCTGCAATGGTGAACCGTTGTCCTGATAAACCGCTTGCAGCTGAAGGCGACAAAGAAGAGCGCAACGCGATTACTAAACTGCTCAACTTTGGGCGCAAAAAAGAAGAGATTGCCACCTCAGAATCTGAGTACGTGGATCACCCACCGCTGGTGCTGTTCGGTTCTCTACCTGATCCAGTGGTCACGCAATTGACGTTGGAACTCAAGAAACAGGGCATCAAAGTCTCTGGTTGGTTGCCTGCTAAGCGTTACACTGAACTGCCTGTGATTGAAGAAGGCTACTATGTGTCGGGTGTCAATCCTTTCCTCTCGCGTACCGCTACCACGTTTATGCGTCGTCGTAAGTGCAAGCTGATTGGCGCTCCCTTCCCGATCGGTCCTGATGGCACTCGCGCCTGGATTGAAAAGATCTGCTCCGTATTTGGTATTGAACCGAAAGGGCTGGACGATCGGGAAGCGCAAATCTGGGCAGGGATGGAAGACTACCTTCAACTCATTCGCGGCAAATCCGTCTTCTTCATGGGCGACAACCTGCTGGAAATCTCCCTGGCACGTTTCCTCATCCGCTGCGGCATGAGCTGCCCTGAAATTGGCATTCCCTATATGGATAAGCGCTATCAGGCAGCAGAATTAACGCTGCTGGAGAAAACCTGCCACGAAATGGGTGTGCCGACACCTCGCATTGTTGAAAAGCCCGATAATTACAACCAGCTTCAGCGCATTACCGCACTGAAGCCTGATCTGGTCATTACAGGCATGGCGCACGCTAACCCCCTGGAAGCACGCGGCATCAACACCAAATGGTCAGTCGAATTCACCTTTGCCCAAATTCACGGCTTTACCAACGCTCGTGACATTTTGGAACTGGTGACGCGTCCTCTGCGCCGCAATACCGAACTCAAAGACCTTGGTTGGGACAAACTGGTGCGGGAAGAAGCCAAAGTCTAGTGATTGTTTTTTAGCTATACGGCAATTTAGTGGAGTGCGATCGCGATCGCACTCCACTTTTTTCTGATGGCAGTGCCAGGTCAAAAAGCAATACCAGGGCGACTGCCAATCACTCATCCCGTCTGCCACCTTGATCAGCAGGGCACTGTGCAAACTGCATGAAGAGATTGAGTTTCTTTTTCTGAGCCGCAACCAAATCCGGCACAATGTTCAGATAGCTTTTCACTGGCTCATGCATGAACTGGTTGCTTAACGGAATTCAGACAACGTTTGCAGAGTTGATGCGGTTATTTGCCACACCCATGTTCGAGGTCGGCAATAATCGTTATTCGCTCAGCCTCATTGTGACGCTGGTAATCATCAGTGTGGCGGTCTTCTGGGTGTCGCGATCGCTCAGTAATCTGATCAATCGTCGCTTGCTGGTACGGCTGGGACTCGATCGCGGCAGTCGTGAAGTTGTTGCCACTTTTATCCGTTATCTGTTGACGGCGATCGGCTTTGTGATTGTGTTGCAAACGGCGGGTGTCAATCTCAGCTCTCTAACGCTGTTTGCAGGCGTCTTGGGCATTGGCTTAGGTTTTGGGCTGCAAAACCTTGCCAGCAACTTTATTAGCGGGATCACGCTTCTCATCGAGCAACCGATCCGCGTGGGCGACTTCATTGAAATCGATAAGCTGCTGGGTACGGTCGAAAACATTTCGATCCGATCGACCACTGTACGGACACTGGATGGCGTGTTTGTCATCGTGCCCAATATTCGCTTTGTCGAAAACAACATCATTAACTGGAGCTACCGTGACCCGCGCTGTCGTCTCCACGTGCCGATCGGTGTGGCTCAGGGCAGCGATACACTCATCGTCACGGAAGCGTTGCTGGCAGCGGCTCGTAAAGATTCCAAAGTGCTCACAGACCCGTCGCCTCGCGTTTGGTTTAAGGGCTTTAGCGATAGCGCTATGCTGTTTGAGCTTTTGGTGTGGACGAATGAACCGACAGAGAGCGAACCGATTAAAAGTGCGCTGTACTTTGGCATCGATCGCGAGCTTCACCACCGCGGCATTGAAGTCCCTTTTCCCCAGCACGATCTCAACATCCGCAATATCGGGGACGTGTTGCAACTGTTCCACCCCGATAGTGAAAGGGCTACTGGTAATGGCAAGCATCTCGAAGGTGATGTGGGCAGCCGCAAGCCTGCACCCAAAGCACCCAACAACTTGACCCTGCGCGACATGCTGCGGCGCATTGCTTACTTTGAGCAATGCACGGATGAAGAACTGCTGCAGCTCATTGAATATGGCTATCGGCAGCTCTTTCCAACGGAACAAATTGTTTGCGAGGAAGGGACACCCGGCGAGTCATTTTACATTATTTTGAAAGGCTCGGTTGAAATCTTCTCGAAGCAGGCAGAGCAATATATTGCCACGCTCAATGAAGGTGAATTCTTCGGCGAAATGTCTTTGCTGATGGGCATTCCCCGATCGGCAACCGTGAGAACGCTCGAAGACACGGTTCTCTTTGTCATCGAACGCAACGACTTACAAAAACTACTGGAAGACCATCGCGGACTGGCAGACCAGATTGCACACAAGTTGATGGAACGCCAACAAACCCTGCGTGCAATGGGCCTGCTGTCAGAACTATCTGAAGAAACGCCATTGCTGAAAATTCGCAAACGCCTGCAAACACTGTTTGGTATCTAGGGCATGGGGAAAGGTGCAAGCTTTGAGGTGATGCTTTCTCTACTCAAACTCCTCAAACAGCGCTACGAGAATGACGTTTGAGAAGAGGAAGCCTTCTGGATCAGTCAATTGGAGCCGTCCCGTTTCCGGTAGAGTTGCTAACAATGCGTCGATCACCTCTTTTTTGTTAGAACTAATTTTCACCCAGCCCTTCTGTTGAAACGGCTGCAAACACGCCCAAACCCGTTCCAACGCTGCTCTGCCAAACTGCTCAATCAGTGCTGTCAAACTCAATCCTTCAGCCAGTCGTAACCCAAGCATCAAAGTGTCGAGCAAAACGTCTGAAGGTTGTAGCTTGCTTCCGCTTGGCAGTGGGCTCAAGTCTGAAGGATCAACTTCATTTTTTAGCCTTAAGCCTTTAGCCTTAAGCCTTTCTTCCTCCACCCACTCATAGTACTCGCGTGTCTTCCGGGGTCGGGAAAGGCGGTTGCCGTCTAAGTAGCTCGTTGCGCCCATACCAAATCCGTAAAACGATCGGTTCTCCCAATAAACGCGGTTGTGGCGGCACTGGTAGCCTGATTTGGCGTAATTAGAAATTTCGTAATGGGCATAGCCTGCTGCTGTCAGTAACCGTTGGGCAGTGCGATACATCTCGGCAGTGACTTCATCGGATGGCAACGGCTGCATGCCCGGTTTGTATTGCCGACCAAAGGCAGTCACAGGTTCGATGGTCAGGTCGTAGCACGAGAGGTGAGTGGGCGCGAGGGCGATCGCCTTTGCTAAAGACTCTTGCCAATCGTCCAATGTTTGGTGCGGCAAGCCAGAAATCAGGTCTAAGCTGAAATTCTCGAAGCCCGCTTCTTGGACCCACTTCACAGCCTGGTACACATCGGCAACGGTGTGCGATCGACCACAGGCCTGTAACAGTTCCGACTGAAACGCCTGCACGCCAATACTGACCCGATTCACGCCTGCCGCTCGATAACCTTGAAGTTGCGACAAATCAAACGTACCGGGATCAATCTCCATAGAGATTTCAGCCTGAGGAGCAATGCCGAACTGCTGCTCCAGCGTGCTCAGAATGCGGCTCAGTTGCTCAACGGAGAGTAGGGATGGCGTGCCGCCCCCAAAGAAAACAGTATCGAGGGGTTTCCCAGTTGCTTCGGTAAGCCGAATTTCCTGGCAAAGGATCTCCACGTAATGGGCGATCGTGCCAGAATTGCTGCCATTCAGTGGGTTAGCGGGTAAGCCATCGGTTCGAGCCACGGGTGGGCGATCGCCAACGATAGACACCGCAAAATCACAGTAAAAACAGCGCCTTCTACAGAAGGGGATGTGCAGATAAGCAGACCCTGGCAGCTCGATAAGATTAAGTGTTTCCTTAGAATCTACCTTGGGCAAAAGCATTACAGGTACGAAGAGTATAATGAAGCTATGCCGCTTGCTTGCTATGCTAGCTGAATCGCTGCACTGCTTCTCTCCATTGCGTTCGATTGATATGCTCTCACTAGCTCGACATCCAGAGCGGTAGATTCCTAACCGTGCAGACGTTTGGAATCAGTCCCCCCAACCAAACTAAGCTTATGCTTGACGCCATTATCATTCTTTCATTCATCCTAGCAGGGGCGGGGATCGGTTTTAACGGCATCGAAGAGCTGCCAATCAGTGCTCTTCAACAAGTCACTAATGAAAGCGCCCTTCGCTGGGTAACAGCTGGCTTTGGAGCGTTGATTGGCTTTGCGATCGGCTTGCTGATGCAAACCGCTTATCGACGCTTTGAGCGCCAGTTTCGCGCGTTGCCAGCGGATGTGCTCTTAAGCCGTGCGGTTGGTCTGGTTCTTGGGCTTTTGGTGGCTAACCTAATGCTGGCACCCATTTTCCTACTGCCCATTCCACCTGAATTCTCGTTTCTCAAACCTCTGGCAGCCGTGCTGGGCAGCATTCTTTTTTCCTTTTCTGGCATCACACTAGCTGATACGCATGGTCGTACCTTGCTGCGTTTGATTAACCCTAATACGGTCGAAACGACGCTACTGGCCGAGGGCACATTGAAGCCAGCGTCCACTAAAGTGCTCGACACAAGCTGCATCATTGATGGACGGATTGAGGAGTTGTTGAATACAGGGTTTATTGAGGGACAACTTCTAGTGCCTCAATTTGTGTTGGCAGAATTGCAGCAGGTGGCTGATGCCTCTAGTGACATTAAACGAGTGCGAGGACGACGTGGGCTGGATATCCTCAACCGGATGAAAGAGGCCTATCCCGATCGTATCATCATCCATTCTGCCGACTATGACGATATCCCTACCGTTGATGCCAAGTTGGTGCGTTTGGTGCAGGAGATTAACGGCACACTGTTAACGAATGATTACAATTTGAACAAGGTTGCCAGCGTGCAGCGAGTGCCTGTCCTGAATGTGAATGATCTGACTCATGCCGTGCGTCCGTCTTATCTTCCTGGCGATAGTCTCGACCTCAAGATTCTTAAGCAAGGAAAAGAGGCTGCACAGGGCGTGGGTTATCTCGATGACGGCACAATGGTCGTGGTTGAAGAAGGTCGCGACTATGTGGGCGGTGAGCTTCAGGTGGTTGTCACTAGCGCGCTGCAAACCTCGGCTGGACGGATGATTTTTGCCCGACCCAGAGCGTCTATGATTCCTTCTTAACGTCTCGCAAACTTATGATCTAAGTGCCTGATGCCCCGATCTCGCCAGAAGTGTTGTTCGTTCTGTGCTCCCCATCCCCTGTCCTCTACCGCGCCAGATGAGATGTTACGGGAGAGTGACAGTTTACCTGCCAACATGCTGGATATGGATCAGTCAAAACAACCTGCTCTGCCCCACGGTGGTATCTGGAAAGCGAAGAAAAGGGACTAGGTAAGAAGCTGAGACGGCGTTCTATTGGCTAATCGGGACAACTAAAGCGATCGTTCTACTGCCTACTGCAACGTCGTTTTAGACACAATGCGCGTCTTCTTCCGATCGCCCTCCGATAGTTCTTCGCCTGCTTGTAGCTTTGTCGCATTGGCTTGCAGCACGGTCGCGGCTCCCTGATCGCCCATTTGTAGAGCCGTTTTGGCGGCTGTTTGGAGCATTGTGGCTGCGCCTGTGCGATCGCCCTGCTGCAGCTTGGTTTCCGCAATCTGCGTTTGCCGATACTTTGCCAGCGCCAGAATATGTTGCTGTACGTCGGCATTAATGGCTGGTTGATAAGGCGTCAGCACATTTGCAGTGACAGCGACTATCTCTGACAGCAAGCCTTCTTTGCCCGCTGCCGGGTCATCGTAGCGCACCTGTACCTGGGCGATCGGCTGCTCGCCTGCTAGTAGCTTGGCAATGTAAAGATTTGCCAGTACGACTCTGGGCGCATCCATCATGAGATCGCCTAAACGCACGAGGTATTTGCCCGCTTCTTGCTGCACCGTTAATTCAATCGTGTCGGGCGCAACCTGCGCGATCGGCTTCATTTCTGCTAAACGAACATGCGGTGCTAAGGTCAACAGCAGATGGGCGTTGGTCAGTCCGACAGACTGCATGCGGCTAAAGAGACGATCGAACTCAGCGACCGCCTGCTCTGGGTATTGAATGAATGACAGCGTTCCTCCGCCTGCATCCGCAATTTTTTCTAACACATCCTGATTCCAGCTATCGCTAAACCCCAGCGTGTTTAACGTCAAGTTATAGTCTGTTGCCAGTTTTGCCAGTTTCAGGCAGCGATCGTTGTCCCCATGTTCGTTTTCGCCATCCGTCAGCAAAAACGCCTGTGAGACCGTCTCTTTTTTGCCCTTTGCCAGTTCTTCGATGCCCAGCCGTAAGCCTTCGTCGATTGCTGTGCCGCCCGCTGCTTTCAGTTGATTAATTTGCAACTTTACGCTGGCAGGGTTGTCAATCACCTGATTAGGCACCAGCAACTTCGCCTTGTGGTCAAAGGCCACGATCGTCAGCCGATCGCCCGGTGACAGCCGATCGACAATCCGTTGCGCTGCCTGTTTGACCGTATCCAGTGCCCGACCGCCCATTGAGCCACTGTGGTCTAAAATCAAACAGAGATTTAATGGAATGCTGCGACTCATCGCTTCTGCGATCGCCGCGATCGAAACTGAAAGCTGACGCTGGCTCGCCGCTTGGGCTGCATCAACATTGGCATCGTTTAGAACAGACTGCAAACCAACTTTCATGGTACGAAGCTCCTGGTAAAGCGGGAGGTAAACACATGACCTCAAAGCAAACAGCGTAAGCCTATTAATAACCAGAATAGGCGAAAGTGAAAAGGGATCGGCTAGGAAGAATGTATTGGGAGTGGGGAAAGGCTAAAGGCCAAAGGCTAAAGGCTAAAGATGAGGAATGAAGGCTGCAATCAAAACTCAAAACTCAAAACTCAAAACTCAAGACTTTCTCCACCTACACCCCACACCCTACACACCCTACACCCTCCCTCCTCCCCTCCCTTCTCCACAGTGCCAACTGTCACGCTAAGATGTAAAGACAGCGCCGCTGTTTCAGGTGACACACTTCAGGCCATACGTTTCAGGCAACCCTGCTATGACATCATCCATCCAAGCTGCTCAGTCTCCTTACTACGGTGGTGATTCCTTCTACCGTACGCCGCCGCCCGATCTACCTTCCCTTCTACTAAAGGAGCGGATTGTGTATCTGGGCATGCCGCTGGTGCCCGCTGTGACGGAGTTGATTGTGGCAGAGCTACTCTATCTTCAATATGAAGATCCAGAGAAACCAATCAAAATTTATATCAACTCCACAGGCACCTCTCGCTACGATGGCGAACCGATCGGGTTTGAAACCGAGGCGTTTGCCATTTGCGACACCATGCGCTATATCAAACCGCCCGTGCAGACAATTTGTATCGGCTCGGCGATGGGCATGGCTGCTATGCTGCTCTCCGCAGGCACCAAGGGCTTCCGTGTGAGCTTGCCAAATGCCACGATCGTTCTCCATCAGAGCAAGAGCTACGCACGGGGTCAGGCGACGGATATTCAAATTCGCGCTAAAGAAGTCTTAGCGAACAAAGCGACGATGGTCGAGATTTTGTCTCAGAACACCGGCCAATCGATCGAAAAAATCGCCAAAGATATGGATCGGCTACTCTATATGTCTCCTGAGCAGGCAAAAGAGTATGGCTTGATCGATCGCGTTCTCGAAAGCGAAAAAGATATTCCCGTTCCTCTTCCCGCTGGCATTCTTTAAGGTTTTGAGTGTCGAGCGACCGAATTTAACTCAGAACTCTCTAGCAACGTGGCGCGGAGCGCTACTCAAAACTCAAAATTTATCTAACAACGGAGCTTCTTATGCCAATTGGTGTTCCCAAGGTTCCCTACCGCATGCCGGGAGAACCGTATACACAATGGATCGACATCTACAACCGTCTTTACCGAGAGCGCATTATCTTTCTGGGCAAAGACGTTGATGATGAAATTGCCAACCAAATCGTGGCTGTGATGCTCTACCTGGATTCTGAAGATCCCGGCAAAGACATTGTGCTGTACATCAACTCTCCTGGTGGGTCGGTCACAGCAGGCATGGCTATTTATGACACCATGCAGCACATTAAGTCGGACGTGGTGACCATTTGTGTGGGCTTGGCCGCCTCAATGGGTTCTTTCTTGCTGGCAGCCGGTGCCAAAGGCAAGCGCTTGGCGCTGCCTCACTCACGGATCATGATTCACCAACCCTCTGGTGGTACTCGTGGTCAGGCAACGGATATCGAAATTGAAGCGCGGGAAATTATCCGCATCCGACGGCAGCTGAACCAGATCTACGCCGATCGCACGGGTCAGCAGCTGGCGAAAATTGAGAAGGATATGGATCGCGATTACTTCATGTCGGCTGAAGAAGCGAAAGAGTATGGCTTGATCGATCGCGTCATTGAATCTGCCAACTAAGGTAGCCGAACTGGCATCAAGCGTTGCAAGCGAAAGCGATCTGTTGGCAGCAGGCAGTCATTCAAGGCTCCACTGACAGCACTTCCTTTGCTTAGCTTCTTATTAATTCAATGATTGAATCGCCTTAATCCACGTCACTCCGTCTCAGTAGTGGCAGAATCATTAGTAATTCTGCCATTTCTCATCTAAATGAACCTTGCAGAGTGTTACCGCATTTTAGGGCTAGAATCTGGTGCGTCGTTTGATGCAATCAAGGCATCTTATCGTCGTCTGGCAAGGCGTTACCATCCAGATGTGAACCCTGGCAATCAGCACGCAAAAGACAAGTTTATTGAGCTCACTGAGGCTTATCGATTTCTCTTATCTACGATTCTTAGTCCTGAGCCAGAGCCGCCGAAAGCGACTGGAAGACAACCGCCCTCGACTACGACTGGCGGCACTCGCATTACGCGTAAACAGCCTCCGCTTCAGTACACCAATCTGTCGCCGTTAGAGCAGCAGCTAAAAACGAATTCCTATCAGCAGTTGCAACAGATGCTGAAGGAGCAGCGCTTTCCAAGAGCGATCGCTCTAATCGAAGGACTGGCACGGCGCATCCCGCAAGATCCAGAGGTGAAGCAATGGCAAGCGATCGCGTATCAGCGCTGGGGACGGCAGCTGATTCAGGAACGACAGCTCGATAAGGCTAGAATTTACCTGAAAAAGGCTCTCCGCACTGATCCGCATAACCGTTCTCTCTGGGCAGAGGTTGAGCGTGATTTTCGCTATATGGAACGGCTTTTTTAGACCTTCTGCACTAGCGCCTCAACTGGTCCGATCGCTGCGCCCAATAAGCACGATAGGCAATTACCATACCGCCTGTAGCCGTAGCAGCAATGGCAGGAGCCACCAGCGGAATCCAACCCTGTTGCAGAAAGAGGTTGAAACCAATGGCAGCGAGACCGATCAAGAGCGCTGTGCCACTGATCACCAAGACTAGGGGCTGTCGGATATACCAGGCCAATACGCCGCCGATCGCTGCCCAGGCTGCAATCCACAGCGCTTCTACCCATTCAGTCCAGAACCAGACAAGCGGTTGACCGTCTAAGGCTGCGCTCAAAAGCTGGCTCACCATCTGCGCATGTACCATAACCCCAGCCATTCTGGGTGTCTCTTCGCTGGCAGAACTATAGGGTGTCGAAAAGAAATCTTTACCGCTGGCAGCTGTTGTACCCATGAGAACGACTTTATCTTTTACCCAGTCGGGCTGCACTTTGCCGCTAAGGACATCGCTCAAGCTTACTTGCCGCGCGATCGTGCGTCCATGATACTTCAACAGAACTTGGTAGCCATGAGCATCGATCGCCTGGTAACCGCCTGAATTTTTCTCCAAGGGACTAAACGGCGTTTTGCCAAGCTGAAAAAGGTCAGGATCACTGGAGCGCTGCTGCAGTCCTAGCTTTTGTACTGCGAGATACGCCAGCGCTAAACGGGCAGAAAACGAATAAAACGTCACTGGAGTTTGACTGGTGGGAGTGGTGCTATCGGCAAATAATAGATTGCGCCGCACGATGTCTCCTGGATCGAGCATCACGTCATTAAAACCAACGCGATTCAAAGGCACTTCTGCTGGTGCTGGTATTGCAGGTGGATTCGCACTACCCAAAGTCGTAATCGCAATGACATTGGGTGCCTTGAGTACTGCTAAAAGCTCTGTCCGACCAGGCTCTTGGGGTAGATTACGCAGTAGATCAAGCCCGATCACTCTGGGCTGAGCAGATTGCAGGGCGTTGATTGCTTGAGCCAGGGTGCGATCGGGAATAGGAAACTGCTTTTGTGCCGTGATGTCCGCTTCAGTGATGCCGACCACCAGCAGACGTGGGTCTAACCCAGCGTCTGGACTTGCCTGCACCATGTGATCGTAGACTGCTAACTCTAGCGGCTGAAGCATACCCAACTGACGCATGCCTAGGATGAAACCAGTGACGGCAAGACTGGCAACGCCGATCGACAGTGCTGCTAGCCTGAAGCCTTTGGGATGTCTGCCATCTGCATTCCGCGCACTGCTGGAGAGGCTCTGCCAGTGGGTGAGCGAGAACTGGGCTGTTTGGGGTACGGTGGCACGATCGTCCCCATCCGCTGTCCGTTGGATTGGATACTCTGCCACAGTGGCAGGCAACTGTGTTTCATCAGCCACAATTTCGGCTGGGTGTTCCAGTGCGTATAGCACCGCCTGCGCAGATTGATACCGCTGACTGAAGTGGTAGCGGGTCATTTTCGTCAAAATGCTTGCCAGTCCAGAGCTAACCTGCACCAGATCACGCCAAATGACTTCGCCAGTTTCAGGGTGGGTCGGTAGTTGTGACGGTTGCAGCCCAGTAAGTGCGTTAATTGCGGTCATGCCCAGGGCATAGAGGTCACTGTTGTAGCGCGGCTTGCCCATCATCTGCTCGCTGGGCCCATAGCCTTGCGTGCCAATACCGACCGTCAACTCGCTTTGCCCAGGGACCATGCTGGTAATTTGCGTTTGAATTTCTTTGACCGCTCCAAAATCAATCAGCACCAGTTTGCCGTCTCGTTGCCGCCGAATGAGGTTGCTAGGCTTAATGTCGCGGTGAATGACGTAGTTCTGATGCACAAACGCCAGAATATGCAGCACGTCCCGTAACAGATCAACTACAGCCGCTTCATCAAGCCGCTGCGTGACTGCAATTTCATCTGCTAGAGACGTTCCTTTAACGTACTCCTGCGCCAGGTAAAACTCTTGATGTTCCTCAAAATCAGCTAGCAGTGTCGGAATCTGATCGTGACTGCCCAGCTTTCGCAGGGTCTCAACTTCCGTAGAGAAGAGGCGACGTGCAACCTGCAAAAACTCTGCTTCTTGATAGGCAGGCTTAAATTGCTTGATGACGCATTCAGGGCGATCGGGCAACAAGGCATCTTCTGCAATGTATGTCTGCCCAAAACCACCGCTACCTAAAGCCTGGATGATTCTAAAGCGTCCGTTAAGCAGGGTGCCCAGCATGTAGCCCAGCCTTGATTGAGTGCATTGATGCAAAGTGATTCAGAGAAATTGGCACTTGCAGCATTGCTACCGATTGTGGCACACAAATTTGAGAGCAATACTGGCACAACCCTTGTGCTAGTCGTCGTTAGTTGTTGGTTGTTAGATAAAAGGCAGCAAGGCAGAGAAATGTATAAAGGAGGTTCCTTTGCTTTTGTACTAATCCCATGACTCAACAGAAGAGCATGCTTAAGCCGATCGCCCCCTCTAAAAACCAACAAACAGCAACCATGCTTCAGCTTCGTTGTACCGTTGCCAGAATCTCGTCCAAAATTGCCTGTGCACCCTGTTGACGTAACCGTTGAGCCAGCTCAATGCCCAGCGTTTCGGCAGCAGCAGCAAGACCGCTCACGCTATCTTTAGCGGCGGTTTGTCCGTCTAAGCTGATCACGATGCCCGTCAAGGTGAGCCGATCGCCTTCTAGAGACGTGTTCACACCGATCGGCACTTGACAACCACCCTCTAGCTCTCGTAGGAACGATCGCTCAGCGTAGCAGCGCTGTGCAGTTGGCTCATGCTCCAGCGCTTTTAGCAGCGACAAGACTTCTGCATCGTCACCCCGACATTCAATGCCCAACGCACCCTGCCCAACCGCGTGTAGCGACACTTCTGCCGAAATCACCTGATGGATACGGTCTGCCATGTTTAACCGCTGCAAGCCTGCTGCTGCCAGAATCAGCGCATCGTATTCGCCTGCATCCAGCTTTGCCAGTCGTGTATTCAGGTTGCCCCGCACATCTTTGAAGCTGAGGTGGGGATAGTGGTGCCGCAGTTGCGCGAGCCGTCGCAGGGAAGATGTGCCGATTACAGCACCCTCTGGCAAGGTGGGAAGCTGCTTGTCTTTGTGCTTTTCGTGTACAACCAACGCATCAGCAGGATTCTCGCGTTCGGTCACGCAGCCTAAAACCAGACCTTCCGGCAAATGAGTGGGCAGATCTTTTAAGGAGTGGACGGCGAAATCAATGTCACCGCTGATCATGCCGACTTCTAATTCTTTCGTGAAGAGGCCTTTGTCGCCGATCTTTGCCAGCGCCACGTCCAGAATTTTGTCGCCCTGAGTGCTCATGGTATGCACTTCGAAGGTTCGGTCTGGGAAGGCTTTTTGCAACTGCTCCTGCACCCAATAGGTCTGTACCAGTGCAAGCTGACTTTTGCGGGAACCAATACGAATGGTGCGAGTGGCGATCGGCGTGGCGGTAGGCGACATAAGTTCAGAGCTTGAAGCGTGTAAGTCACTCTTCCCACCTTACCGCAGTGTGTAACCCGTTTGGTGGAAGTACGAGACGCACTAATCATTACAGATGTTTAAGCAGATTCCTTCGTGCTTTTAACAACAACATGATCGTGCTGAATTGTTAGGCTTCGAACAAGCATGGGTAGGCAAAGAATTTTGAGCTTGTCGGCGTTCAAGTTCCAGCAACCCAGGTTGATAATGGAGGCGCTTTGCGTGTTGTTGAGTGACCAGAGATGATTGAATACCGGGAGAACGAGAATTTAACTTTTGAGGAATATTATGACTTCTTGAAAAGGAGTGATCTTGGGGGGCAATACCCTAAAGAGCGCTTTGAAGAGAGAATACGAAAGCTCCTGGCTAGGCGGTCAATTGCCATTACTGCCAGGAATGATGACGGGAAACTGATTGGGATCGCCTTTGGTGCTACAGATTTTGCCTACTTCCTGTTTGTCACAGACCTTGGCGTAGACAGGGCGTATGCAAAACAAGGCATCGGAAGTGAGCTATTGGTTCGTATCCGAGAGGCCGTTGGCGGAGAAGATGATATTTCGGTTGTGACCGTTGCTCATGAAACCGCAACAGGCTTTTACGAGAAGTGTGGCTACGTATCTGAGAGTTGTCTGTTTTGGAAACCCTGCAACCTCTGGAGCGAATTTAAAGTAATTTAGCTCAGCCAAGTAATGGAAAGTGGTGTGCAAACCAAACAGACAAGTCGTAAGGCTCTGAAACACTACCTTAACCTCAGCTACCCGATCACCATTTATCCAGAGGCGGAAGGTGGCTATGTAGCAGTCATTAAAGATTTGCCAGGGTGTATCACGCAGGGCGAAACGCCGGATGAAATCATGGCGAATATCGAAGAGGCACGGCAACTCTGGATTGAAACGGTTTATGAGCACGGTGATGAGATTCCGTTACCTTCCGATGTTCTCTATGATGATGAGTGAAATTAGCCTATAGCGATCGCCTCAATGCTTAAGATCTCAGCGAGTTTTCTGAAACACCTATACTTAAGCGATGATAATCGGGCGTGCCCATAAGCGTTTGCTTAACTGAACAATCATCGTAGCTGTAGGTTTGGATATTACATGCGCGTTTTACTCCTCTATCCGCTGTTTCCAAAGTCATTCTGGTCGTTTGATAAAGCGCTTGAATTAGTCGGGCGCAAGGTTTCGCTGCCACCATTGAGTTTGACTACGGTTGCAGCAATTTTGCCTCAGACCTGGGAATTTCGTCTGGCCGATCGCAATGTGCGATACGAGAGCGATGCCGATTGGTACTGGGCAGATCTGGTCATCATCTCTGGCATGATTGTGCAGAAGCCAGACATGCTCTATCTCATCGAGTCGGCGAAGCGGAGGGGTAAACCTGTTGCTGTCGGTGGGCCGTATGTGACCTCTGTACCGGAAGCAGCGCAGGGAGCAGGAGCAGATTTTTTGGTGCTGGATGAAGGCGAAATTACGTTGCCTATGCTGGTAGAGGCATTGGAACGTGGTGAAACGTCGGGTGTGTTTCGTGCCGATGGTGAAAAGCCTGCTGTGACGGATACGCCTGTGCCCCGGTTTGATCTGCTGGAACTGGACGCGTATGGCGATATGTCGGTGCAGTTTTCTAGAGGCTGTCCGTTTCAATGTGAATTTTGCGACATCATTGTGCTGTATGGGCGGAAGCCGCGCACCAAAACGCCTGCTCAACTGTTGGCGGAGTTACAAGCGCTGTACGATTTGGGCTGGCGACGATCGATCTTTGTGGTGGACGACAACTTCATTGGCAACAAGCGCAACGTGAAGTTGATGCTCAAGGAACTCGCTCCCTGGATGGCAGCGCATGGCTTTCCCTTTACTTTGTCTACAGAAGCGTCGGTGGATCTGGCGCAAGATCAAGAATTGCTGGATCTGATGATTGCCGCGAACTTTACTGCCGTCTTTTTGGGCATTGAAACGCCTGATACTGACAGTCTGGCGCTCACGCAAAAGTTCCAGAACACCCGTAATTCTCTGGTGGAAGCTGTAGAGACTATTAATCGCACGGGTCTCCGAGTGATGGCTGGCTTTATCATTGGGTTTGATGGTGAGAAACCAGGGGCAGGCGATCGCATCATCGATTTCGTCGAAGCGACTGCGATTCCCCAGGCGCTGTTCAGTATGCTGCAAGCACTGCCCAATACGGCGCTGTGGCATCGATTGGAGAAGGAAGGGCGGTTACGAGCAGGCGATGGCGAAGCGAATATTCACCAAACAACGCTCACGAACTTTGTGCCCACTCGCCCGTTAGAAGAAATTGCGCAGGAATACGTGCGCTGCTTCTGGGAGTTGTATGAACCCGATCGCTACCTGGCGCGGGTCTATCGCCACTTTTTGGCAATGCAGCCCAGCCCCAACAAAAAGAAATTTAAGTTGCCAGGGTTGACGGATATTCGCGCTATGGTGACCATCTGTTGGCGGCAGGGCATCCAACGCAGCACTCGCGTCCAGTTTTGGCAGCAGTTCTTTGCCATTTTGCGACAAAATCCTGGTGTCTTTAAGCATTACTTGACCAATTGCGCACTGCTGGAGCATTTCATCGACTATCGCGAGATTGTACGCGATGAAATCTATACCAAGTTGGCTGACTATCAACCAGAAGAGTCAACGGAGAAAGTGGCGGCGATCGCGGGTAAGTAGCCGGATTCCATTCGTACGTGTCACTTGAACCGTTTCGGTTTGGGTATCTCGCAATCATTCGTCAACCAGTTGTAGGCTGTCGCGAGCGCGATCGCGACAGCCTGTAACTTTGGGCAACAGAGTCGATCGCCAAGGGCTCCATTACGGCAGCCTTAGGACTTGTTAAAAAATAACTGCATACTTTTGGATTAACTATCAGCTATCAGCTTTTCTCTAGTGGCTGACCCCTACCTACGGTCTCTTAGGAGCTTTCTAACGAACAAAAGGCTCATAGAGGCAGGTTTGATGACAAGCTGAATGGTTAGAGGGCAAGACTCTGGCAAAACCTGTCCGTACCTAACGGTCATTTTTTGCATGGAAATCTTCTGAGACAAAGCCTATCCAGTGATGAAGGGGTAAAGTTTTACCGTTTCTTAAAGCCATTAAGCTAGCCTAAACCCAATGCATTTATCCTGAATTGTCACCTCTACCGTTGGACGGAAAACGAATATGGCAATTAATCGTAGACACTTCCTTCTCTTTTTGGGTGCAGGTGTGGGTACTGTTGCCTGTAACGGGCGACCACAAGGTCAGCAGTCGTCTGTTTCAACAAGTCAGCCAGCAGGGACGATCGGCAAGCCTCCAGCAAAACTAGGCTTTAGCCCACTGAAGGGGCCAATGCCGCTAGCGAACGGCACCGCAACAGGCGCGAAACAGGTTTCTTTCACCGCAAACGGCGACGAACAACTTGCGGCATCGTTTGCTAACTATGAGGTGATGGATGACCTGGTGTTACCAGAAGGCTACACCTACGACATCGTGGCAAAATGGGGCGACAAAGTGGGTGATTCTCGCTTTGGGTTCAACAACGATTACCTGTCACTGGTAGAAACCAGCAATGGCGAAGGCTTTTTGACAGTTAATTTTGAATACATCAGCGCGGTTTCCTGGCAGCAGACCTACGAAAAGGTAATTGGTAAAGCCTTGCCGCTGCGAGAAGTTGATCAGGCTATAAAAGCCTCCACAAAAGTGCTCAAAGCGGATCAAGCGCCAGGGCTAAATGCGTTTGCGCTAGCAGACAGTGATCCTGTAAAAGCAAAGATCAAGCTGATTGCTCAAGAAGCCTTGACCGATTTAGGCTTGGGTGTCATTTCGGTGCGACGTGAGTCGGATGGTCGTTGGGTGAGAACCAATGGCACGAGCGATCGGCGTGTGACAGGCATCTCTGGTCTCACCGATGGACGCTACCTGAGTGCCACTGGCCCTGCTGTTGCCATCTTTCGCAAGTCGAAAGGCCAGGGCTATGTAGACAAACTGGGCGCTAAAATCATCGGCACTATGCAGAACTGTGCGGGGGGGACAACACCCTGGGGCACCGTCCTGAGCGCCGAAGAGAACATCCAGGGTCAAGTGCCTGAGCCAGTCCATGCTGACGGTACATCGTTTGACCCGGTTTACCGCCCGTTCAACATCACAGATGAAGAAATTAGCGGTTTGGGGAATGTGTTTGGGCTGGCTGGTAACAAGTACGGATGGATGGTCGAAATTGATCCTGCTAACCCCAAAGACTACGGCACCAAGCACACCTGGTTGGGACGCTATCGTCACGAAGCCGTGGGGGTGCGGGTAGAGACCGGCAAACGGCTGGCCTTCTATTCCGGGTGCGATCGGCGTGGCGGACACATCTATAAATTTGTCAGCAAAGCCAAAGTGAGCGACCCCAAAGACAAGGCAAACTCTGAACTGCTGACTGATGGCATGCTGTATGCTGCCAAGTTCAACCCAGACGGCACGGGACGCTGGATTGCCTTAGCTCCCAGTACACCCGTTGATCCCGAAACCACTGCACGGCTTGCCGGAGCCATGTTGCCCTTGCCACAGCGTCCCCAAGGCGGCGTGATGCAGGTCGAGGATGACGAACAGATCGAAGCTTTCAAGCAAAAATTCAAAACGCTCGGTCAGCTTTATGCAGGCAGTGACGCAGAAAAGCAAGGTGCCATTCTCATCGACGCGCATTATGCGGGCAATGCGGCGGGTGCAACCTGCACCGCTCGTCCTGAAGATACCGAAATTGCTCCGGATGGGTCACTCTTTATCTCCTTTACATCGGGAGCCGTCAGCAAAGAAGATGGTAGCCCTGATGTTCGTATCTTCAAGGGGCCAGATGGTAGTGCTGCTTACGAGTATGGCTGGGTCATGCATTTAACTGAAGAGGGCAATGAGCCAGCCGCCATGTCGTTTCAGTGGAAGATGATGGCAACGGGCGGAGAACCAGCCGCCGGTGGCTTTGGGTTCTCTAACCCCGATAATCTGGCCTTTGACCCTAATGGCAATCTGTGGATTGTGACGGATATGCCCTCGGACAAAATGAATTATCCCGTGCCGGCCGATCGCCTGGAGAAAAACGGCGTTCCAGTCAAAGCCTCCAACCTGCGCGGACTGTTCGGCAACAACTCCATCTGGTGCATTCCCCTTGCAGGAGAAGCCGCAGGCACCCCTTTCCTCTTCGGCACAGCGCCGATGGATGCTGAACTAACCGGACCGTACTTTGCTCCCGATGGCAAAACGCTCTTTCTCTCGGTGCAGCACCCTGGCGAATTGAACGGTACTCGCAAAGATAAGGCGGCCGAAACTCGTCAGTATGCAATGCGGTTGCCCGGTGGTCAGCCATTCACGCAAACTCGCACGGTACCGATCGGCTCTAATTGGCCTACCAAGGAACCAAATGATCCACCCATTCCTGCTGTCGTCGCCATCCGTCGTCGTGATCAAGCGGCGATCACCACGTAATACCGCTTTCTTAATAGCAAACAGGGAGCAGGAGGCAGGAGATAAGTTCTTTTTGCCTCCTGTTTACTATTGAAGTCAGGATCATCTCAATTTTAAGAAGAATCGCTGTCGATCAATCCTAGGAATAGGGCATTGCCCTGTCTCCCTGTTTCATCACGGGAAGTTTTTTGATGTTTGGCAATTTATGAAGTTTCGGTTATAGACTTGCTAAGATCATCTATAGTACTCTTGTACTAAATATTTCATTAGAATTAAGTTGTTGTGATTGCCACGACGATCGACCAAGCGTTACTAACCCTGTTAGTCATTGGTTCTGCGATCGTGATGACTGGTGTTACCGTCTCAACCGTTGCGGTCGCTTTCCAACCAATAAAGCGCTTTAGAGACCATCTCAGTACCTTGCCTACCTTAACGAAATTACCCGCTTGTCACTTTCGAGGACTGGAACGATGCATCGTCGCAAATCTCGCGCCAATAGTATGAAATACATGCTGGCTGGTGGGTCTGTCGTCGCAGCGTTTGGCTTGCTCGCAGACCCCCGCGGCCTCTTGCCACCCCCTGCTCCGACAAAAGAGGTCTGTCAGGAAATCGTGCAGTCGAAGGCAATCTTATCGAGGGATCAACTCACTAAATTGTTGGCAGTGCCGGAGCGTTCTCCTAAAGCGCAAGTCCGCCAAGTTGTGAAAGAGCCTTATTGCCAGTTGCCAGCGGCAGAACTGAGGGCAGGCGTTTCGTCTCGCCGCGAAGTGTATCCGTTGGCCTTTGATATGCAGACCTGGATTGTCGTCCTTTACGAAGGTGACGAATATGCAGGTTACTCGTTCAGCTTCCGTCATTAGAATGCTTACACCAATCATCTCCATCAGGGCGTTTGTAGGTATTGCTAGTGTTTTGCTATCGCTTTTACCCCTTGGCTGTGCCCGTACTCCAGATAAGAACTCGACATTAGACATCAAACTCTATCAAACCTGGGAGTTGCAACCGGGCGATACCATCGGCGATCGTCCAGTACTGGGTGGCCTTGGAGACATTTCCATTGCGCTCAAGGGCAACAATGTCTATGCACCCTTCGACGGTCAGACTCAGATTGATCAGCATCGCTGTCTAGTCTTCTCCAGTGCCGATGTCCCCGCCTACCTCTTTCGCCTGTGTGGGCTCGATAATCCACAAACGGGTGAGGTCAGTCAAGGCGACACGATCGGCAAGGGCGATTTGCTTCAGTTTGCCGCCTTACGCAAACAGCCAAACGGCACCTGGGCGATCGTTGAGCCCGCCAAAGCCATCCTGGAACGCACGCTGAAAAAGCCTTAGATGGGTAGGGCTTGTCTTAGCTATCAGCGGTCAGCTATCAGCGGTCAGTGGTCAGGCTTTGACATGAGCGTTCAGCCGAGCGTGGTCAGTGGTGAAAGCTAACTCAAAACTCAAAACTCGTAACTCATAACTCAACCCTACCAGTCGCCCATGAAATCCCCTGCTCTGATTGCTCTCAGTCTGGTTGCCTGTTTCTCAAGTGCGCTTGCGGCTCGTGCTGATACGTCTGTTCACGCTGACAATGGTGGTGCGATCGACGTCTCGGTTGGCACGTCTGATGCCTCTACGCTAGCAAGTGCAGCAGTACCTCCAGTTGAGACGTCAGCGGCAGTACCCACCGACGCAGCTATACCTACTGCTTCGACCCCGAACCGATCGCCAGCGCTTAGCTTCGATCCGCCTGTTGCGTCTGCCATTGCAGCAGTGCCCAAAGCCTCTCCTCCCCCAACAATCTCTTCACGAGCACCCTCAACTAGCACCCAAGCCGACCTTTTTACTGGCGGGTCTGATTCGTTAGTTGCCCGTACGGTGGGTCATGCAGAAGGCACACGGACAGCGGATGGTAGCAAGACTCGTGCCTACTATGGACATTCTGATCCTGGCAATGGGGTGTGGAATGTGGGCAGTTTTTCCTATCAGCACGGAGCCAAATCACCAGAAGAAGCAGATGAAAAACAGCTTCAGCGCTTACAGAGACAGGCAGACGTCATTCGCCAAAAAGCAGATTCTCATCGCCTAAGCCTATCGTTAGAAGAGGAGCTAAATGCGATCGACCTGGCAAATCAGGCTCCCCTAGCGGCATTAGATACACCTGGTTATGTGGAGTGGCTGAAAAAAGCGCGCGATCGTGGTCTGACGGGATCGGAGGCTGTGCTGTGGGCACGCACGCAATCGTATTGGAATCCTCGACTAAACCGTTGGGAAGCGCCAGGACTGGGCAATACAGAGGGTAACATCAGTCACGACCAAAATCGACGGTTAACGGCGATCGCCCGTGCTCTGGATCTTTATCAACAGCAGGCACTGGCACGTCGGAAGGAGGATGAACCGCAAGATAAGGTTGCTGACAAACCACCACAAGAAAAAGTCGCCGACCAAATCATCTTTCGCGATCTGTCTCAGCCCAAACCTGGAGAGATTGCTCAGGCTAAGTAGTAACTTCATCTTGCCTCACCCCATCTTGCCTCATAAGTCTAGATTGCGCTCTGTAGGGACGTTTCTACAGAGCGCAATGGCGTCATCGGATTATGATTCGATGACGCCATTGAGGTGGCCGCCCAGAGATCGTCACTTTCGATGTTGAGATTACATTTTGTTTACCTGACGTTAACCAGACCCACTCTGTAAGTCCGGTATTCTAACAGGAGTGCTGAGCTGAACTCAGAGTCTAAGCAGAACATTCTTTCCAAAACTCTAAGATGTCGACGCTATTTGATTTATTGTCCAAAGGTGGTCCGGTCATGATCCCGATGGCAGGGCTGTCTTTGGTGACTGTTTCTTGTGCTTTAGAGCGTACCCTGTTCTGGTTTCAGCTCCTGCGCCGTGAAGATCGCGTTGCCCACGACGTGTTAGATGCAGCTCGCTACAGTCTTGATGAGGCACGGGCGATCGCCGAACGCAACCAGACGTTGCCGATCGGTCGTTTTTTGCTGGCACCGCTAAAGCTGAGACATCCAACCCCCGAAACCTTTCGTCTGGCGATGGAAGCCGCCGGCGATCAAGAGTTTATTCAAATGCGGAAAGGTGACAAGCTGCTTGAAACGGTGGTTGCCCTTGCACCGCTGCTGGGTTTGCTGGGCACGGTCACGGGCTTGATTAGCACCTTCACCAATCTGAACATTGGTGGTGGCGGTTCGGGTGCAGACACGTCTAAAGCCGCTGCAGGGATTGGTGAAGCGCTGATTGTGACGGCAACTGGCATGGTGGTTGCAATCATTGCGCTGGCCGCCTTTCGTGTCTTTGTGACGCTTCAGGCAAAACAGATCGATTACTTTTCCCAGATTGGTAGTGAGCTTGAAGTCATCTACCGTCACGTCTGGTATGAATCGGGTCACTTGAATGGCGATCGCTCAAGTGTTTCCCCTCTGGCTGATCCTGTGACCAGTGGGCATCAGTAAGCTATTAATCTCCGAGGGCAACCATGAAATTCAAAGCTCAACAGCAAGGCTCCCAGATGCCAGAGCCGAATCTGGTGCCCATGATGGACGTGATTCTGACCGTTCTCACGTTCTTTATCATTGTCTCCATGACACTGACTAGCTTTCAGGCAGTCGATGTGCCGCTACCGAGCACGGACAAGGGAATCAACAAAGAAAAGCCTGTTGAACCGATCATTGTTGGGATGAATCGACAGGGGCAGGTCTTGATGAACAACACAACGGTGACCGATACGCAACTGGCGCAACTCATCGTGACGTACTTGCAAAAGAATCCTAAAGGCACCGTTGTGCTCAAGGCCGACAAACAAGTGACCTACGACAAGGTTGTGCAGGTATTGGGCACCTTGCGCGATATTGGCGGCGATCGCGTTTCGTTGGCGATCGAATAGCCGTTCATTTTTCAGTCATACTGTTCTTTTTCTGTAGGGACGTTCCATGGAACGTCCCTACAGAAGGCCATTTGCTAGGGCTTCTTCGTCCAGATCACAGCCACGGTTCCACCTGTTTTACCGGGCACCAGGCTTAGACCGCCTGTGAACTTGCCTTTCTTGAGTTCATAGAGAGGGCCACCGCCATACGTTCCCGCCTCAGTGACGCTCTCAAACCCTTTCAAAACAGTTGCTTGGAGTGCTTGATAAACTTGCGCGGGCGGTTGACCGTCAATAATGCGGGTCTCAGAGATCCCATCAACATAGACCTCGTTTGATGGATTATCTTTGTCTGGCTCGAAGAAGGAACTACTCTGCGAAACATCTAACGAGGTCGCAGAATTATCTTGAGAGATGGCATACGTGGTATCAAGTGCCTTAGCGATGCCGCCCAATTCCGGCGGAATGCCCACCACTTTGCCTTCTTTAATTGCCGCTAGTTTGGCTTTGTCTAATTTATCAGGGCCTAACAAATAGAACGTTTGTGAGCCATCTTCTATCACACTGAGGAAGTAGCTGATGCCTCCCTTAGACACCTTGAAGGTGTTTGGCTCTGGTTCGTCAGTCAGCGTAAATTTTTGGGCAGGCAACGCCTTGCGAAAATGGGCAACCACTGAAACGAGAGAAGCACCACTAGCGACTCGCAAATTTTCGAGCCCCTGATAATTAGGTACCGATCCTGGGTAATGGGGAAAGTCGACAAACGGATTTTTGGTATCGTCGGTTGCACCGCCTGCACCTTTAGCACGTGGCGTTGATGGTGACTTTGGTACCGCAACTACCGGTTTAGGACGATTAATCTTTGGCAGTGCTGGTTTTGCTAGCTTGGGGCGTGCCTTAGCAGCAGGCTTTGCAGTCGGCAACTGCGTAATTTTGACGGGGTTTTCCTTGTCGTCTGTTTTTTTCGGCTTCTCTTCAGACGGGATGGGCGTAAACAGCAGCAGTGCATGTAGGCCAATTGCCGCAAAGAGCATTGGTCTAAGCAGCGATCGCACAGGAGTAGGCAGATTTTTTAGAGCCAGAGAATTAGACATGGGAATGATTGCAGCAAGATTGAGCCGTGTGGAAAGCAAAGCGTAGCTACCCTTCTCCAACCCTTTGAGCAAGGGCTAAAGCTCGTGAGCGCTGCAGGCATCGAACCAAATGCCTTGTTCACAACAGCCTATTCATAACAGGATGCTTGAGTCCTGCCTGATAGTGAGCGTGAACTAGCTAAATAGTACGTGGGGAAGGGTCGTCTTCACAACCCTTTAAGCAGCTTTATTGAAGTTTAGTCTTCAACTTAAAAATAATAGTTTTCCACCACTTTATGGATAAGTCGCTCAGGCTACCAGAAAGAAGCAGATTGAACCAAATTGAGAATCAAAATCAGCTCAAGCAACCCGATCGTTTTGACTGAAACGATCGTTACGGCTCACCTGAAACTTATATATAAGCTCCTAAAGCCATTCTGTATAGTGATTTGACAACACAGAAAACACTTTGAAGCTAGCAACAGTTGATCGCGGAGACACTGCAAGCAACCAACTTGTTTAGTGCAGCACGGCCGTTCAGAAGGGTAAATTAAAGCACCTTAAACAAACGTTTAACTAACCTTAATCTTTTGTTACATTTCCTTTGGTTTTCACTTAACTGCTCTAGCGGTAGGGTTGTCATTGTTACCGAAACTAACAGTTACCGAAACTAACAATAAGTCTCTTTGTGAGGACAAGGCAAAATGGCATTTCCTGCTACTGCATTTCGTCGCGCCGTAACGGCTTCAGCCATGACTGCCGCGATCGCGCTGGGTCCCCTGCTGACTGCGATCGCGCAAGCAGTCCCCTTAACGGGCGCTGGGGCAACCTTTCCGGTTCCTCTGTATGAACGCTACATTGCTGAATTTAAGAAAAGCAATCCTGATATTGACGTGAGCTACCAGGGTGTGGGTAGTGGTGCTGGCATCCGCCAAGTCATTGCTGGTACCGTTGACTTCGGCGGCAGTGATGCAGCAATGACCGATGAAGATATGGCTAAGGTCAAGAATGGCGTCATTCTGGTACCCACTGCTGGTGGTGCTGTAGCCGTTGTTTACAACCTCCCTTTTATACCGAACCTCAAGCTGTCTCGCAGCGTGTTGCCCGACATCTTTACTGGCAAAATTAAGAAGTGGAACGATCCCAGAATTGCTAAGGATAACCCCGGTGCAAAGCTTCCTGATTCTGAGATCAAGCCTGTCGTTCGCGCTGATGGCAGCGGTACCTCTTTCATCTTCACCAACCATTTGAGCGCTATTAGCTCCACCTTCAAATCTGAAATTGGTGTTGGTACGGCTCCCAAATGGCCTGGAAACCCACTCAAAGGAAAGGGAAATCCTGGCGTGGCTAAAGGTGTAAGCGGTGCTGAAGGCACGATCGGCTATGTTGAGTATGCTTACGCCAAGCAAAACAGCATTCAGCAGGCGCTTGTAGAGAACAAAAAGGGACAGTTTTTGCCCCCATCCATTCGTGAGACCAACAAGGCGCTGGGAACAGTAGCGATTCCTGAAAACAATCGCGTGTTCGTCGGTGATCCTGATGAGGGCTACCCCATTGCAGGGTTGACCTGGTTGATGGTTTACAAGCAGTATGACAGCCCCGAAAAAGCAGCAGCGATCAAAAAGTTAGTCAGCTGGATCTTAAACGACGGTCAGAAGCTCAACGCTAGTCTTGACTACGTGCGGATTCCTGCTAAAGATGCGAAACGAATCGCTGATTCAGTGAACTCTGGCGTGAAGCCTTAGTCGTGATCGTTCAACGTTAGCCTGAAGCGTCCTCTGGTCAAGCTGGAGGACGCTTTCTACGCTCAGTACTTAGAAGCCCGGTTTACCTGTTACAGTGCTCTTACCTCACGCTCTCACCAGCCACCGGTTTGCTGTTTCCTTACTCCTTACTCCTTACTCAATGAGTTCAGCCGAACCACCCCAATCTGCTTCCGCTTTTTCTGCTAATCGATCGACGACTGCCGATCGCAGTGACGACATCATGGCAACCGATGGCATGGCATCCTGGGCCAATCAAGGTTTTCTTTGGTTGACGCGAGGGTTTGCGCTCATCACAGTGCTCATCCTGTTATGGATGGGATGGGTTATTTTCCAGCAGGCACAACCTGCCATTAAGGAATTCGGCTTCGGCTTTTTGACCAGCCAGGAGTGGGATATTGCCAATGTGAAGTTTGGCGCGTTGCCCTACATTTTCGGCACGGTTGTGACTTCGACGGTCGCTCTTGTACTGGCGCTGCCGATCGGGCTGGCAGTCGCTCTCATCACCAGCGAGAATTTTTTGCCGCCCTGGGTGCGATCGCCCATTGCGTTTCTGGTCGAGCTCATTGCTGCCATTCCCAGCGTTATCATTGGTCTTTGGGGTATCTATCTACTGGTACCGTCTTTGCAGCCAATTCAGCTCTGGCTTTATGCGCATTTCAAGCAGATTCCCTTGTTTAGCACACAGCCGTTTGGCTCTGGCATGCTTGCAGCAGGGGTGATTCTAGCGATTATGATTCTGCCGACGATCGCTGCCATTAGCCGTGAAGTACTAATGGCAATTCCAACCGACTTACGGGCAGCGTCCATGTCGCTGGGAGCCACGCGTTGGGAAACGATTTTTGGAGTGATTTTACCGGCCTCCGTGTCGGGCATTTTGGGGGCAGCCATGCTCGGTCTGGGTCGTGCTCTGGGCGAGACAATGGCAGTCACAATGGTCATTGGGAACTCGGCACAGATCAGTCCCTCTCTTTTCAACGTGGGCTATACGATCCCGGCACTGCTGGCAAATGAGTTTGGCGAAGCGCTCGATCCGCTGCATATCGGGTCGCTGATGTATTTAGCATTAATTCTGTTTGCACTGACGCTGGCGATTAATGTCGTAGCAATTTTGATGGTAAGGGTATTGGGCTATGGCAAATGATGACTCTCTAGAATTGATGCAACCCTTGCCCGTCCGTCGCCAGTGGTTCAGCAATGGCATGACGACGATAGCCTTTTTGGGCACCGCGATCGCACTGTTACCGCTGCTGGCCATCCTGCTCAAAATTTTGTGGGAAGGCGTCCCCCATCTCAAGTGGGAGGTTTTGACTTCGCTACCCGCGCCTGTGGGTCTGGAAGGCGTCCCTAATGGCTTTGCCAATGCGATTCAAGGCACTGTAATGATGGTCAGCATCGCCTCGCTGATCAGCATTCCCATTGGTGTGCTGACCGCTATTTACTTATCGGAATTTGGGAAGCAGCAGCCGATCGCGCAAGCCGTCCGGTTTGTCGTCACTATTCTCAGCGGCGTACCGTCGATCGTGGTGGGTGTCTTCGCCTATGCCGTCATTGTGCTCAACTTTAAATTTTCGGCGTTGGCGGGTAGTTTTGCGCTGGCTGTAATTATGCTGCCGATCGTCGTGCTCACCACCGAAGAAGCGCTGAAGCTGGTGCCCATGCAGCAACGGCTGGCGTCTGCCGCCCTGGGAGCTAACGCCTTCCAGACAGCCCGCACGGTGATGAAAACTGCTTTACCCGGTATCACCACAGGCGCGCTGCTGGCGGTTGCCCGCGCCGCTGGTGAAACGGCTCCACTCATTTTCACGGCACTGTTCACACAAGGCTGGTCGCAAGGGTTGCTCCAACCTGCACCATCGCTGTCTGTCATGATTTACAACTACGCCAATTCCGCGTATGTTCAACAAAACCAGCTAGCGTGGACGGCGTCGGTCATTCTGGTCGGTATGGTTTTGCTGACCAACCTACTCTCGCGGTTTATCACCCGCAAACGTCTGCCTAACCGCTAAACTGTGTCATCCAGCTAAACTATGTCATCCAGCACGGACAATTTTTTCATGCACCCTGTTGATACTGCTTCCTCGTCGATCGCCATCGACAATCCTGCGCTAAGTGTGAAAAACCTGAGTTTCTACTACGGCAGCCAAAAAGCTGTCGAAGGCATCTCGATGGATATTCACCAGGAGCAAGTGACCGCCATTATTGGGCCGTCTGGCTGTGGTAAATCCACCTTCCTAAAAGCACTGAACCGCATTAGCGAACTGGAAACAAAGGTGCGCGTGGATGGCACGATCGAGTTCTTTGGTCAGAATATTTATAGCCCACGGGTCAATCTGAATCGCCTGCGACGCAAAATCGGCATGGTGTTTCAAAAGCCAAATCCCTTTCCCATGAGCATCTACGATAACGTTGCCTATGGAGTACGAGTCTTTGGTCGTCCGCCTCGCGCCTCGCTGGATGAAGTCGTTGAAGCGGCTTTGCGCGGAGCAGCTCTGTGGGATGAGGTCAAAGACAATCTGGGGAAATCAGCCTTAGGGCTCTCCGGTGGTCAACAACAGCGCCTCTGCATTGCTCGTGCACTGGCAGTCAAGCCTAAAGTGCTGCTGATGGATGAACCCTGCTCAGCGCTCGACCCGATCGCCACCATGAAGATCGAAGAGTTGATCGACACTCTACGACAAGAATTGACGATCGTTATCGTCACGCACAATATGCAGCAAGCGTCCCGCGTGTCAAATTACACTGCCTTTTTCAGTACGGATGAAAGCCGCATTGGTCAACTCGTTGAGTTTGGTCCCACGTCTCAGATTTTCATGCAGCCTGCCGAATTGCGCACCAGAGATTATGTGGAAGGTCGCTTTGGGTAAGGGATGAAGAATGCTAAGTTCGATCGCATAACGGACGGCAGAACCGCATCAAAGCGTTTTCAAGCAAGCTTTTAACTCTGTAGGCACGCAAAGCTTTACGTCCCTACAGGACAGACAAGTGATGGGTCGTTTATGTTCTGGAAAGCTGCTCACTAGAACAATAGACGAGCGGCGTTACAGTCTTGCTGAATCTGTGCTTTGAGGGCATCCAGAGAAGGAAACTTTTGCTCCGATCTTAAGAAGGCTTCGATGCTGACAATCAGGGTCTGATCATAGAGATCACCTGACCAATCCAGCAAATGAACTTCGATTGTTTGTGTTGTACCGTTCACTGTGGGTCGGTAGCCAATATTCATCACACCAGGTAGCGTCGGCACAACTGATAAGTCAACCACGCTATCACGATCGCAGCAATGAACGCGGACAGCATACGTGCCAGAGCAAGGCAAAAATTTGTCTGGAGGAAGCTGTAGATTCGCCGTTGGGAAACCGATTGTCCGCCCCAGTTGCTGTCCTCGAACAACTTTGCCAATGAGTCTGTACGGTCGCCCCAGAAGCTGGTTGGCACGCTGCATGTCTCCCTGCTGCAGTGCCTGACGAATCGCAGAGCTGCTGATACGATCGTCCCCCAAGTTTTTCAACGGCGCGATCGTCACGGTGATACCGTGTTTGGCAGCGATCACCTGTAGCATTTCTGCCGTGCCCGATCGCTGCCGCCCAAAACAAAAATCTGAGCCAATGCTCACGTTCGTAGCCTTCAGTTGCTTTAGGAGAACTTGCTCCACAAACTGCTCTGGGTTCAAACTGGCCAGTGATTGATCAAAGGGCAAGAGCACAAGCTGCTCTACCCCGATCGCGCTTAGCTGTGCTGCCTTCTCGATCAACGGAGTCAGTAACAGCCGCGTTTGCCCTGTAAAAAACTCTTGTGGGTGGGGGTGAAACGTCAAAACCGTCGCATGTACGCGATCGACTCGATCAGCAGGTTCTAAGTCCAAAAGGACAGGTGCAATTACCTGTCGATGCCCTTGATGCACACCATCAAAGTTTCCTAGAGCAACGGCAGTTGGAGTCAGAACAGTAGTTGGCGATGAAGTAACCCACACGCTTTACATTTTTACACACAAAGGGGCGGGACGATCAGGCGGAGAAGAAAGGCTCAAGGATAAGGGATGAAGGATAAAACGCTTTGAACTCATCCTTCATCCTTTATCCTTCTCACACTGACACACCAAGCTCAGCCTCGATCAGCACCGGCTCAACTCGGTCAGTGGGCGGCGAAATTTGGATCACTAGCCCTTCTCGCGCCATCAAACTGTTGGGAAAGGCAGCAGCAACTTCGGCTCCAACCTGGTCAAGAAAGTCGTCGCTGTGTAAAGGGTCATGATGGAAGATTACCAGCGTCTTCACGTTAGCAGCCTTGGCAATCTTGACGGCTTCTTGCCAGGTCGAGTGACCCCAACCAACTTTACTGAACTGCTTGGAGTGGTATTCTTCGTCCGTGTACGTCGCATCGTAGATGAGCAGATCGGCCTGGTCGGCCAAAAACAGGACATTCTCGTCTAGATGGTCTGGAAAGTGCTCGGTATCGGTCACGTAAGCAGCGGCATGTCCACGCCAGTTAACCCGATAGCCCACTGCTTGCCCTGGATGATTCAGCAGAGCGTTCTGGACTAGAACGTCATTGATTTTTACCGCTTGTCCGACCTCAATGTCATTGAATTTCAGGTCGGCACCCATAATTTGTAAGGGCACAGGAAAATTTGGATGCAGCATCTGGTCATTCAAGCGCTGTTCCATCGTAGAGCCATTCGGCGCGATCGCCCCGTAAATGTTAAAGCGATTACCTTTAGCAAACGCTGGTACAAAGAACGGAAAGCCCTGGATGTGATCCCAATGGGAATGGGTGAAAAACATGTGCGCTTCCAGCGGCATCTGGGATAACAGTGCTTGACCCAAGACTCGAATGCCTGTGCCGCCGTCAAAAATCAGGCGATCGCTCCCTACTCGCATTTCTACGCAGGGAGTATTGCCACCATAGCGAACCGTAGCGGAGCCCGGACTAGCAATACTTCCCCGAACGCCCCAGAAGGTGGCTGTGAACTGATTTTCTGTATTGGACATGGGTACTTCTTGCAAGATTCGATCGAGTTTCCAGGTAAAGCGCCTTTCTCAGCAGCCAGAAAGCCAAACCTGGGCGAACGTAACGTTAAAACCGATACTCAATTTGCCCCTTCAAGGCAGCTTTATAAAAAATGTCCGCTTTGTCAGTGATCACGATCGCACCACTCCGTGATCTCATCGTCAAGGTTGTAACGTTTGCTAATCGGAAACAGTGCAATGGTGGCAGATTAACCCTACCCTTTATAGGGCTTTGAGTTAAAGTACCCGTTCAGTAACATAGATGCACATCAGGGCTGCAAGTTTTTTCTACCACTGTGGTATCTTTAGTCGCGATTAGCCGCAGGTCAGGCACCATTGCTGCACGACTCCTGTCATTTGGCACCCTGTTCAATAAGCCATCGTTCAACTGCATAGACATCACCCTGAAGCCGCTTAATGTCCGCTTGCTGGAGCCTGCTGAGGAATGTTGGCTTGATGAAGATCCGCATTCATATAAGGTCATAACAGTGCCATATCTCTGCCACTGCAAGCGCTTGCATCAGTTTATGTTAACGACGATGCCTGTTTATCAAAACTTTATCGTTGAGTGCGTCTATCCACTGACTGTTCACCCACAGCCTTTATTTAGCATACTCAACGGGGAGATCAAATTTCCAGTCCTTCAAGCTTTTCAGCCCAGAGGCGGCAGTCAAGTTGTACTGTAAAGGGGTCAGCGTGATGTAATTGTGACGAATGGCCTGGACATCCGTTGGAGCGTGTTCGGTTGACTCAGGGGCATCATTCACGTCCTCCAACAGTTCACCAGCCAGCCAGTAGTAAGTCTTGCCACGTGGGTCTAGTCGCTTTTCAAAGACATCAATGTAACGGCGAATGCCCTGGCGAGTCACTTTAACTCCCGCGATCGCCTCTGCTTCCACAGCAGGCACATTCACGTTCAATAGCAGTAGCTCAGGCAGCGGTTGTTGAGCCAGTTGAGCCACCAACGATTCGGCAAACGCAGCAGCAGGCTGAAACTCGGATGACACAAAGCTAGCCAAGCTAAAGGCAATGCTGGGAATACCTTCAATCACTCCCTCCATCGCTGCCGATACGGTGCCAGAGTACAGCACATCTGTACCGAGGTTAGACCCATGATTAATCCCAGACAGCACTAAATCGGGAGGGCTGTCCAATAACGCCCAAAGCGCTAGCTTCACGCAGTCTGAGGGTGTGCCGGAACAAGCCCAGGCTTTGACGTTGGGATGGAACACCGACTCGACACGATCGGCGCGAATCGGCTGATGCAGTGTGAGCCCGTGCCCGGTTGCCGATCGCTCTCGATCGGGACACACAACCGTCACCTGATGCCCTGCGTTTGCTAGACGGTTCGCGAGTGAGCGAATACCCAGAGCGAAAATGCCGTCATCGTTGCTGATGAGTAGTTTCATTGATTGGTCGGGGAATGGGGAATGGAAAGTGGGGATTTTTGGGAGCGATCGCTTATGCCTCCACTCAGCGACTAAACTGAAGGATGGGTGCAGTGGAATAAGCTGCATCAGAGCTTGCGTTCCCGATCCAGATCTTATTCAACTCTTCGGGCTTGGAAAGTAATTAGTTGTTCGTCGTGCGATCGACCTCTGGCTTCGAACAGCAACGAACAACCAGCAACCAACAACCAACAACTTCATTAGTATGACTGTTCAGCTTCAAGAACTCGCAGCGCAATTAGAATCCATTCGACAAGAAGCGCAACAGGCTCTGGCAGCGACCGACTCGCTTGAGCAACTGGAACAGCTTCGGGTGAAGTATTTGGGCAAAAAAGGACCAATCCCCCAGGTTTTGGGCGGGATGGCAAAGCTTGACGCGGCCGATCGTCCCCGTATTGGGGCTTTGGCAAATGAGGTGAAGGAAGCGATTCAAAGCGACCTCGATCGTCGTCGCACTGCCTTACAAGCGGCTCAAATCCAGGCACAGCTTGAAGCAGAAACGCTAGATATCACCATGTCGGGAGTGTATCGACCCCAAGGGCGCATTCATCCGATCAACGGCATGATGGATCGAGTGACGGATATTTTTGTCGGCCTGGGTTACACCGTTGCCGAAGGTCCAGAAATGGAGACGGACTACTACAACTTCGAGGCGTTGAACTTCCTGCACGACCATCCCGCGCGCGACATGCAAGACACGCTGTACCTGCCAGACGGTAACATTATGCGAACACACACATCTTCTGTGCAAATTCGCTATATGGAGACCAATGAGCCGCCTGTGCGTATTGTCATGCCGGGACGCTGCTATCGGCGGGATACGGTCGATGCAACCCATTCTGCGGTGTTTCACCAGGTCGAAATCCTGGCAGTGGATGAAGGGCTAACCTTCACCGACTTGAAGGGTACGATCAAAGTCTTTTTGGAACAATTATTTGGCGAAGTCCCAATTCGCTTTCGTCCCAGCTTCTTCCCCTTCACAGAGCCGTCCGCCGAGGTGGATGTGCAGTGGAAGGGGCGTTGGCTGGAGATTATGGGCTGCGGTATGGTAGACCCCAATGTTTTGAAAGCCGTTGGTTATGACCCTGAAGTTTACACTGGTTTTGCGGCTGGTATGGGCGTCGAACGCTTGGCAATGGTACTGCACCAGATTGATGATATTCGCCGCCTTTATACCAGCGACTTGCGCTTTCTACAACAGTTTTAGCTGGCTGTTTTGAGGCGCATCTGAAGGCGATCGATCATCGCCTTCAGCCGCTCTATTGGGTAATCGGAGATAAAGCTGTCCCACGGTCTCTTTTGCCCAGCGGCATCGTAGACGTACAAGACTCCGTTAATCATGCGACTCGACACAATCAAATCAAGTGTTTTAGCCAAATGTAGGCACTGCGCTAACTCAAGCTGGGTCATAGTTCTTCATCTTGAAACAATGCTTAATTCAGAAAACTGACGTTTCTGGGATCAATCCTAAGCAGATGTGATGGTAAACACCTGTGACTTCACACCAAGCGAAATGAAATTTATTAAATGTCAGGGCTTGCGCAAAAATCGAGTTGCTTCAGGCAACGATGCCGTTGGAGCCTGCGGCTTGCATCCAGCCATCGCTTCTCCTCCTGATGCCATCACGCTTCAAAGCGGGAGTGCCACAAGCAGCAGTGTGCGATCGCCCTCAGTCGTGGGGCATCAGTCGGTCGCCGCCACAGACGATCGCACGCTGACTCAAGCATTCACCAAATTGCTAGTACCGCAATTCGCTAGACTTAAAGCTTCAGATAGCTGATTAACCATGATGCATCGCAGCCGTTCAGCAGGGGGCAAACCATACCCTACTAACCCACCGCTAAGCGCAGCATTGCTATACTACATATACTACAACCACTCACACCCTATTCCTTAACCCCTACGCCTCCATGACTGTTACAGAACCCGGCTCCTATAAAGACACGGTTAATTTACCCAAGACGAACTTTGACATGCGCGCGAATGCGGTCAAACGGGAACCGGAACTACAGGCATTCTGGGAGGAGGAACAGCTTTACCAGCAGCTATCGCAGGAGAATCCGGGCGAGCTGTTTGTGCTGCACGATGGCCCACCGTATGCCAACGGGTCGCTGCACATGGGGCACGCGCTCAATAAGGTGTTGAAGGATGTCATCAACAAGTACCAATTACTGCAAGGTCGGAAGGTACGTTATGTGCCGGGTTGGGACTGTCACGGGTTGCCGATCGAGCTGAAAGTGCTGCAAACCCTAAAATCTGAGGAGCGTAAAGCGTTAACACCGCTCAAATTACGCCAGAAAGCAAAAGAGTTTGCGCTCAAAACCGTTGACCAGCAGCGACAGGACTTTAAACGGTACGGCGTGTGGGGTGACTGGGAGCATCCCTACCTGACCCTGAAGCCCGAATACGAAGCGGCGCAAATCGGTGTGTTTGGGCAGATGGTGCTGAAAGGCTATATCTACAGGGGCTTGAAGCCTGTATATTGGAGCCCCAGTTCTAAAACAGCGTTGGCAGAGGCAGAGCTAGAGTATCCCGAAGGGCACACCTCGCGCAGTCTTTACGCGGCGTTCGAGGTCAAGCAGCTATCGTCCGCGCTGATGATGGGGCTCGATTCCTTTATGGGTACGGGCGAACTGGGCGTTGCCATCTGGACGACGACTCCCTGGACGATCCCTGCCAACTTAGCCGTAAGCGTCAACCCAGAGCTGATCTACGCGGTCGTAGAAGTGGGTGAAAACGCTCCTGGTCGCTTTAAGTATTTGATCGTCGCGAAGGATCTGGTCGATCGCCTCTCAGAAATCCTGGGCACCACGCTGACTGTCCAGGCAACAATGGTGGGCAGAACGCTGGAGCATACGACCTACCAGCATCCCCTCTTTGACCGTCGCAGCGAGATCGTCATCGGCGGCGATTACGTCACCACAGAAGCGGGTACAGGTTTAGTCCACACCGCTCCCGGTCATGGTCAGGATGACTATATTGTTGGTCAACGCTACGGCTTGCCCATCCTCGCACCTGTCGATGACGACGGCAACTTCACCGACGAAGCGGGGCCGTTTGCTGGCTTGAATGTGCTGGGCGACGGCAATACGGCGGTGATTGCGGCACTTCAAGAGGCACGATCGCTGCTGAAAGAAGAACCCTACGTCCACAAATATCCTTACGACTGGCGCACCAAAAAGCCGACCATCTTTCGAGCGACAGAACAGTGGTTTGCCTCTGTCGAGGGCTTCCGCGATCGCGCACTGGACGTGATCGCTGGCGTACGCTGGATTCCTGCGCAGAGCGAGAACCGCATCACGTCAATGGTGGTGGAGCGGTCGGACTGGTGTATCTCCCGCCAGCGCAGTTGGGGCGTTCCCATTCCTGTATTCTACGACGAAGCGACAGGAGAGCCATTGCTGACCCAGGAGACGATCGCGTTTGCACAGGCGATCGTGGCTGAGAAGGGTTCCGATGCCTGGTGGGAACTGCCCGTCGAAGCACTGCTGCCAGAGTCTTACCGCAATAACGGACACACCTACCGCAAAGGCACCGACACGATGGACGTGTGGTTCGACTCCGGTTCCTCCTGGGCAGCCGTCGCAGAGCAACGCTCCGAGTTGAAGTACCCCGCTGACATCTATCTAGAAGGCTCTGACCAACATCGCGGCTGGTTTCAGTCCAGTCTGCTGACCAGTGTGGCAGTGAATGGTTGTGCGCCTTATAAAACCGTGCTGACTCACGGCTTTGTGCTGGATGAGCAGGGCTACAAGATGAGCAAGTCTCTTGGCAATGTCGTTGATCCAACGGTCATCATCAAGGGCGGCAAAAACCAGAAGGAAGAACCACCCTATGGGGCAGATGTCCTACGGCTGTGGGTGTCTTCGGTGGATTATTCGTCAGACATGCGCCTGGGCAAAACCGTCCTCAAGCAGATGGCGGATGTCTATCGTAAGATCCGCAACACAGCAAGGTTTTTGCTGGGCAACCTGCATGATTTTGATCCAGCTAAAAATGCGGTTCCTTATGAGCAACTGCCAGAACTCGATCGCTACCTTCTCCATCGCATCACCGAAGTGTTCAGCGAAGTCACGGATGCCTTCGACAGCTTCCAGTTCTTCCGCTTCTTCCAAACGGTACTAAATTTCTGTGTCGTGGATCTGTCCAACTTCTATCTGGATAGCGCCAAGGATCGGCTCTACATCAGCGCGGTCGATTCTCCCCGTCGTCGCAGTTGCCAAACCGTTCTGGCGATCGCCCTCGAAAACTTGGCAAAAGCGATCGCGCCCGTCCTTTCCCACATGGCAGAAGATATCTGGCAAGCGCTGCCCTACGCCACACCGCACAAGTCTGTCTTTCAGGCGGGATGGGTCACGCTAGAGGATCAGTGGCGCGCACCAGAGTTAGCTACAAAATGGCAAACCCTCGCCCAAAGCCGCGATGAGGTCAACAAGGTGCTGGAAAAAGCCCGCGCCGACAAAGCGATCGGCTCTTCCCTGGAAGCCAAGCTGCTGCTGTATACGGCTGATGCAGAACTCAAGCAAACCCTGCAAGCACTCAATCCTGCCGATAGCTTGAGCGGCAACGGTGTGGATGAGCTACGCTACCTGTTCCTCACGTCTCAAGTCGAACTCTTAGACTCGACGGAACGTTTAGAGGGCTTGAAATACAGCGCTCAAGCCAATGCTCTCCAAATCGGTGTGGTTGATGCGGATGGCAAAAAGTGCGATCGCTGCTGGAACTACTCCACCCACGTTGGCGAATCGGCTGAACATCCGCTACTCTGCGAACGCTGCATTCCCGCGTTGGAAGGGGAGTTTTGAGTAGAAGGATAAGGGATAAAGGATGAAAGCAGCGCTTTGCCTGTCAAGCGTTTGATTTCTATTCCAGTCCTAATTTAAGAGCCTACTGCTTATCCCTTCGCCCTCTTACCACAACTGTGTAGGTGATCAGCATTGTTGTTTTTCACCCAGCCTGAACCCGTTGCAGTCTCTCACAAATTAACTGGGCAATCTCACTAGCAGGTCGATCGTGGGCATTGACGTAGCCATCGACGGAGAACACTCCATCGACCTTGCCATTATCTACACGGACAAACATAATCTCCTCATCCCGCCGCTGCTTGATCAGGTCGCGGATGGCGCGGGCTTCCAAATGGCACCATTCTTTGTTGTTGTAGTCTTCGCAGAGGAATACCACAATCAAGTCAGCATCGTCGGGGTAGATGCGTTGCAGATAGATGTCGAGATTGGGGCGTGCGAGTTCGGCTTCGTAGAAACGATCGTAGAAGACTCTGGGCTTTGTCAGGGTTTGGGCTAGCACATCGGCAATCGCGGCAACAAAGGGGCGATGTTCACCCGGAAAAGACAGGGCAACATTGAAGCGTTTCGTCATGAGCAATTCTGAGGGAGAGAGCGGCTCCGGGGTAGTGGTGTCTGTACGGGAGGGGAGGGGATATTGGGTCAGCAACCCGCCCTGCAAATCGTTTAGCACCCGGTAGGTTTCAGCAGCGCGATAGTTATATGCCTCATCTGTGGTGGGGTGAATAAAATTGGAATCCTGCACCTCTGGGTCACGCAGGTCGTGCCAGCAGATCATGGCAGCGGTGAGGCAGGCTTCTGCTTGAGTCATCAGGGTTTGAACAGTTGCAGGCAATGTCTTGCGCCGAGCGGGAGCAAAGGAATCGGTGCCCAGTGTGTGAGCGGCTTGCAGCAGCAGGGCTTCGGCACGGCGGTGCAGACCGAGGGCAATCCCCCAGGCATAGCCGCACTCTGGGTCATGCGCTGCCAGCAGTTCGGGTTGACCGATCTGGTCGTTTGCAGGAATGCCGCCATCAAGGGCAAGGTGCAGGTCAGCGAGGGCGGCTTGAGGTTTGCCCAGGAAGAGATGCAGGTGAGTCTGCTCTAGCAGCAGGTCAATGTGATGGATGCCATAGCCACAGTCAACCGCAAGCTTTAGCCCTTCCATAAGGGCATTCTGAGCCGCTTGTAACGGTTCTGCCCTCACTCCTGACTCCTGACTCCTGGCTTCTGCCAGCTCAATGCGAGCTTTGACCAGTGCTGCCCGACATAAAACGTCCTTCGCCTCTCGCGCCAGCGCCCAGTCATAGGCTTGACGGTAGCAATCTCGAGCCGATTGCACCGTTCCAGCGCTGAGCCACAAATCAGCAAGAATGAGGTCTGCGATGGGGGAAAATTCATCTGCTTCGCCCCATCGGTCTCGGCACCGTCTTTTGTTGCCTTCACAAAACCTGGTCGCCTCCTGCCGACGACCCATCAGGCTCAAAAATATACTGTAGGCGTTACCTAAACTGCTATCCAGTGGAGCTGTTCCCCAGAGGCGCTGGCAGTCTGCAAAGTGATTGAGCGTCTCTCGTGGTTTCCCCAGCGCAGTATGGGACTGACTAAGAAGGATAAATGATTGATAGCGACGTTCATTACTGTCAGCTTGCTCTGCCAGGCGCAACGCCTCCTCAGCACTCGCCAGTGCCAACCGCAGTCGCCCTGCCAGCAGCCACACACCAGACAGGTTCTGGTTTCCCCTCGAGGCGTTTTGCCAGTTCTCCTGCCGCATTCGCATGTCGATATGAGCTTCGCAGCAGCGGGCAGCGGCATCAAGGCGGCCAAGCGCTTGCAGATACAGCCCCCATTCGTTGATAAAGACAGCTCGATCAGCGTCGGACAGGGGGAGGCAGGGGAGGAACGTTTTCGCGAGCCGGTGGGGATCTCGCAGCAGCGCAGCAATCGTTTCCGGGGACTGTGCGCCGCCAAAGGCACGGCAAATCCGTTCACCCCGCTCATAAGCACCCAGCCGCCAGCCCAGGTTCTGGTGCCCACCGATCTTATCCCGATGGATTTTATATGCCTCCTGTACCTGCCCGCTGGCGATGGCGTGATACACAATCTCTTCCAGCAGATCTAGGGTGGCGGGGTCGGAGGGGTTTTCGCCAGGAGTCTTTCCCAGGGAGACTTCCAGCCCGGTGCGGATCGCCTGGTGGCTAAGGGCGGCAATATCACGACCAATGCCCTGCACAAAACCATCGCGCACGGCAGGGTGAATGTTGTACAGGATGCGCGTGGTGCGATCGCGAGACTGCACTCTGGTTTCCTCAATAATCCGCATCTGCACCAGCCAGTCGAGCTTACGCTGGAGCTGTTGAGCGCTTAACCCCGCCAGCGCTGCCCCCGACACCGGCACCGCCGCTTCCCCAGTAAAGATTGCCGCCAGCGTTGTTGCATCCACTCCCAACCGAAACAGACAGATCCGTTCCAGCAGGGCAAGGGCAGCAGGGTCATGCTCCAGCATTGCTGCCTGATAGCGCTGAGCAACGCGGGCAAAGCGAAACCCCTGTTTTAAGACAGCGCGCTTAGTGGGGTCTTGTTCTTGCTCCACCGCTTGCTCTAGCTCGATGGCAGCGCCCAGCGCCAATGGAGTATCTGGATCACCCTTGCCATATTCTTTGATGTAGCCTCCAGCCAGATCGACCGTGAGGGCATGGCAGCCGCACTCTTTCACAATGTGCTCTAGCTGAAGGTCACGTCCTCGTACTCCCCGCTGACGCAGCAAATTGATGCCCATCGAGGTGTCGATTTCCTCAATGGGGATAGATTGAAAGAACGGGGGCTGCTCTTCCTGGAGATCTGCCAGAGGAAAGCGAGTCGTAAGCAGCACGCTCAAGCGAGGAAAGTAACCATTTGCTGCCCGATTGACAAAGTCCCGTAGATTTGGGGCATCAATCCGTCCGAGAATTCCCCGCGTCCCGTCTTCCTGCACCTTTTCCAAGCCATCCAGCACAATTAACCCCGGTACAGCATTCTGCATCCGAAAGATCAGTTGGCTGTAGGACACTGCCGTTGCACCATTGGGTGCTCCAGAAAGCCAGATCGACAGCGCCTCAAAAAACGCTTCGGCATTGGGCGCGTCGTAGAAGGAAAAGACAACGGTGCTGTTGGGCGCTGGTAGCGTGTTGTCTTTTGGTAGCCTGGGGTTTGGCAGCATTACCCCTGGCAGCACTTGCAACAGCCGATCGACAATCGCCGTTTTACCCGCACCACCCATGCCCACCAGACCACACACACCCTGACCACCCGTGCGCCACCACTCACAGACTCGATCGAACTCAGGGCGATGCTGCCAGTCGCGTGCCCGTAGCAGGGTATGGACAAAATAGTTGGATGGATTGCTGGTCATATTCGAGGAGACCATGCGGTGCAACTCATTAGTAGTGAGGGTATTTCTATGAATGATTACATAGGACCGATTGCTCGTTCCGAATAAGTCATATCGTCTTAGGCGATTTCTACGAAAGAAAATACCTGTCGTAGTGCGGACATCTTGCCCGCGTCGCAAGCGAGACGCTTGCACTACAGTATCAATCGGGTAGATTCTTTAAGAGAAACCGTCTTAGGAACGGGAATTAAATAAGATTTGGTAGGGGCGAAGCCTTCGGGCAAAGGCTTTGCAATGCAATCAGGATCAGCTACCGAAGGCTTCGCCCCTACAGTTGGAATAGACGGTTTTATTTAATCCACGATCCTTAGTTAATTAGGGCTTATGCAAACCTCAGAAGTTTGAACCAAGCATCAAGCATTGTCACCAATGTTATCGCTGAAATCTCCGAGGTTCTGGTCAAAATGCGTCAGTCCTGTTAGTGTTCAAGGCAGCTTTGCGTGACGATGCAGAAGCCAGCGATATGCTGCAATTCAGCTCACGCCATTTTTGATCTTCATTTGACTACCCTAACGAGGCAATCGGTCAAATTTTCGAGAACACCTGTGAGATGTTCAGGGTCGTGGGTGAAAGAATGTTTCACGCTCACCAACCGTTCTCGGTTAACTTTCCCAATTTACTCAATCATCCGTGAACGTTTCGCCGCAAGCCACCAAAATGTCTTAGCGATCGTCCAAATTTTCTCGACGATCGATGAAGATTTCTCGGCGATCGTACAAATCTTCTCGACAACCCGTGAAAATTTCTCGGCAAGCCACCAACGTTTCGTCGCACTTCTCAAACGTTTCGTCGTTGGTAGAGTGCAAGCACGCAAAACGGTAGAATTTGTTTCGGCTCGTTGAGGATTGTCTAAAGCCTTTGGGAACTATAAGATGGTCAGTTCAGTGAAGATCCCTCTCATGACATCCAACTACATCAGTGGAGCGCTACTACCTCAAGACCGTGAGCAAATTTTGGCAGACCTGGCGGAGATTCGTACCAAACTTCCTTTCATCATTGAAATGGCAGGTAAAGCAAAGCGGGCGCTGCCCAAAATGGGTGATAAGAGTCGGGCGTTTGTCCACAAAGCAATGGAAGTTGCCACGCAACACCCGGACTATCTGCCCCGCTCCTTTGACCTGGAGGAAATGCAGCGGGATGTCGCTCTCTTTGAAGCGATTTATCCCATCGCAATGGCGCTGAACCAGCTTCAAGCCGAGCTTGACGACACACTGGTTGCGGTTGGTAGTGATGCCTACTCAGCGGCACTGCAAGTCTATCGCCATGTAAAAGCTCACGGCGAAGGCAGTGGACTGGATGCGCTGGTGGATGATATGGGTCAACGGTTTGGTCGCAAGCTGAAGAAGACCGGGATGACTGAATAGTCGGTGTAGGCGGGCGATCGCTTTGATCCGACTCACGTTAACCAAGCATCAAGCATCGCAACTAATGTTGTCGCTAAACCTCGGAGGTTTTGGTCAAGATGCATCAGTCCTAAATCATTGATCGTGCATTCCGTTTACCGCTTAATCTGTCTAGGCCAGTTCTTCCTCTTTATGAGTCTCGATTGTGCAGTCAGAAGTAGGATGTGCAACGCAGATCAACACGTAGCCAGCCGCAACCTGATCTTCATCCAGATAGGATTGTTCTGATTGATCAACCGAACCTTCAATCAACTTTCCAGTACAGGTGGAACATACGCCCTGGCGGCAAGAAAACGGCAGTTCCATACCTTCGGTTTCAGCCGTTTCAAGAATGTACGCATCATCCGAAACATCTACGGTCTGGTCAATGCCTTCTGCTTCGTTCTTGAGCCTGATCTTGTAAGTCGTTGCCATAGTAGTAAACCTTCTAACTAACGTGTTGTATGGAAAAACGGCTGTTTAACGTTCTTGCCAAGCCAGCCGATAAACAGTCGAAAGCAAACGTACGAGCGGGAAAGCAAGCTCACTTCAACAAGTGATGCATCACCGCAAAGGTTAGCCAAAGGCAGGCGGCAACTTCTCTATCAAGAGGTAGCCCTATACGACGGAAGCGATCTACTACAAGGTAGATTTCTACACGATCGCCTTTGTAAGGCAGGTATTCTCGACCATAAAAAAGCCTTCACTGCGTCCGATGCTTTCTCAAAAGAAGCAACAACGGGTGAAAGCTATTAGAAGATACTAGTTGAGAGTAAGTCAGCGAAAAGCGAAAAGCGACACGATCGCCCCTTTCAGCCGATCGTGGTTTAGGCATCATCCAACGCTGCAATACCAGGTAATTCTTTGCCTTCCAGCAGTTCCAGACTGGCACCGCCACCCGTTGAAATGTGGCTCATCTGGTCAGCAACACCCACTTTCTCCACAGCTGCGACCGAGTCACCGCCACCGATGATGGTTGTAGTACCCGTTTTAGTGAGGTCTGCCAGGGTACGCGCGATCGCCTCTGTGCCCACCGCAAACTTATCATACTCAAACACACCCATCGGACCATTCCAGATCACCGATTTGCAAGTAGAAAGTGCATCCTGGAAGACTTTCACGGAGTCAGGTCCAATATCCAAACCCATCCAACCATCGGGAATATTTTCAACGCTAACGGTTTGAGCATTGGCATCGGGCGCGAAGTTATCTGCAATCACGACATCCGTAGGCAGGAGTAGATCAACGCCTTTCGCTTTCGCTTTGGCTTCCAGCGCTTTTGCCAGTTCCAGTTTGTCTTCCTCTACCAGGGACTTGCCGACACTTAGCCCACGCGCTTTGTAGAAGGTAAAAATCATACCGCCGCCAATCAGCAGTTTATCTACTTTATCGAGTAGGGTGTCGATGACGGTGATTTTGCTAGAGACTTTGGAACCACCGACGATCGCCGCCAAAGGACGTTGGGGATGTTCGATCGCGTCTTGCAAAAATTGCAGCTCTTTCTCAATCAAAAAGCCAGCAACCGATGGCTTGAGGTAATGCGTGACGCCTTCCGTTGAAGCATGGGCACGGTGCGCGGTGCCAAACGCATCGTTCACATACAAGTCAGCCACCGATGCCAGTTGCTTCGCAAATTCGGGATCGTTTTTCTCTTCACCCGGATGGAAGCGAACGTTCTCTAGCAGTAGGACATCACCATTGCTTAGTCCAGCGACTTTAGCAGCCACATCGTCGCCAATGCAGTCGTCTGTTTTCACGACTGGCTTACCCAACAGGTCAGACAAGCGCTTGGCAACGGGAGTCAGGCGAAACTTATCGGCAACACGAGCCGCGTAATCGTCACCTTTGGGTCGACCGAAGTGGCTCGCCAAAATGACCTTTGCGCCTTTAGAGGTGAGATCTTGAATCGTCGGCAAGGCAGCGCGAATGCGCGTATCGTCTGTGATGTTGCCCTGGTCATCTAAAGGAACATTAAAATCTACCCGCACGAGGACGCGCTTGCCCACTAAATCAGAGGATAATAAACCTGCTAGAGTCTTCTTAGGCACCGAAAGAACCTCCCAAATGAGTCTTTCTACCTATTGTACAGAAGTACGTACCCTTGGTCTTCATTACCATGTTTAAGACTGTACTTTTTCCGATCGACCGTAGCCGCGAATCGCAACAAGCGGCTGAAACCGTTGCTGGCGTGGTTAAAATCCACAACAGCCGACTGATTTTGTTGTCTGTTGTCGAACCACCCGCTGAAGATGGCACGACTGATGCGATGTCCTCACCAGAAGCGATTGCCGAACTCTTGACCACTGCGAAAAACTTATTTGCTCAACAGGGGATTGAAGCCGATGCGATCGAGCGCGAAGGCAAGCCCGCATTTACCATCTGTGATGTGGCTGACGAAGTTTCCGCCGATCTCATTGTTATGGGCTGTCGTGGCTTGGGTCTCACTGACGAAGGCGTCTCCGATAGCGTCACCAATCGTGTGATTAACCTGTCGCCGTGTCCCGTCTTAATTGTGCCTTGAACGTCATTGAGCCTTAGACGAGAGCGATGGTCGCAAATTTCCAAACGTTGACACCGCAAGCGTACCTGGACTGGGAGCAAGGTCAGGAACTTCGCTATGAATATGTCAACGGTGAAGTTTTTGCCATGACTGGCGGGACGATTCCCCACGGGACGATTGCGCTCAACCTTGCAACAGCGTTGAAATCGCATCTGCGAAGCAGCGGCTGTCGTGTGTTTAATTCTGATATCAAGGTTGGTGTCACAGAGAACGGCCCCTTTCACTACCCTGATCTATCAGTCAGTTGTGATGAGCACGATCGCGTTGCGATTCAGTTTCTGTTGCACCCTTGCCTCATTGTGGAAGTGCTTTCACCGACTACTGAAGCGTACGATCGAGGTGGGAAATTTGCCCACTATCGCCAAATTAAAACGCTCCGAGAGTACGTACTGATTGATGCCGATCAGGTCAGTGTGGAATGCTTTCGACTGAATGAAGCGGGCAAATGGGAATTGACACCTTATCTGGACGGGGATGACGTTGAACTGACGAGCATCGATTTTCAGTGCCCAATCGCGCTGCTCTACGAGGATGTGTTTTTCAGACCAAACCAGACCTGACCTGAAGCAATGCTTTTATATCTTTGAGCCCCAACTGGCAGGATCTAGACGGTAGTAGCATTCCAGTACCTGATACAAATCCGAGTGATGGCGCTGCATTAATTGGGCTTTTTCAAAGAATGTTTCCGTCGCTACGGCAAAAAATTCGGCTGGGTCGGTTGCACCGTAGGCATCAAGGACGGTCTTTAATCCACGCTGTACGTCGCGTTGCAGCCGATCGTACTCTCGTCTAAAGACCTGCGCCCAGGTAGCGCGATCAACTGGAGGCGTAAGAAACGGCACACCATCCGCACGTCCACCTTCTTGATCCAACTGATGGGCGAATTCATGCAAAACCACATTATGACCATCGCGCCCATGAGTCGCATCGTACTGAATGTCTTCCCACGACAGCACTACAATGCCCCGATCCCAGGACTCGCCTCGTCGCGCGACGTTCTTCTCTTCCACCACATAACCGCCCATTGATTGCGTCGTGTTCACCACAAACGCACCTGGATAGACCAGAATGGCGTTGAGTTTTGGATAAAACCGTTCGTTCTGGTTGAGCAGCAGTAGACAAGCCTGTGCGGCGATCGTTACCCTCATTTCATTGGTGATCGTCAAGCCCCCACAACCCGTAAATGTCTTTTCTGTTAAAAAAACCTGGATGTATCCACGCAGTCGTTCTTGCAGTGGTTTGGGCAGACTCTTGTAAAGAGGGATCTTGCGATCGAGTGTCGTCTGCCACTGATGAGGAAAGGCACGATCGCGAATGCGTTTACGTCGCCAGCGGGTCAACAACGGTGCCGCCAAAATCAAGCTGATGACGATCGCCAGTCCACATAAAAAGAGAATCGTTTTGACCATACCCCTGCCCGACCCACGTTTTCTCTAGTGTCAGCCGCAAAATTGCCACCTAACTTGTAGCCCTTATGCTGATCTTAGGCAGAGAAAACCGTTTGAGCCAGTTGCAAAGGTTTAATTAACCACACCCATTGACTAACGTACTGAGCTGACTGTTCGGATCAGTGGCAGGAAGCCAGCCCACGCTGGGTGAGAGACCAAAGTTTCTGCTAAAGGTGAGTTGTAAATCAATTTCTACCCACACTTCACCGTTTACATCTGTAAAAGAAGTCGTACGTCCTGCAGTTTGAGTCACAAAAACGGGTCGAGTCACATCGATCGGTGCGATCGGTGACGAGTTCCAGTTTGGTGCTCGAAAAACATTTGCATTGACAATATCGCTTCTGACTTTGCGACAGGCAGTTGTTTTGGTTGACGGATTAGATGAACTTCTACCACAATCCAGTCCTGTATAAGCGACAAAGCCATTGATCGGGTCGGTGATTTGAATACGTTCTGGCGGGCGCACCGTCAACGTTTCTGCCAAGCCAATCAGAGTACCACCCCTGAGATTGCGACCTAGCACCTCTGGATTTTGAGGGTTCGCCGTTGTATAAACGGCAATCATACTAATCCTATTACTGACCCTACAAGCCACTTGAGATACCAACACTGGAGCAGGCTGAGGAGCCGCAAGGACAGGTAATTCCAAGCCGATCGTCGCGATCGTCATCCCTGCCAAAAGGCTCACTGGAAGCCTGCAATCGTTTATTTTATGTACCACTCACTCACCCTCAAAAGTTTGATCACGTTTTAGTCTGCTTCGGTAAAGCAATATTTATCCATCACAATAATACTGAGCAGTAAGGATGTCCACAGTAGACTAAGGCAGGCTCAGGAAGGGGGCAGTCACGATTGATCATGCTTTCATCCCAGCACGATCAGGTGATTACAGTTTCCATTGGCGTTATTGCATGAATAGATCCAGTAACATCAAGGGTTTCAGCGATTGAAAACCGATAAAAATCTAAATTTCGACTTCTTAAACGGCTGAAACCCTTATCTAGAAGGGATTATTCATGCAACAACGCCGTTTCCATTTCTAATCACTGATCGTCTCTTACAGATTCGATCGAATGTCAGGCAAGGAAGTTTTGGCTAAAGAAAACCTTCTCAGTCAGCTACGATCGCTAGAGCGAATGTAATTCCTTCATCAACGTTTGTGCTGTACTTCTCATGACGACTCCTCCAATTCAGTGGTATCCCGGTCACATTGCCAAAGCAGAAAGAGCGCTGATGGAGCAGCTGAAGCGTGTCGATGTCGTGCTGGAAGTGCGGGATGCGCGGATTCCACTTTCAACGGAGCATCCCCAGGTGCAGCAGTGGTTGGGCACCAAAGGGCGCGTGTTGGTAATGAACCGCATCGATATGATACCGGCGCAGGCACGGCAACAGTGGATCGAGTGGTTTCGATCGCAGGGTGAGGAGCCGTATTTTACCGATGCTCAACATGGGAAAGGCATTGAAACCGTACTTCATGCGGCACAAGCAGCGGGAGAGCAGATGAATCAGCGGCGGCGCGATCGCGGTATGTTGCCCCGCCCCGTGCGGGCAGTTGTCATTGGGTTTCCAAACGTTGGCAAATCCGCGTTAATCAACCGCTTGCTCAATCGGCGGGTAGTCGATAGTGCTCGCCGTGCAGGGATCACCAAACAATTACGCTGGGTGAGAATTTCTGATCAAATCGAACTGCTAGATGCGCCTGGTGTTCTGCCCTCACGACTGACGGACCAGGATGCTGCACTCAAGCTGGCAATTTGTGACGACATTGGCGAAGCCGCCTACGACAATCAACGAGTGGCCGCTGCGTTGGTGGATTTGCTCAAGCAAATGGCGGTCGAGTCGTCGCTAAAATCGCGTTATGGCCTTGATGCGCAGCCGCTCACAGGCGAGAGCTACCTGCATGAACTCGCAGTCCATCGTCATCAGGGTGATGTTGAGCGAACCGCACGTCAGTTGTTGAATGATTTTCGCACCGGAGTGTTGGGCACGATCGCGCTAGAACATCCGCCTGCTTGAGAGGCAGCCCCAGACCTCCGAGGTCTCGAAGACCTCGGAGGTCTAAAAGCCCAGCAGGTTGATGATGCTAAAGACACCGCCGATCGGCGATAGCACGGCTCCTAATGTATCGGTAACGGTTGTAAAGCCCGATCGCCGCACTACGATCGTGTCATTATTTCGCATCGCAGGATTATTCTTGTCGTTCAAACCCTGAGCAAAGTCAATGTCTACATCGCGTCGTGCAACCGTACCGTTTTGGTTGAGACGAATAAACGTGACTTCACCCTTCTTGGCACGATTGTTAAAACCACCCGCCGCTAGCAAGGCCTGATTGAGTGGCGTATTGGGCGGCACCTGCACGGGGCCTGGTCGCACCACTTCACCCACCACGTTCACCGTAATGCGATCAGGGGCAAAACTGGCAGCGGCAATTTTGGTCGCCTCCGTATCATTCAAAGCGGTTGCAGTGGGAATCACGATCGTATCGCCTTCCTGCAAGGGCAAATCTTGACGCAAATCGCCCGATTGCAACAAGTTCCAGAAGTCAACATTGATTGTTTGCACAGGGCCAGCTTGCGTGACGCGCCGGATTTCGACACGACGAACATCGGCTGATTGAGTGATGCCGCCTGCCGTCTGAATCGCCCGCGTCACGGTGGGAATCTTCAAATTAGCGTTAGTGGGCAGTGGGTTAACAGCCGAGCCGTTTGTCTGGTTCGTCGGATTGGTTTGATCGGGCGTCAGAATGTAGGGGCCAGGACGGTTCACTTCGCCAACCACGGCAATCCGCATCGGGCGATCGCTGGGAGCCCCAAACGTTGCTGCCGCCAGTCGTTGCGCTTCTTCCAAATTGGTCGTTGTCGCAGAAGGAATAAAAATACTGTCGCCATCTTGCAGCCGCAAATCCTGTCGCAGATTGCCCGTTTTCAGAAGCTGCCAGAGATCAACTTTGATCACCTTGTCTGCGCCAGTGTTGTAAGGACGCGGTCGATGCACTTCCACCTGTCGCACATCGGCCGCCTGGGTAATGCCACCAGCTAGTTGAATTAACCGCGTCACGCTCGGTACGCCTGTGTCAGCACTTGCTGAAACGGCCTGTACATTATAGGTGCCGGGTCGATTCACTTCACCCGCGATCGCCAGCCTCAGCGGTCGTGCTGCCAGTAGCCCAATGGTGACGATCGGACGCGTCAGGTACGGTTCGTACTTCGCCGCGATCGCAGCCGATGCTTGCTTCAGCGTTCGACCTTGCACTGCAACCGCGCCGACTTGCGGCAAATTTACCGCGCCATTGGGCAAAACTAGATATTCGCCACTGTATTCAGGCACATTGAAAAAATCGATGCGAACACGATCGCCAGATCCCAACAAATAGCTATCTTCTGATTGGGGCAACGAGGGATCAATGGTAGGGCGTACGGAGGTATTGGATGTGCGATCGACAACCTGCGCTATGCCAGCCGATGGCAAAAGAAATAATCCAAGTGCGACAACAGGAGCCAAGCTAACGATCGCGCCGTTCATCTGCTGGGAAAGCAAAAGCGGTTGTGCCAAAACCATGAGACGGTTGCTGAGAAGGTAGAGCATGTCCCCACAGACGTAGCAATGCCATCAAAGTTCCTGTTTTGTTAAAGCGATCGTGCCAAAAAAAAACAGCTGAACCCTTCACACTACGAATTTGTTAAAAGTGATACGCAAATCACAAAGCTTGTTATTTTTAATAGACCAGGATGACAGGCACACACAAAATTCGCACTCAAGCAGAACCTTTTCAAAAGCTATAACGTCTACTGAGCAAGGATTACAGTCTTTAGCCTCATCGCAATATCACTACACAGTAGCACAGAAGAATACGTAAAGAATGCATAGATTAATGTATAAATTTACACCTAAAAACAGCCATTCAGGCGGTTGTTGAATCATCAGGTGCTTTACTATTTTCACTTTTTAGTATTGAATCAAACTGCTAAGCATCATTACTTTTACTAAAGTGATGCTCTAAGCGCACACATTTCTCTGGAACGATTTGACAATCTAAGTCCTTTGAGAGATGTTTTACTTCTGTACGCTCTCTACGCTTTGCTAAGTTTGGTGTTTGAGCGGATACAGAAGTCGATTGACGACGATACGTTGCCGCACTGAGATCTGCTTGCGTCAATTGATACTAGTAGCGATGCAGGCTGATCTTGATAGGTAGTTCCCTGTGAGTTGATGAGCTGAGAAAGTTAGTGCCCGATTACTTGCGATCGAGTACATTCGACAAATCTATCTGCTACCCGAACAATCCTTAATCATCACAGGAGCTTTGAACATTTACATCTAAAGTAGCTTGCCGTAATGGCTCTTGAGCGTTTTACTAAAGCCAGCGTTTGGATGTCAGGTTCACAACTATAGCGTCACTTTTTAGCTATGAAAATTGCCTTAGTGCATGACTACCTAACTCAACGGGGTGGAGCAGAGCGTGTTTTTGAACTGCTTTGCAGACGCTATCCCAACGCCGATATTTTTACGTCGCTGTACGACCCAGAACGAACGATTGATCTTCACGATCGAGTAGTACACACGACTGCATTGCAAAAAATTCCAGGAGCCAGTAAATCGTTCAGACTATTAGCGCCGCTGTATTTTCCAGCCTTTCGATCGCTCGATTTACAGGACTACGATTTAATCATCAGCAGTAGCAGCAGCTTTGCTAAAGCGGTTCGCAAACGACCCACGGCGCGGCACGTTTGCTTTTGCCACAACGTTACGCGCTTCCTGTGGGATACGCGTAATTATCTACGCGAATACACAACGTTCAGAAAGGTGTATCCGCTGTTAGAAAAAATCTTTCAGCAGATGCGGAAAGTGGATCTAAACTACTCTCAGGAACCGGATCTTTACATCGCCAATTCGAGCATTGTCGCGAAACGTATTCAGTCGGTTTACAACAAGCCTGCGATCGTTATTAATTACCCGATCGACAGCAGCAAATTTGTGTTCTCAGGTCAAAAAGACGATTTTTATCTGACCTCGGCTCGGCTCATTAGCTACAAGCGTACAGACATTATCATCGAAGCGTTCAACTGGTTAGGGTTGCCGCTTTACATAACAGGCGACGGGCCTGAACGAGCACGCTTAGAGGCGCATGCTATGCCAAATATTCGCTTTTTGGGACATGTTAGTGATGCCGACCGTACACAATTAATGTCTAAAGCGCGCGCCGTTATTGTCGCTGCTTTAGAAGATTATGGGTTGGTGCCAGTCGAAGCAAACGCAAGCGGTACACCCGTCATTGCGTATGGAGCAGGGGGCGTTCTCGATACTCAGATTCCTGGAAAAACAGGCGTTTTATTTAATCGTCAAACTCCAGAAGCTGTGCAATCGGCTTTGCTGACTGCTAACGCAATCAAATGGAACTATCGCACTATTCGGGAACATGCGCTCCGGCATTTTTCTGAGGAAGCTTTTTTTGGCAAAGTTGAACATGTCATTGGGGGAGTTTGAATAGCATGGGTGCATCAATCTACTAATTTATTTTTCTATGTTTAAGGGTGGTCGTTGTGACAGTAGGTAATCTCGCTAATACGGTTGAAACTGATCCAGGCTATGGGCAGCTAGTGGCGGCTTTGTTTCGCCGTAAGCTTTGGCTCCTGGGTATTTTTCTCACTGTTCTGTCTGCAGTAACCATCTACACGCTCTTGAAAAAGCCCATTTACCAAAGCTCAATGCAGCTCTTGGTAGAGCCCAATTATCAAAGCAAAAAAGATTCTGGAGCCGGGTCAGAGAATCAGTTTGCTGATAGCAATGTGGAAATTGATTACTCGACACAGCTTACTCAAATGCGCAGTTCTCAACTGCTGCAAAAAGCGGTTGTGTTATTACAAGCAGAGTATCCCAAATTAGAAGCGGCAGAACTCCAGAAAGCGCTGGTCTTGACACAAGTTGAGGAAGATAAGGTAAAAACCAAAATTTTCCAGGCCGTCTACACCAGTGATGACCCAGAAAAAACGCAGAAAGTGCTGATGGCAGTGCAGCAGGTTTACAAGGACTATAACCGAGAGCAACAGAAGCTGCGGTTGACTCGCGGATTAGCGTTTGTGGATGAGCAACTGCCCCTCGTGGAAAAGCAGGTCGATCGCGCCGAAGATGCCATGGAACGCTTCCGCAAAAGCCAAAATCTGGTTGATCCGGAAGTGCAGTCGCGCGCCTTGATTGATGCCCTCAGCAATCTTCAGAAGGAGCAGCAGACTAACCAGGCGCAGATACGAGAAGTACAGGGTCGCTACCAAACACTGCAACAAGAACTGGCACTGTCGCCACAGCAGGCTCTCATAGCCGCACGGCTGAGCCAGTCGTCTCGGTATCAAAGCCTGTTAAATGAGATTCAAAAGAGTGAGCTGGCGATCGCGCAACAACGCCTGCGCTTCAAGGCGGCCAGTCCTTACGTGCAACAGGCGATCGACCAACGGCAACGGCAACGCGATTTACTGGCAGCAGAGGTGCAGCGAATTTTGGGTAACAATGCTGCACAAGTCAACGTTAAAGGCGACGGAGGGCTCAGTGTCGGACAGTTAAGCGCCACCGATCTGACCCTGGCAAACGCACTGGTAGACGCACAGGTGAATCTGGTGGCGTTGCAAGGTCGTGCTCAAAGCTTGAACGAAGCAGAGCGATCGCTCCAACAACAGCTCCGACGCTTTCCCAGTCTGCTGGCAGAGTATGGTCGGCTGCAGCCCAATGTTCAGATTGGGCGGAACACCTTGCAACAATTGTTAAAAGCCCGCCAGGATATTGCCCTTGAAATTGCACGTGGTGGTTTTGATTGGCAGGTGGTTGAAGAACCCAAGCTCGGTAAGCAAATTGGCCCTAATGTGAAACAGAACATTCTGCTAGGAGCCGTTGCCGGTCTGATGCTAGGCAGTGTAGCCGCCTTCATTCGAGACACCATGGACGACGCCGTCCATAATGCCGATGACTTGAAGCAAGTTGCTGTACCGCTTTTGGGCATGGTGCCAGCCCTCCAGTATGAGGGAGGTTTAGCGGCGCTGGTGCCCTTCCGCGAAGTGGGTGTGCCAGCCCCACCCATCATGCAAGTCATTCACTGGCAACCCTTTCGTGAATCCCTGGACTTGATTTACAAAAATATTCAGCTGTTGCCGAGTGCAGCTGGATTACGTTCCCTGGTGGTTACCTCGGCATTAGCAGGCGAAGGTAAGTCGACGATCGCCCTCGGTTTAGCCATTAGCGCCGCGCGCCTGCATCAGCGGGTACTGCTAGTCGATGCGGATCTGCGTCGTCCTAGCTTACACCAGCAGCTTGACTTACCCAACAACTATGGGCTGTCGACACTGCTCACACGGCACACTCCGCTCCGACATCATGGCGATTTTCAGCCGTCGCACCGCTATACCGACATTCCCCTGTCGATTCTCACCTCCGGCCCCACACCAACTGATCCTGCCCAACTCTTGAGCGCTGAACGCATGGGTGATTTAGTGCAGGCTCTGGAGCAAGCCTATGACCTCATCATCATTGATGCCCCCCCGGTTCTGGGTATTGTCGACGCCCTGCTGACCGCATCGTTTTGCAGCAGCATGGTGCTGGTCGGGCGCATTGGTCACGTCACGCGGGCTGAACTGACCCAAGCAACAGCCCTGCTGAGCAAGCTTAATGTCATCGGCGTCATTGCTAACGGGTCTGACCTGACGGCAAATCGCTATCTCTCCTATGAGCGCCAAGGACAGTTAGCCACTCTATAAATTAACACTCCTGCAAATCTACCCTTTCAAGACCCCCAAGCGTATGTCTACCCTTTCCCTTTCCAACCAAGCCGCGATGAGAAAACCATCGCGCGATCGAGCCTCCTATTACACACTCACCTGGCGACAAAAACAGCTCTTACTCACGTTATCTCCCACACAAACGACGCCACTGCTGCCAGCGTTAGAAAGCGAACAATTGCTGGCAGATTGCTTAAAGCGATCGCCCATTCATCTGGTGAAGCTGACGCCTGACATTGGCGAAGCTGCACTGGCACTTTGGGCTGATGCATGTGCCAAAGTCAATAAACCCGCCTACCTGAGCGTACCTAGCATCGCCGCTCTACCCAAAAAGCAAAATCGACTGAAATGGTGGCTCAAACGGCTGGTCGATTGGAGTGCTGCCGCCTTGCTAATACTGGTGATCGGGCCTCTCATGCTGGGACTGAGTTTTTTGATTCGGCTACAATCACCGGGGCCCGTTTTCTTCAGCCAATGGCGCGTTGGTGAGCGGGGCAAGTTGTTCCGGATTCTTAAATTCCGCACGATGGTAACCGGCGCAGAACTGTATCACCACCAGGTGATGGGACACCAGGCAGGGTTGCACAAATGTGAAAATGATCCCCGTGTTACCCCCGTTGGTCGCTGGATGCGGAAATATAGCCTGGATGAGTTACCCCAACTGATCAACGTGCTGAGAGGCGAGATGAGTTTAGTGGGACCACGTCCTTGGGCGCTGTATGATGCCGTGCGGCTCAGCCCAGCCGTGCGACAACGGTTGAACGCGCTACCAGGCATCACAGGCATTTGGCAAGTGACGGGTCGATCGCACCTGCGGGATCTGGATGACGTGAACCGAGTTGACTTGCGCTACATGGGTAGTTGGTCACTTCGTCAAGACTTCAAAATTCTCTTGATGACAGTGCCCAAAGTACTTTCAGGGTTTGGTGCCTTCTAGTGTAGGCGTGAGCGCTTGCTGACGCCACAGCTTCCATTGACAATAAGGCTACCGCAACCCTTTACCGAAAATTCATGCTCCTAAGACTTCCTGCACCCCTCCGACGATCGTTCAAACGAACACTGAAAGCCACTAGCTTTTGGCAGGAAAACTACACCATCCTGCGTGAGTTTAAGCATTTTCCACTCGTAGCGATCCTCGCGATCGGGTGCGCTATGGGAGCAGCTTCTTTTGAGGGCTTTAGTTTTGGCTTCCTGCTGGCATTCTTACAAAGCTTAGTCAATCCAGATGCTCCCCCCTTTCACACGGGCTTAGGCTGGTTTGACCAGTGGATTTTGGGCGTCAGCGAATCTTCAACCAATCGTCTGTATCGCGTCTCAGCGCTGATTTTGGCAGCAACCTGGATTCGGTCTGGCTTTAACTATTTGACTCAGGTTTACACAGAATTGACCCAGCAAAAACTGGTCGATCGCCTGCGAAAACAAATTTTTGAGCAACTGCAAGCGCTGAGTCTCGGTTATTTCTCCAAAACGAACTCCGGCGAATTACTCAATACACTCACCAGTGAAATTGGCAGACTGCAAGCTGCCTTCGGTCTACTTTCGTTCATCATTACGCGCAGTCTGACGCTCACTGTCTACGTCTACCTGATGTTTCGGCTCTCGTGGCAGCTATCCATCGTCTCGTTGACGCTCTTCATCCTGCTTTCAGTTGCTTTGTCTGGGCTAATGACGCGGATTCGGCAGGCTAGCACGGGGGTATCATCGTCCAATGGTCGCTTTACTGCCACGGCAATGGAGTTCATCAACGGCATCCGTACCGTACAGGCATTTGCGACCCAAGACTTTGAGCGGCGACGCTTCTACAAAGCAAGCAGCGATGTTTTAGACGCTTCCATGAAAGCGACCAAAGGGTATGCGTTGGTGCGTCCGCTTGCAGAGGCCTTAGCCACGACGGTGCTGATTGGCATGATCATTCTGGCACTGACCTTGTTTGTCACCAATGGCATTATGCAAACGGCGACGCTGCTGACGTTTTTGTTTATTTTGTTTCGCCTGGTACCAGCCCTACACGAAATTAACGGCAGTCGAGCAGCAATGGGCGGTTTTTGGGGATCGCTGAACAACATTAGAGAGTTGCTGGAGACCGAAAACAAGCCCTATTTAAAGGACGGACATCTTCCCTTTTCGGAATTGCGTCAGGCCGTTACGTTTAAGTCTGTTGACTTTGGCTATGATTCCGAGCAATTTGTCCTCAACAACATCAATCTGACGATTAAGCAGGGCGAAATGACGGCTCTGGTCGGCGCGTCGGGAGCTGGCAAAACCACTCTCGTTGACTTAATTCCCCGCTTTTACGATCCAACGAGGGGAGGCATTTTCATTGATGGTGTTGATTTGCGGGAGTTTCAAATTAATTCGCTGCGGCGACGTTTTGCGATCGTCAGCCAGGATACGTTCATCTTCAACACGACTGTACACGACAACATTGCCTACGGCACAGAAGGAGCCACAGAGGACGACATTATTGAAGTGGCGAAATTGGCAAACGCTCTAGAGTTCATCCAGGAGATGCCTGAAGGCTTTGATACTCGCCTGGGCGATCGTGGAGTGCGGCTCTCAGGCGGACAGCGACAACGGATCGCGATCGCGCGTGCGATTCTCCGCAATCCTGACATCCTCATTCTGGACGAAGCCACCAGTGCCCTCGATTCAATTTCTGAACGGCTCATTCAGGCATCGCTCGAAAAGTTAGCAGAAGGACGCACCGTAATTGCGATCGCCCACCGTCTTTCGACCATCATTCGCGCCGACAAAGTTGTCGTGATGGAGCAGGGACGTGTTGTTGAAGAAGGCTCCTACCAGGAACTGCTTGATCAACGCGGCAAGCTCTGGAACTATCACCAAATGCAGTACGAAGTGGGCGATCGCGGCAATGTTGGTGCGATCGCCGAAGCCACCATCACAGGAGCCACCAATACCGAACAGTTTTAGTTAGCAAAGCCTGCGATCGCAGTCCTCAATTTATGGAGCAGAAGAAGTGATTAGTTGTTAGAAAGACGCTGACCACTGCTCCCTAACCGCTCAATCAACTCAATACGCTTCTGACTCCTGACTCCTCTCTCCACTCAAAACTGTCCATGAAAGTGCTGTTGCTCAACAATTACCCAATGGATCACGCCTGGGAACTCTGGCAAAACGGCGAGTATCCCGGACAGCATCTTTGGGGGGCAACGCATCTTGCCAAACATGGCATTGAGGTTGAAATTGTGCCGTATCAAACGTCTAGGCTGCTCAATAAAATTGGACGCAAAATCGGTTTGGGCGATCATCTTGATCAGCAGCTTTATGTTCTGTTCAGCCGCGCCAACTATGACGTTGTTTACTCCGCCTGCCAGACCAATACATTTCTGCTAGCGTGCTTACGATCGCTCAAATTGTTTCACAAACCGCTAGTTGCTCTCATTCATCATCCCTTCAGTCACTCATTCAAAAAGGCTCTCTTTCTCCAAGGGCACGATCGCTTACTGTGTCTCAGTGAAAAAGTCATGGAGCCGTTTGCACAGAAACCTGATATCTACAAAAAGATGGACTTTATTGGATGGGGAGCAGATCTACCATTCTATGATGCAGGGTCACAAGATGTAGCAACGATCGCCAGCTCACCAACTATCGTCAGCGCTGGCAAAACTGAACGTGACCATGACACGTTGGTCAAAGCGTGCCTCAACATTGAATGTGCACTGAAAGTTTACTGCTCTGCAAATACAATACCCCGTATTATCAACTTGCCCGATCGTATTCAGATTCATGCAAGCCATTCTGCTCACAATGCTGTTTCGTACCAAGAACTTTTAACCGCCTATCGTAAGGCCTTTGCGATCGCAATCCCACTCACAAAGACCCATAATTTAGCCGGTCTGACCAGTTTGATTGACGCTATAGCAGTGGGCAAACCAGTCGTCATGACACGCAACCAACACATTGAGCTAGACATCGAAAAAGAAAGGATTGGCCTTTGGGTAGAGCCCGAAGATGTGCAAGGTTGGCAACAGGCGATCGCATATCTCTTAGCAAACCCAGAGGAAGCAGCCGCCATGGGCGATCGTGGTCGTCGTCTTTGCGAAAAAAAATACAATTTAGACGTTTTTACAGACACCTTAGCGAAAACGCTGAATCAAGTACAGGTTTAAGAGTTGTTAGAAGAAATTTAGAAGTCAGAAGTCAGAAGTCAGAAGTCAGAAGTCAGAAGGTAAAAACCAGCGTTAACTCAAAACTTAAAACTCAAAGCTTTCCCCATTAGGACTTACGCAGTTGCCCCCAAACCCCCAATTCTGGGGGCTTTAATAAGCTCAGTTCCCCCAAGCTTGGGGGGTGGGGGGCGAACTTCGACAACTTCTGCGTAAGTCCTGCCCATCTCCTAGTCCCTCATCTGCCCCCACTTTACAGGAGAGACGATGCATCTACGAGAAGCAAACTTAAGCCAAGCTAAGACCTTGCAGAGGCACTCTGATCATGATGCTGGAGCATTGCCACGGCTGACGATCGCCATTCCCACTTACAACCGCTGTCAGTCAGTGACGGCGCTAGTGGACCAGCTCATTCCCCAACTACTACCAGGTGATGAGCTTTTGGTCGTGAATGATGGCTCCCAGGATGGCACGACTGAGGCCTTGCAACGTCTTCCTGCCGTCAAGCTGGTGTCTAATCCATCCAACTACGGCATGGTAAAAACCTGGAATCGCTGCCTTACTGGTGCCTCGCAGGATTGGCTTTGTGTCATTCACGATGACGACAGCGTCGCACCAACTGCGCTTCAAACCATTCGACGAGCCTGCCTGCTGGTAGGCGAGCCCGCGCTCATTGCCCATTGCTCAGTGGACGCGCACCTTGATCAAGCGTTTCGTTACCGACTGGCTGAGCCTGGAGCCTGGTCAGTGCTGAACACAACCACGACGCCTTCTGGAGTCACGCTGCATCGGGACATTGTCAAAGCGATCGGAACCTTTAATGAGCAGTTTTCCTACTCTTGCGATCTGGAATATTTTGCACGCATTTGTGCCCACTATCCATCGCTAGTAATTGAAAACCCTGAGATTTTGTACTACAACCAGCACGACCAAAATTATCAGTACAAAACGTGGCGTCGAGCCGATTTTTGGTCGCAGCTAGAGGCGATTGAACGAACCATTCTTAGCTACGCAAACCTGAGTACGGATGTCGAGCGATATTTTCGCGATCGCATGTCTAACTATGCCCAACACATGTTGAAAACAGCTGCAAAAGCAGAGGATAAAACGCTGTTGCGTCATGTTGGTTCAATGCTTTGGCAGCAGCCATATCTCGGTCGCAGAGTGCGTCTTTCTGCTGGCATTGCGTCTGCGTTTAATACCTATGTAGAACTCTGATTCTGATCGCTTATGTTGAGTATTATTACCCCGGTTTATAACAGTGAACGATTTATTGCGGCCTGCATTGAGGCTGTGATAGGGCAACACTGTTCTGATCTTGAACACATCATCATCGATGGCGGTTCCACCGATCGTACGGTAGATATTATTCAGCAATATGCCGATCGCTACCCTCATATTCGCTGGCGTTCAGAGCCCGATCGTGGACAGTCAGACGCCATGAATAAGGGTATTACGATGGCAAGCGGAACCGTCATGGGCGTACTCAACGTCGATGATGAGTATGAACCCAATGTCTTAAACGATGTTGTCGATCGCTTTCAGTCTTTACCGGAACCGAGTCTTTTAGTCGGCAACTGCAATATTTGGGATGATGACGGCAGATTAATTGAAGTGAATAAACCTGGCAAACTCGGTCTATTCGATTTAGTCGTTGGGGTGAATGTCAACCCCTATCCCTGCAACCCTGCTGCCTACTTTTATCACATATCGCTGCACCAAAGAATTGGACTTTACTCGCTTGATGATCATTATTCAATGGACTTGGATTTTATTTTGAAAGCAGTGCAGGCGGCAAACGTGGTTTATGTCGATCGCACCTGGGGAAATTACCGTCGCCTGGAAGGAACAAAAACAGTGAATGATATGAAAAAGGGACAGATGAATCATCGAGTAAATCAGTTGCTCAAGCATTACCGTAAAGACTTACCGTTACTGCAACAAATGCAGCTAGTTTTGCGCGATCACTGGGCAACAGCCGCTTATTTTTTGCGCAAGCCTCAAGCGTTACCAGAGGCCATCAAAGCAAAAATGTTCAAGCTTTCATCGGCTGCGAGATAATCACTAGCTCAGTGTCTTTCTCGCTTTGCCTCTGGCTGCTCTACCTATGATCGAGATCTTTATGAAACCCAAAGTCAGTATTTTAATTCGCACGAAAAACGAAGCGAAAGATATTGCCAAGACGCTTGATTTAATGATCGAGCAATCGCTACAGCCAGACGAAATCATCGTCGTGGATTCAGGCTCGACGGATGGCACGATCGAGTTGGTAAAACAGCGTCCTGCTGTCAGGCTGCTGACCATGCTGCCTGAAGACTTCACCTTTGGACGATCGCTAAACCTTGGCTTTGCCGCCACGTCAGCAGACATTGTTGTTGCGCTGAGCGCTCATGCGTTTCCCTGCGATCACGATTGGTTAAAGCATCTAGTATTGCCCTTTGCTGATCCTAATGTCGCGGGCGTCTATGGCAAGCAAGTGCCGCATCCTGACGCCTATCCCCCTGTAGAGCGGGATTACTGTAGCTTTTATAGCGATCAACCACGCGTACAAACCAACCCAAACGAACTGAGCGATCGTGTGTTTTCCAATGCCAATGCCGCAATTCGTCGTCAGTGCTGGGAAAAACGTCCCTTCAATGAAGTACTCTCTGGATGCGAAGACGTGGAGTGGGCATGGGCAATCCTCGCGCTGGGCAAAAAAATCATCTATGCACCAGAGGCGGCGGTCTATCACTCTCACAATGAGCCGCTGCGCCAGGTCTATAAGCGCACCTATCGGGAAACGCTAGCGCTGCAAGCCCTGTATGGCTACGATACCGGCCTGCGTGATGCCTGGAAAAGCTGGCACCAATCCGTCCTGGCAGATTGGCAGTTCATTCTAAAGTCTGGCAAAGATCGTCAATGGCTGTTGCGATCGCCACTGTATCGACTGTTTTGGACGTATGGCTATCTCAGCCCCAGCCTGCCAGCAGCACTCTGGAAACCTCTTTATAAACAGTGGCAGCGGCAGTGGACACGGGGAACGACACCGAAAGGGGCCAGCTCATGAGGTGCTTGATCATTGCATCGGCCACTGTGTGTGGTGGAGCCGAAGCCTATGCGCTGGCGATCGCAACGGCAGCAGCTCAAGCAGGATGGGAGACCCATGCAGCCTTTCCTCAGACGGAAGAAAACACCTCGTTGCGACAGGCATTGGCAACTAGTCAGGTCTTCTACCACCCTCTAGACATTGCTGAGACGCTGAGTCGGGGCATACAAGCGATGAGCGACGCCTTTTTACGTTTCACCCGCACGCGTGCGCTGCTGCTCGCCCTCCAACCAGATGTAGTACTCATCAACCTACCCTGGGCAGACCATTGTTTGGGCAGCCTTCTTGCCTGTGGACGGCTGCAGATGCCAACAGTCGTGATGTTTCACCTGATTCCACCAGAGTTGATTCCACTGAGCCGATCGCGCTTGCGTGCGTATGCCTGGATGCGAACCAGACAGCAGCAATGGCTCACCAACTCTAAAGCGAACTGCAATCTGCTTGCCGCCTTATTCCAGATGCCTACCAGCGACATTCGGTACATCTACAACGGCATCAAGTTGCCTTCAACATTGGACTGTAACCCTTCAGCACAAGCAACTTTACGTCAAGCGGTACGGCAGGAATTGGGAATTCCTGCAAATAGTAAGGTTCTCTTAACTGCCAGTCGGCTAGTACCGCAAAAAGGGTATACCGATTTAATTGATGCGATTCCAACGCTGCTTGAGGAGTATCCTGATCTCCGGTTTGTCTGGGCTGGAGAGGGCGAACAACGGCAAGAACTATACGATCGCCTGCAAAAAGCCGCGATCGCAGACAAAGTGCTCCTACTCGGACACCGTTCTGATTTGCCTCGCCTGCTGCTTGCAGCAGATTTATTTGTGTTTCCAACTCGGTTTGAAGGACATCCTTTTGCCTTGCTAGAAGCGATGGCCTATGGTGTGCCCATTGTGACTACCAATGCCAGCAGTATTCCTGAAGTCATGGAACATCAAGTGCATGGACTGCTATGCCGTGCAGGAGAGAGTGACGAGTTGCATCACTCCATTCGTTGGGCACTGCAGCACCCTGAGCAAATGCAGCGCATGGCACAGCAGGCAAAGAAACAGGTACAAATATTTACTCAAACGGCCATGATTGAGCAAACATTGAGTCTGCTGCAAAAGCTCCCATCAACATCGCAAGCAAGGAATCATTACACAGCAGTCTCCGAGTCAATCAACTAATTCTTTTTAAAACCAAAGTCCTTTGTTTTAGTAATGCAATTCAGCTCAGGAAAAGGAAAAATTAATGGTTCACCGCTCATTTAATAGTCGTCAGAGTGATACGAACTCAACAAATGCTATCGACATTTTATGTTTAGATAGTTCTTGAAATTCACTCACCGAACAGTTTCAAGAAAAGCCGATTATGTTGAAACCTCTCTACGTCGATCAGAAAAATGCTGCACGACCATTTAAAGTTTGCCTATTTGATCCAGGCATTGCAGATCACAACAGATCACCCAGCGAAAATCTGGGCGATCTCATTATTCAAAAAGCGGTCTTGCGCGAGATTAAACATATTTTCGGCGATCAACAAACCGCCAAAATTTCAACTCATGTGCCATTAGAGGAAAAGCATTTTCAGATTATCCAAGAAAGTTCTGTTGTTTTAGTCGGCGGCACAAATTTACTGTCATCGCAGATGAACCACTACAACCAATGGAAAATCTTTTTTCGAGATGCACTACGGTTACAAAAACGGGTCATCTTACTCGGTGTAAGCTGGTGGCAATACCAGGGTAGGCCAAACCTCTATACCATGGCACTACTACATCTGGCGCTATCGTCAAGCTGCATACATTCAGTGAGAGATCACTATACAGAGTTGAAATTACGCTCGATGGGTTTCTGGAATGTGATTAATACAGGTTGTCCTACCATGTGGACGCTGGCTAACTTAAAGTCTGCCGACATTCCGCACACAAAGGCAGAAAATGCGCTGTTGATGCTGACCGATTACTCTCGCAATGTTGAACTTGATCGGACGCTGTTAGAACTTGTCATCTCGTGCTATAAAACCGTTTATTTTTGGCCTCAAGGGGCAGGCGATTCTGACTATGTTAAGAGTTTCAATCTACCTGTTACGTTACTCGATCGATCGCTAGCGATGCTAGAGAATTTGCTCAAGTTTGAGCCATCATTGGATTATATTGGCACCCGTCTGCATGGTGGCATTCGCTGCCTTTTAGCAAGACGACGATCCTTAATTCTCAAGATTGACCATCGTGCTGCCGAAATTGCTCGATCGACTGGCTTACCATCAGCCGATCGCCATGATTTCAAGTCTATACAACAATGGATTAACGCTCCCTTTGTCACCAGAATTACCATTGACACTGCCGCAATTGAGCGATGGCGACACCAATTTCAATCTATAATCGCTTGAACAACATTCATTAGCTAGACGCCAAAAAGAGGTTTTAATGCTTAAGTAACTCAGTAGCAAGTATCGCTAAACCCAATGTCGATTATTTGCTACTGGTTGCTCACCACTCCTTGCTCACGATCGTCGTTCTTGTTCTTGTTCATCTGCCACCTCTCTTCCCTATGCGAGTGCTTTTTGTCTCAACCCACTTTCCAAGTGATCTGCGGCTTGATGTGCAGGGCACGTATAAGCGGATGGCCATGTTTGTTGAAGCGTTGCAATTGATGCTGCAAGACCAACGTTCCGCAAAGGCGGCATTGGATGTGCTGTTTTACGTTCCACCTGAAACCGATACATCACCAGAGGCGATCGCGGCCACTGAGAAGGCCCTTTCAGAACACTGGAACCTACCCATCACTCTGTTTCTGTGTCCAGAGTTCATGCATGCCAAGCCGCTTTCAAAATGGCAACAGCAAACACCGGGAATGCTGAACTTTTTTCAGCAGCGTGACTTGATTCGTACCAGCCAACCGAAGCAAATTCAGGCCTTTGAAGCCTGTCTAAGCCGTCAACCGGATGCAGTGTTTATCCATCGGCTGCGATCGATGTGTCCCGCAATGCTGACTCAAAAGCCGCTGCCGCCCATTTTCTTTGACCTGGACGACATTGAGCACATCGCTTTCTTACGCGACATTCGGCAACCACCCACGCGACTGATCACGTCTCTCTACTATTTACAACTGCCAGCGTTTTGGTGGGGCGAACGGCAAGCAATCCGGTTGGCAAAGCAAACCTATGTTTGTTCACAACACGATGAGGAGTATTTAACCAGGCAGGGCTTAGCCGATGTCGTCTCCATTCCCAATGCGGTCACGATGCCCCGACCGCAACCACTAACGGCAGAGCCAACCCTCATGCTGCTGGGAGCGTATCACTATTATCCGAACATCAACGCGGCTAATTTTTTGATTGAGAACGTGTTTCCGATCGTCCGTCAGCAGTTGCCCGAAGCTCGTTTGATTATTGCTGGCAAACAGCCTGAGAATATTCGCACCTACCGCAGCAACCCACCAGGCGTAGAATTCACAGGCTTTGTGGATGATTTGGACGCGTTGTATTGTCGATCGCGGGTAGTCTGTTGCCCCATTCTGTCGGGCGGCGGTACACGCGTAAAACTGGTTGAAGCTGCGGCTTATGGCAAACCTATCGTTTCGACTCGTATTGGGGCAGAAGGACTGGTCTTTAAGGATGGTCAAGATTTTGTGCAGCGAGATGAGCCACAAGCATTCGCCGCTGCCTGTGTGGCCCTCTTACAAAACGATGATCGGTGCGGTCGGCTAGGGGCATCAGCTCGAGTGACCGCAATCAAGCACTACGATCGTGCCAACATTGTGCACTCAATTCGCCGCTCCATGCAGCAAGCGTTAGGACTCACAAAAACGCCAACACCGCTTCTTTCAAGCCCCAGTTAAGCACCGTTAGATGATCCGCAACTGATGGAAATTTTACAACTATGCCCCAAACTTCCCCCCGCGATCGATGGCATTGGTGATTATGCCTTGACGTTAGCGAATGGACTGTTGCAACACGGTATTCGCACACAGTTTATGACGTTTCCACAAGAGCATGCCTTAGACGACCATCGCTTTCCGCATCTTCACTTGCCTGTTGAGAGCCCGCAGGCGTTTGTTAAAGCAATTCCAACACGCATTCAAGCCGTTGTTTTACACTATTCAGACTATCCTTACGATCCCAAACGTGGCGCACCCAATTGGTTGGTTAAAGCCCTGAAATCTATGCAGCAAGAGCGATCGCTTCCACTCATCATTGTGTTTCACGAATTCCCATCGTTCTATTTATTAAAGAAAACCTTTTATCTCTTTCCCTGGCAGCAACAAGTTGCCTGGAAGCTGGCAACCTTAGCCAACGCCATTGTGACCAATAATGCTGTCACAAAGACAATACTAACCAGACGGTTACGGCAACCAATCATCAATCTGCCTGTGTTTTCTAATATTGGTGAATGTGATCAACCACTACCGCTGGAGCAACGGCAGCGACGCTTAATTGTTTTTGGCACATCCGGACGCCGCGCCAGAATTTATCAGCGATCGCAGGCAATGCTCATCAATAGCTGTAGGCTTTTAGGGATCCAAGAAATCTGTGATGTGGGGCCGTCTTTGCATCTCAACCAGCCAGAAATCGCAGGCATTCGACTGGTTGAAAAAGGCAAACAGCCCGCCGCTTTGATTAGCCAGTTGCTCTCTGATTCCCTTGCAGGAATCGTCTACTCTACTGATAATGGTCGTTTAGCAAAATCAGGTGTTTTCGCCACCTATTGCGCTCATGGACTGGTGCCGATCGTCACACAGAATCGATCACCCCTTATGGATGGATTGAAAACAGATGAGCAATTTTTATTCGCTGGAGTGCAAGCAAAACAGTTGGCAATGGAGCAAATGCAGGCGATCGCAGATGCAGCCCATCAGTGGTATGAGACTCACAATCAGATGAATACAGTCAACGTCTTTGCCTCTCGGCTTTTAAGCCTGGTAGAGCAAAAAATATTGTCTTAGACCCTATTGACTTAGACACGTTTCTTCAATCAAAACTCTGCCTCGTAAACAACATTCTTTTTGATTCTTCTTTCTATCAGTAGGTCGTTATGCAAGTGAGCCAAGCATCACCATCTAAATCAGTGAACGCAATACCGTTAAGACAGTTGTCGATCGTCATCATTGCGCAGAACGAAGAGGAATGTATCGCCAACGCCATTCGATCGTGCAAACCGTTTGCTGATGAAATTGTGGTTGTAGACAGTGGTAGCGAGGATGCCACTGTTCAGATCGCTCACGATCTCGGCTGTCAGGTTTATCACAATCCCTGGTCGGGCTACTCCAATCAGCGTAATTTTGGTGCTGACAAGGCACAGCACGATTGGATTTTCTTCATTGATGCGGATGAGGTGATTGACAATCGTCTGTCAAATGCATTGCTGGAATGGAAGCAGGCACCCACGATCACAGCCAACGCCTTCTCTGCTGTTCGCATCGGCGACTTTTGGGACACCTGGCTCGACACACGACCGGAGTACCACACACGTCTTTACAACAAAACCGTGTTTCGCATTAAAGACGTGCTGGTGCATGAAGGCCCCGATATCAAAGATGCTCCCGTGGTGAAACTGCCAGGCGTGATCTGGCATTACGGGTTCCGCGACATCAGCGATTTAGTGATTCGCTTCAATCGCTACACCGACTTGGATGCCCAGCAGGCTCACCGTACCGGCACACGCTTTAGCCTGCTCCGCCTGGTGCTCAAACCCTTGGCTAAATTTGTACAGCAGTACCTCTGGTACGGCATGTTTCGTCAGGGCATGGCGGGTTTTACCCTCTCTGGATTGTGGAGTTTTTATATCTTTTTGAAGGAAGCCAAGCTGTACGAAATTGATTGGAAAGCGAGGCGACAAGGCAGGAAATGAGTTTTGAATGATCAATTTTGAGTTTTGAGTTTTGAATTATGAGTTTTGAATTAATTGAGCGGTCAGCAGTCAGCTTTCTTCTAAAAACTAAAAACTCCTTTAGCCTTTAGCCTGTCCCCTTCAACTTTTCCCGATGCAAACCGATGTCGCCACTCCCAGTCGTCGCCCCCAGTTTGGTTTACAGCCAACGCTGGCGTGGACTGCCATGTTAGGATTGGTGTTCTTCTCATTGCTCTGCATCCTGGCGCATGCGGGTGGGTTGCTGCGGTTGGCCTATCCTGCTGGGGCGCTGGCAGTTGGGCTTTTTCTGTTTCGGCGCTATCCAGTGCTCTATCTGGGCTTTGCCTGGTGGCTCGCGTTCTTGACTCCGTTTGTCAGGCGCTTGATCGACTTTCAGAGTGGTTGGGTTGATCCAAGCCCTGTGTTGCTGGCACCGTTTCTGGTGATGATGCTGACGGGGTTGACCTTTGTGCAGCATTTTCCCCGTTACCTGAGACAGGATGGGTTGCCGTTTATTTTATCGGCGGGGGGAGTTCTCTATGGCATGTTGGTCGGTCTCATTAAGTACCCACCGACGGCAGTTGTGGTGCCGCTGCTGAACTGGTTAGCGCCTATTCTGTTTGGCTTTCATTTGTTCGTTAACTGGCGGAGCTACCCGGCCTATCGCCAGAATTTAGAGCGTGTGTTTTTGTGGGGCGTGCTGGTATCAGGAGCATACGGGGTACTGCAATATCTCATCGCACCAGAATGGGATCGCTTTTGGTTGATTAATTCAAAGTCGATCGCGTTTGGTACGCCAGAGCCCTTGGGAATGCGCGTCTTCAGCACCATGAATTCGCCGGGGCCGTTTGCCACCGTGATGATGGCGGGACTCCTGTTGCTGTTTAGCAGTCAGAGTATGTTGCGGTTTGCGGCAGTCGGCGTCGGTTATCTATCGTTTTTGCTCTCGCTGGTGCGATCGTCCTGGTTGGGGTGGGTGGTGGGCGTGGTGATGTACATTCCATCGCTCAAGCCACGACTGCAGATGCGATTGATTGTGACGATTTTGGTGATGGCAATCTGTGTGATTCCGCTCGTGAATATGCAGCCATTTTCAGGGGCGATCGCGGCGCGGCTGCAAACCTTCTCGAATACGCAGAACGACGTGAGCTACAACCAGCGCCTGGAAGGATACGGTCAGATTTTGGGTGATGCGCTGGCAGAAATTCCAGGCAACGGGCTGGGCTTTGTGCTGGCGAACGATAGCCTGGGCAGCAATGATAGCGGCATTCTGTCAATGCTGTTTAACCTGGGTTGGTTCGGGACTATCCCCTATCTGGGCGGCATGATTCTGCTGTTTTTTAGCCTGTTTCGGGGAACAGAGGGGCGATCTGACCCCTTTGTCAGCGCGTCACGTGCCATCAGCCTGGGTGTGTTTGCCCAAATCGGCTTGGGCAGTTCGACGCTGGCGTTATCGGGCGTCGTGATGTGGAGTTTTGCAGGTATCGCACTGGCAGCTCAACGCTTCTATCGTCAGCAACAGCTGCTGTCGGAGGTAGGAAGCGAATGAGGGCATCAAGTGGGAAGGATCTACCCGTCGCTGACAGCACTGCTGTGACCGATCAGATAGGAGCAGTGGGTTCTACAGCAGCCTCGATCGCGTTGCAAAAAGCGGTAAAACCTCGCTTAGAAGGCATTCAGATCTGTCGGGGCGTTGCCGCTTTGCTGGTGCTGCTGTTCCACATCACTCAACTGAGCCAAGAAAAGCTGGGTCAGCCGTTTTTAGGTAACTTGTTCACCTTTGGTGGTGCTGGAGTCGATTTTTTCTTTGTACTCAGTGGCTTTATTATTTTCTTCGTTCATCAAGCCGATATTGGTCAGCGCAATCGACTCAAACCGTTTATTCTCAAACGACTCATTCGGATTTATCCGCTCTATTGGCTGATCACCTTAGCCATACTGCCCATCTACTTCTTAGCGCCTCAAGTGGGCTACGGCCATGAACGTGATTTAGCGGTCATTGTTCAATCGTTATTGTTAGTGCCCCAGCCGCATCTTCCTATCTTAATTGTGGGCTGGTCATTGACCCATGAAATGCTTTTTTATGTCGTCTTTGCACTCGCCATCGTACTACCGCTCAAACGATTTCGTTATTTGCTATTGGGATGGCTCTTCGGTACAGTTGTTCTCTTCTTAGACAGTCTTTCAGGTAGTATCAACCCAGAGAAGCACTTTCTGCTGCAGTTTCTGTTTAACGCTCACAATCTTGAGTTTCTGCTGGGCTGTTTAGCGGCTTGCCTGGTGCTACTGAACCGTTTGAAGCTAAAGAGTACCTTTTTCTTACTGTTAGGTACGTCATGCTTTCTCCTCTTTGGTTTTGCTCAAGCGGAGCGATCGCTCATTCTGAATCCCGTTCTTGCTTATGGCATACCGTCAACGCTGATCGTCTTTGGTGCAGCGGCCTTCGACTTGCAACGATCGCGCCGCCAAACAACGACATTGCTAGCACGACTATTTACGTCTTTGGGTGATGCTTCTTATTCGGTTTATTTGACACACTATCTCTGTCTCTCGGTACTGTTGAAGCTGATCGTCACAACCCATCTGCTTGACCGTATTGGTTATCCAGTTACTGCTGGTTTGTTGCTGACAACCACACTCGTCACAGGGTATCTCACCTATTTATGGATTGAAATGCCAATGGTCAATGGTCTAAGACAAATAATCATGAGCCCCAAAGCAAGCGCAACACAGCCTCTCGATCCAGCGTCTCCAACAACGGCAATGAAGATTCTTTTTCTTGACCAAAGTGGTGCACTGGCAGGTGCGGAATTGTGTCTCTTGGATATTGTGCAGCCGTATCGCGATCGATGCCTGGTTTGTCTCTTCACCAATGGTCCGTTTGAAGCGGCGTTGAGCAAACATGGAGTACCAGTCAAGGTCTTGGAAACAGAACCCATTCAGGTGCGGAAAGACAGCGGTTTAGTGCAGGGATTGCAAAGCCTCGGGCAACTGCTACCAATAGCGATGAAAGTAGCGCGTCTCAGCCGTCGCTACGATCTGATTTATGCCAACACTCAAAAGGCATTGGTGGTCGGTGTACTGGCAAGCCTGTTCAGTCGCCGTCCGCTGGTGTTCCATTTGCACGACATTCTTTCCGACGATCACTTTAGCCCGACGAATCGCCGTCTTGCTGTCACCTTAGCCAATCGCTTTGCCAGTCAAGTGATCGCCACCTCAGAGGCTAGCCGGGATGCATTTATTGACGCGGGTGGACGGGCAGATTTAGCGGCTGTGGTTTACAACGGTTTTGAATTAGCCACATACAAGCAAGCAAGTGGGATGACAACCCAGTTAAAGCAACAGCTTGGGCTAGACGATCGCTTTGTGGTAGGGCATTTTAGCCGTCTGTCTCCCTGGAAAGGACAGCATATTTTGCTTGAAGCGTTGCCTCACTGCCCTGCCGATGTTGTCGCTCTCTTTGTTGGTGATGCGCTTTTTGGTGAACAGGACTATGTGCAGACACTTAAGGCACAAGTAGACGCGTTAGGGCTACAAGACCGAGTGCGTTTCTTAGGCTTCCGCTCTGATGTCGTACCGTTAATGCAGGCGTGTAATGTGGTGGCTCACACCTCTACAGCACCCGAGCCCTTTGGGCGTGTCATTGCCGAAGCCATGCTCTGTGGGCGACCTGTCATCGCTTCTGCCTCTGGCGGCGCTGTGGAATTAGTCGAGTCAGGCGTCACTGGTTGGTTAGTGCCACCAGGCGATGTACAGGCACTAGCCGCCGCGATCGCCCACTGCCGCGATCATCCAGAGCCCGTTCACACAATTGCCCAAGCTGCCCAAGTCGAGGCCACGCAACGCTTTGACATCAATCACATTTGGCAACAGATCGATCAATTGTTGCAAGCGGTAGTCAGCAGTCAGCGGTCAGAATTAAGGCAAATCTCCTTTGGAGACGCTTCGCGTTTCTGGAATGCCAAAGGCTATACAACATTCAAAAATTCCCCTCCATCGCCATCTCCCCTCCCCCCCTCCCCCTCTCACCCTATGCCCTTTTCTCCCTCTACGCCCTTCCTCAGCGTTTTCCTTCCCGCCCTCGAAGGCGGTGGTGCCGAACGAGCGATGCTTCATCTTGCAGAAGGTTTGGCAGGACGTGGCTTCAAAATTGACCTGGTACTGGCAGAGACCAAAGGAGCCTATCTAGACACCGTGCCGTCCTCGATTCGGATTGTGGACTTGAAGGCACGATCGCCACTGCTGGTATCGAAAACACTGGCACTGCGTCGCTACTTACAACAGGAACAACCGTCCGTACTCTTTTCGGCCCTGGATATTCTCAGTTCTGCAACCTGGGCACAACGATTAGCTGGCGTACCCACTCGAGTTGTGATGTGTGTGCAAACGAATCTGTCGCAGCAGTTTCGTGATCATCAACCCAACACGATCGGCCGGATCAGACCCAAATTGGTGCGCTTATTTTACCCGTGGGCAGATGCGATCGTGGCGGCATCCAAAGGTGTTGCAGAGGATGTTGCTCGGTTAACAGGAATCTCATCAGACACCATTCGAGTGATTTATAACCCGGTCGTCACGCCTGCGGTGCTTGCAAAAATGCAGCAGCCCGTTGACCATCCCTGGTTCGCAACAGGAGAACCACCCGTCATTCTGGGTGTCGGTCGTTTGGTCAGTCAGAAAGACTTTCCCACTCTGGTAGAGGCGTTTGCGATCGTGCGCAAACAGCGATCGGCACGGCTGATGATTTTAGGCGAAGGCGAAGATCGGGCAAAGCTGGAGGCACAGATCCGTGCACTGGGCTTGCAAGACGACGTAGCGCTACCGGGCTTTGCCGAAAATCCCTATGCCTACATGGCTCATGCCAGCGTTTTTGCACTGTCCTCAATTTTTGAAGGCTTTGGCAATGTCGTCGCCGAAGCGATGGCAGCAGGCACCGCGATCGTCTCCACCGATTGCCCCAGTGGACCCGCCGAAATTTTGGAGGGTGGCAAGTATGGCAAGCTGGTTCCCGTAAACGATCCGGCAGCGCTGGCAGAGGGTATCCTAGCTACCTTGCAAGCGCCGATCGCCGCTGATGTGCTCCGCCAACGTGCCCAGGAATTTTCAGTCGATCGCGTTACCGATCAGTACATCCATGTGCTGTCGCAACTAACACACCAGAAGGCTCTTCAGGTCAGTTAAGCAACATGCGAATTTTGCACCTCCTCAACCACATTCAGGAAATTGGCAACGGCATCGTTAATGCGGCAGTCGATTTAGCATGCCTGCAGGCAGAAGCTGGTCATAAGGTGGTCGTCGCGTCTGCGGGAGGGAGCTATGATCGCCTCTTAGGCCGCTACGGAGTGACCCACGTGCCGCTCGATCAACGCCGTCAACCACTGAATCTGCTGCGGGCGGCTGGGCTGTATCGGACGCTAGTGAAAACCATGCAGCCAGACGTTGTTCACGCTCACATGATGACGGGCATCGTAATCGCATGGACACTCCGAGGACAGTCACCCTACAGACTGGTGTCTACTGTCCACAACGAATTCCAGCGCAGCGCCATTTTAATGGGGTTAGCCGACCGCGTACTTGCCGTCAGTCAGTCAGTAGCAGACTCGATGGCTCAGCGAGGCATCCCCCAAGCAAAACTGCGAGTGGTCTGCAACGGCACGTTGGGCAGTCCGCGCGAACGGTTATCGGAATTGCCGCCTGTCACGCTTCAGCATCCCTCGATCGCCACACTGGCTGGTATGTACCATCGCAAAGGCATTGCAGACCTGATTACGGCGTTTGAGCGTCTGGGAGCAGAGTTCCCAGACGCTCATCTCTATTTAATTGGCAATGGCCCCGATCGCGCCGAATTTGAGGCGCAAGCACACGCTACAGCCGTTGCAAATCGCATTCACTTTGAAGGCTACCAGGCAGAACCCCAGCGCTACTTACACGCTACCGATATTTTCGTCCTCGCCTCGCGTCAGGAGCCGTTTGGTTTAGTCCTATCAGAAGCGCGGGGAGCTGGTTGCGCGATCGTAGCAAGCAATGTTGACGGCATTCCAGAAGCGTTGGATGGTGGCAAAGCAGGTATCCTTGTAGCAACCGCCAAGCCCACAGCATTGGCAGACGCGATCGCCCCCTTACTACGTGATTCTGAGTTGTTGAAGGAGTGGAAAGCGCGATCGCGCCGAAATCTAGACTGGCTGAAAGTAGCACGAGTTCACGCTGAAACAGTGGCAGTGTACTCCGAACTACTTTCGGAATAAACCTGATGGAGAAGTCGGTAATCCATCAGCTTCGGTGTGTTGGTGCGGCGTAACATGCCCTATGAGAGAGACTAATGCAAAAAACGCTCATATTCATCGTGAGCACCAATCCAAAACCAATAATAATCGTCGCCTTTCTTCAAAGCTAAGGCTCGATAGACACCACCGACACGAACAGACCAAAGATGCTTACCGACTTTCTTGAAATGCAGAGAAGGATGAAGTGAATTTTCCTGCCAAAGTTGGTACGTTTTCTGCGCTTGCTCTTTATAGATCAGGTGGCAGTGCCGCATAAGCCTTCCAGAAATCAGCCGTTGCGAAGGACTCCATCTAAATCCCTCACGCTCTCTGCTGCAATCTCTGCTTCTGCTTGAGCCATTAAATGATCTAATTTCCCCGATGCTAGATCGGCTTCAATTTGCCGATCCCAGATCTCATTCAGATAGTCTTGCAGCCACTTTGCAAGATCGCGGACTTCACGCTCTGGTAATTGCTTAATCGCTGCTTCAACATCCAATCGCTTAGTCATACGACCTTCCAGGTTTCAGGAGCATATTCATTCATAGTATTTCCATTATGGCTTGGCAATCAGTACGTCCGTCGTAACCTGGCTAAATCTGAGGCATTTTGAGGAAAGCTTTTAAGCTGCCTGCCTGACAAATCTTTCCGATGGGCGTTGAAACCGCAGCTACAGAGACAAAACCCGCCTACACGGGTTCTCGAAAACCCATGCAAAGCTTAGTCCGCGCAGGCGGACTTGGTGCTTGTAGGCGCGATTTTAATCGCCAGCCCAAAGCTTTTAAGTCCAGTAAAGTACCCTTGCTTGCGGAAAGCGTCGGGCAATTTCTTGCTCAAAAAAGCGACGCAGGGTCTTCATCGTTTCGGTAGCGTAAACATATTTCGTGCCGCCAAACTTGTTGCGTTTGACGCTACGGGTAGACTCGTCCAGGTCAAGGGTTGTGTTGGGGTACCAACTCAGCAGCGCATCCTTGGAGCCGGGTGTAAAGCGGTGAGAAATAAGTTCAAAGGTGAAATCACAATCGAAGTCGATCGCCGCTTCAATGGCATCAAACAACTGGCTGTAGTGAATCTGCCAATCATCGATCGGCATAATCGGCGCAATCACCAGTCCAATCGGATAACCACCGCCACCCTGAGATCGGGGTAAGGCCAGTTGTCGTAGTGCCTGCAGACGCTTAGCGACAAAAGCTGTGCCACCCTCAAGCTTTTGAGCGATCGGAGCTGCATTTACACTCATCCGGCAGCGTGTGCGCCCATTGTGCGGTAGGTCAAGCAGACGATCGACTCCATCAAATTTCGACACCCAACGCAGATGAGCATCAGGTCGCGTACCAAAGTAGCGAATGCATTCGGCAAGGCTACCCGTCAAATGCTCAATACCGAGCGGATCGGTGTAGCAACTGACTTCGTAAGAGGTTATTTGACCGGGACGCTCATACGCTGCCAGGTTCTCTAAAATCTGCGGCAGATTGGCATACGCCCGAATCACCGGTGGCCCTTGCAGACTGCCTGCCAGATAGCAGTACTGACAGTGAGCCGGACAGCCTTCCGCCAAATGAAACTGCCAGTCTGCGGAGGGTGGAATGGGACTGAGCTTAAAGTGACTAGGTGGAGCAACGACAACGGCAAGAGTCCGTTTGGCGATCGCGTAGGTCTCGCGGTCATCTTCACCCCGCAATCCCGTCAGGCGATCGCGCGGCAAGGTTTCAACGGGCAAGTTTAGTGCCTCTACACGCGACAGAATCTGCTGCCCCCAAGGCAACTCCAAGGCTGAAGGCGTGAACAAAACGCGCTCAGGGAGCCACAAGCGCGGAGCGTCAGAAGCGTTTTGAAGCGAGGTCGATCCGGATGACAAGGAACGTTCCGAAACGGTGGTTGTCACAATCAATGTCTTCTCTAAACGTCTCTTTATCGTAATGATTGCACGATCGTGCAATCCGCTTTGACTGAACGGATCTCACCCTATACAGACGAGGGATTACCCATCCTCCTAAGTTTTTCAGCATGAGCGGTTGAATGATAGAAAATGGTCAAGCTGTGGCGACTGGAAATTCAAAGCTTATTTAAATTTTCTGTGAAGATAACGAACAAAAGCTTTTGCAGCGCAGAAAGTAAAACAAAGATCCTGAGGAGTCAAACTTTAGGTGACTGTAGCATGTAAATTTAAGCGCTTAACTGCCTTGAAAATACTGATACGATTGTTTTTTGGAGGTTTCAATCATTATCAGAAGGTCTCATGTTTAACGCAGCTTACATCAGGAAAGATCATCAGACTGCCCATTTTGTTGCTGGATTCATGCCATTTTTGTCTAAAAAAGTGGCTTCCTTTCCCCATCAAAGCAACGACTTTAGTTTGAGCCCTCCTACCAAGGGGTTGAGATTTATGAAAACTCGTGATACATATTAGTCGCGGCTATCGCAGGTAATGATTCTCGTGTTGAGAGAGTAGTGAGGTTCAAGAGGAACCATTTGATCGCCCGTTTCAATACCTTGCTCTGATGACCGTTAGTCAAATTTCGTTTGCAGATGCCTTCAAGTCAAATTCGTGTGTTCCCAGCAAACAGCTCATTCCGTAGTAGCTACTCAATACAGATGGCAATTCTGGTTCTAGTTGTCCAGTCTGCCGCTATTTGAAAGGCTCATTGACGTCAAGTTCGTTTACTAGGGAAAATACCAGTGGCAGATTCAACCGTCGTAGCTGTGCCAAGCAGCTCTGCTCTGAATACAAATGTCAGTGCCAATCCAGTCGCCGCTTCCACCCTCACCACACAAATTGGCAACTCGGCTAATCTTAATAGCAGCCTAACGTCTAGCAGCACCCCTACCAGCGCTGCTGCCACGACACCGATCGCGGCTCCTGCGGTTAACCAATTGGGGTTACGCGCGCAGTATTATCAAGGCAAAGATTTTACCAATCTCAAATGGTCGCAAATTGATCCGAACGTCAATTTCACATGGGGAACGAATGCACCCAACTCGATCGTACCAGCCGATAACTTTGCTGTGCGTTGGACGGGGCAGGTACAGCCCAAATATTCTGAAGCCTATACGTTTTACACCCGATCGGATGACGGCATTCGGTTATGGGTCAATGGTCAACTGTTGATTGATAACTGGACTGATCACGACCTCATAGAAAACAGTGGCGCGATCACCCTTGCAGCAGGACAAGCCTACGATATCAAGCTGGAGTACTACGACAGTACGGGCGGCGCGACATCGCAATTGCTGTGGTCTAGCCCCACACAGGCGAAAGAGATCGTTCCCGCTAGCCAACTGTTTCAGGGTATTAGCACGCTCGCGTTTGCAACGGGTGAACCCGCCAAAAGTGCTAATGCGTTTGTGGATTCGATCGGCATTAACACCCACATTCGCTACTACGACACCGCGTATGGTAATTATCCGTTCATCAAACAAAGTTTGCTCGATCTCGGTGTTCGCCATATTCGCGATGGCGGCAGCGACCCAACCTGGATTCAGCGCATTAATGAGTTAGGGAGTTTAGGGATTAAGTCCACGTTGGTGCTTGACCCCAATATTGGCATTGGGCCGGATGCCTCCTACGACATCAAACCGCCTGGCTATACCGTCGCCAACTTTGTCAAAAATCTCGTGGCGACTGGAGTTGAGGCAGTCGAAATCCTGAATGAATTTGACCTGTTCTCCAGCATTTTTGCCTATAGCCGTAATGGGCAACCCGTCACAGGCAACGGCTGGATTAGCTATGTGCGTGACTTTACACGCGATGTTTACATAGCGCTCAAGTCAGACCCCGCAACGGCCAAAATCCCCATCATCGGGCCATCGTTTGTTTACTCCACCTCTACTAGCGCCGTGGGCGACTTGAGCCAGTGGGTAGACTATGGCAACTTCCACCCATACAACAACCCCAAAAATCCAGGTGACGGTAGTCTGGCGAAAGACTATGCTTTGCGATCGCAGGCCTTTGGCACCAAACCGCTGATTGCAACCGAAGTGGGTTATTCGACTGGCAGTGCCACATCCGATCGACCCGTTACAGAAGCTGTCCAGGGCAAATATATTCCCCGTCTCTTTTTAGAGAGCTTCAATCTGGGCGTACCCCGCACCTTCTCGTATGAGTTGATTGATCAGAAGGCTGATCCAAACAACAGCGAAAACAACTATGGTCTGATCCGTAGCGATGGCACGCCCAAGCCAGCCTACACAGTGCTGAAAAATTTGATTGGCTTGCTCAACGATCCTCAACCCGCTGCAACCGTAACCACGCCAGTTGTTACTACACCAACCCCACTAGGAGCACTCAATTACTCGATCGGCGGCACAGCTCAAAACGTACACCACACGCTGCTACAGAAGAGCAACGGCGAGTTCTACCTGGTACTTTGGGTTGAAGTGCCCAGTACCGATCAATCGGTTAGCCAAAGCGTGACGTTAAACTTCAACACGGCGTTAGGGCAGGCAACCACGTATGCACCCAGTCAATCGATCGCCCCAGTCGCAGCCTATGCGTCACCCACTCAACTTACGCTCAACGTCACAGATGCACCCTTAGTTGTGAAACTGTCAGCCCCAGTCACAGCCGCAGCCGCAGCTACAGCCAGTCTTCCGGCTGCTACAGCACTGACCCCTGTTTAGTAAGGAAATTCCAAGAAAAAATTTACCGTTGGGTACGGGCAGGTTTTGCCAGAGTCTTGTCCTCTAGCCGTTAACCTTGTGGTCAAACCTGCCCGTACGGGTACTTTGTTTACAAGAAAGCGCCTTAAACCCTTAATGCTCTTGCAGCTAACTCTCGCTTTTCGAAGCGGGGGTTAAAGGCGTTTAAACCGTCTGACATGAGAAATGACGCTGTCGATTCCCAACCTCATCAGAAATTTCTGGTGAAGCTGACTTGATGAATCCTGCAACTGGGCGCAGAGTATTGCCTTTCAGGTCTTACTATGGTGAATAAGCGATCGTCCTGGTACAAATGAACCTGGCACTGAGTGAACGAAGAAACGCCCATGTCTCCATCCAAACTTTCTAAACGAGTCTCAACAGCGCTCATCAATGCCCTCAGCGCTGGCGTTGTGCCACGTGTAGGGCTAGAACATATCGCCGTTGGGCGTGAACGGGAAGTCCTAGCCCTGATGCAAGACCTCGACAATATTGCCGAAGGTGGGGCAGCCTTTCGGTTCGTTGTGGGTCGTTACGGAGCTGGTAAGAGCTTTACCCTGCAATTGCTCCGCAACTATGCGATGGAACAAGGTTTTGTCGTGGCTGATGCGGACCTCACCCCCGAACGTCGTTTAGCCGGCAGCAGCGGCTCTAGCGTTGCTACCTATCGCGAATTAATGCACAACCTGGCGACGAAAAGCCGTCCTGACGGTGGTGCACTCACCATTATTTTGGAGCGTTGGATCGCAGGCATCCAAACCCAGGTTGCCCAGGAAACCGGGAAAAAGCCGAACGACGATGGCTTTGACGGTCAGGTAGAAGCCAAAATTCGCGAAGTTGTGAAAGATGTTGCCGATCTGGTCAATGGCTTTGAATTTGCCAACGTCATCATTACTTACTGGTCGGGCTATCGCACAGACGATGACAGCAAGAAAACAGCCGCGTTACGCTGGCTACGCGGCGAATTTGCTACCAAGACAGAAGCACGGGCAGCACTCGGTGTACGGGTAATTATCGACGACGACACCTGGTACGACTACATCAAACTTTTTGCCCGCTTCGTCGCTGATATTGGCTACAAAGGCTTGCTCATCTTCCTGGACGAGGCCATTCACCTATACAAAATCAACACCACGATCGCGCGTCAAAATAATTACGACAAACTGCTGGCAATGTTCAACGATGCCATGCAAGGCAGAGTTAGCCACTTGGGCACCATTATCGGCGGCACACCCCAGCTTTTAGAAGATCCACGTCGCGGACTTTATAGTGACCCAGCCTGGCAGCGTCGCACCGCCAAAAGTCGCTTTGTCAACGTTAGTGCGGAGGATGTTTCGGGGCCAGCGATCTGGCTAGAGCCGTTGAGCAAGGAAGACATTCTGGGGCTCTTGCAGCGCCTCTCAGAAATTCACGCGACCCATCACAATGGCAAGCAACGACTCACAGAGCGAGAGCTTCAGGACTTTTTAGGGGCAGTCACTAGCCGAGTCGGCGCAGAAGCTTTGCTGACTCCCGGCGAAGTAGTGCGCGACTTTATGGGTGTCTTGAGCGTTTTGCAGCAGAATCCTAAAATGACGCTCAGCCAAGTGATGCAAAGTTCAACCTTTCAACCATCGAAAGCTCACAAAGATGAGTCGATCGATGAAACCAGCGAGTTCGCTGAATTTACAGTGTAATTGGACGAGCGGTTCGCCTTCGTTCAGGCTGACGTGTACTCACTGAAACAACGTGAAGTGATGGTCAATGCCAAAAATTATAGGGACGAAGCATCTGGCGAGCAGGCTTTGACTGGTCAGATGCTTCGTCCCTATATGCAACGATGCCGTTCTCTAAGCAGCGCGACGGGTAATCAAGCCCCACAGGAAGATCGCAACGATCGCACCCAGAATCGCTACGACAATGCCGCCAATGCTAAAACCTGGCGCAGCCAGAGCAAACGTTCCTGTCGTCAAGAGGGTAAACAAGGTACCACCAATGAAGGCACCAACGACACCTAAGACCAGCGTTGCCAGAAGACCGCCACCTTGAGTACCAGGATAAATCGCCTTTGCGATCGCGCCAGCAATCAAACCAAGAACAATCCACGCAATAAGATTCATAATTCAACTCTCCTAAAAACCTAAAAACAACAGTTTAGTAGTAATGATTGATACTACTAAAAACACAATCATGTAAATTATACCGCTCACGCAACCCAAATTTTATCGGAACTAGGAAAAACAACGCCTTGATAACAATGCACCTTACAAAGCTGGAGTCGTGAGCGACACAGCAGCGTTATAACAGCAGCAAAAACCCATCAATAGCAATGTCGTGAGGATGACATCGTTAGCGAAATCTTTCTCAAGGTAGATGCTAAGTTTAATTAAATCTGTCTTGGGTAACAGGCGTAGGAGCTAGAACCAACGCTTAGAAGTCTACACAATGTAACGATTATTTTTGCATTTTGACACATGGTGATCGTGGCCCAGATCGTGTGTTTCGTAAGACAAATTTAACGATTATTAGAGGCAGTTTGCAGTGCCTGATCTAACCTCTCCTTATCACCGTCTCGCTCCCTTCATCCAGGAATACATTTATAGCCAGGGTTGGGCAGATCTGCGTCCTGTGCAGGTAGAAGCCTGTCGAGTGCTGTTCGAAACTGATACACATCTGTTAATCGCAGCTGGAACGGCATCAGGCAAAACCGAAGCGGCTTTTCTGCCGGTGCTGACCCTCTTGCACGATCGTCCGCCAAGCAGCGTGGGTGCACTCTACATTGGCCCCATCAAAGCGCTTATTAATGATCAGTTCGATCGCCTCACCGACCTGCTTAAGCAAGCAGACATCCCCGTTTGGGCATGGCATGGCGACGTGGTGCAAAGCCACAAAAACAAGTTGCTGAAGCATCCCAGAGGCATTTTACAAATTACGCCTGAATCGCTAGAAAGCCTGCTGATTAATAAACACAACGAGCTGGAGCGCTTATTTGGCGAACTCCGCTTTGTCATTATTGACGAAATTCATGCCTTCATTGGCTCCGATCGCGGGGCTCAAATTCTCTGTCAGCTGTCCCGGCTGGCTCAATTAACGCAAAACCACCCGCGACGCATCGGGCTATCGGCCACGCTGGGCGACTACGGCATGGCAGAAGACTGGTTGAGATCGGGCACACAGCGCTCCGTCACAACCCCTCATCTACCGGCTGCGCCGCGCACCATTCAACTGGCGTTGGAGCATTTCTACACATCCAGCCTCACTGTGCGGGCGAAAGGCGATACACGAGACGCGGCTTTCAACCCCTATCAGCGCCATTTATTCGAGCAGAGCCAATCCCGCAAGTGTCTGATCTTTGCCAACGGACGCACCGAAACAGAAACTGTGATTGCTTCTCTACGGCAAATTGCCCAGGCTAAAGGCTTTCCTGACGTGTATCACGTCCACCACGGCAGCATTGCAGCACCGCTCCGAGAAGCTGCCGAAAACGCCATGCGTGACCCAACCAGCCCCACTGTGACGGCGGCAACCGTCACGTTTGAGATGGGCATCGACTTAGGACAACTCGATCGCGTGATTCAGCTAGAAGCCCCGCCATCGGTGGCGAGCTTTTTACAAAGGCTGGGGCGATCGGGTCGGCGAGGCAGTCCAGCCGACATGCGGTTTGTCTGCGCTGAAGACAAACCGACAGGTGGTGAATCGTTGCCCGAGCTCATTCCGTGGCAACTGCTTCAGTGCATTGCAGTCATTCAGCTTTATTTAGAGGAAAAGTGGATCGAGCCGATCGCACCGTTACACTACCCATTCAGCCTGCTATATCAGCAAACCATGAGCACGCTCGTCGCTCTGGGTGAACTGTCTCCCGCTGCCCTCGCACAACAGGTTCTCACGCTGCCACCCTTTCGCTCGATCTCACAGGACGATTTTCGCCAGGTGCTACGCCACTGGATCGAGCTAGACCACATTCAACGCACCAAGGAAAACGGACTCATTGTTGGGATGACCGCTGAGCGGATTGTCAAAAACTTTAAGTTCTATGCCATCTTCCCCGACAACGAAGAATACGCCGTTTGGAGCGATGGGGTAGAGTTGGGCACCGTGGTCGTGCCGCCTGCCATCGGTGATCGCCTTGCACTGGCTGGACGCGTCTGGGAAGTCACCGAAGTCAACAATCGCCGCAAAGTACTTCAAGTCAAACCCGCGATCGGCACCTCGACGGTTTCCTGGCGTGGGAGCAGCGGCAATATTCACACGCGCGTTTTAGAGCGCATGCGGCAGGCATTGCTAGAAGACACGGACTATCTCTACCTGCAACCTGGTGCCAAAGCGCGTTTAGCGGCGGCTCGTCAACTCGCGCAGAAAGAAGGGTTTGAGAGCAGTCGCCTCTTTCCGCTAGAAGGGAACGCCTGCTGCATTTTGCCCTGGGCAGGCACGATCGCCGTTCGCACCCTGGAGCGGTTTTTACGGTTGCACTGTCGAGAGGCGCTAAAAATTAAGGGCGTGGTCGGGCGATCGCCGTACTTCCTGGTGGTCAACATGGGCAAATGCAATACCGTCAGCCTCTATCACGAGATCAAATCGATCGGCAGTCGTCGTCTCACCGCAGACGAGTTGCTAGGCGAAGAGGAAGTACCCAAACTGCAAAAGTACGACGAGTTCATCCCTTCCGATCTACTTCGTCGCGCGTTTGCAGCCGATCAACTCGATATCGAAGACTTAGGCAGAACGGTGAGTGATTGGTAGTCACTGTATCAGATTTTTGCCATATTACACCTTTAGATAGATGTATAAGTGTGAGCTTTAATCCGGTTTCGAGCCATTTCTCGTTCTGAAGGTTAGACTGATTTGAACGTTCGATCGCTTGGCTAATCCGCGATCGCTTCACGCAGTGATTAGTCAACGCTCACGCTTGTACCGTTACGCGATACCGCTATGCCAGAAGAGCAACCGATCATCGTCGATTTGGGCATGTCTGACCATGACTACCTCCAGCAGCTTGCTTGCGGTTGTAACCCCGTGAAAGCATACCGTGATCAGTTGTACCAGACCGTGCTCATCAACTACGGCATGACGGCAGTAGGAGCTACATCCGTTGCCCCCTTGATCGACAAGCTAGACTGCTCTATCGAAGAGAAACTTGTCGTGAACCAGTCCTTGAACTATCTTTGGCAGCAGCTCACCGGGCAGCGAGAAACCCACATAGGGTGAAACTGCGTAGGCAAACCTTAACTTGCAAGCGCGATCGCCATCGGGCAGTTGACGCAAGAAACAGTAGGCATTAGGACTGACGCATGTGCCCCCACCCAATTCTGGGAGCTTTAAATGAGTGCGGTTCCCCCAACTTTGGGGGCTAGGGGGCGAACTCTAGCAGTTGCATAAGCTCTAGGTGTATTGCTAGTGAACTCGATCAGTCCCAATCATACTAATGCCAGAAGATAGCACTTGCAGATGACCGTCCGTAGGGGCGTACGGCCGTACGCCCCTACGAGGGTGTGTAAATGGAATTGAGCGAATTGGTATCAGTTCACCCTGGCGCGAAAGCGAATAAAGCCATAGGAGTTGGTCGGCGTACCCGGTGCAGTGGCGTTGGGCAAATTCGCTGGACTCTTAACCACGTTTACGACCACCGCTCCGTTGGTATTGGCAGCCGCACAGGAAACCGAAGGAGTGGCACCAGGGTTGAAGAACTGTCCTTCGTCGCTGTCAGGCACGTTAGTCAGGTTGGTTGACGTAGCACCGATCGTCAGGTTAATACCCGATTCTGGGGCACCACTAAAAGAATTGGGCACAAAGGTGCTGTTGGTGGGAACTAGATCACATAGGTTGATATTTGTGGAAGGGACGCTACCTGCCGAGAGGAAATAGATCGTGTACTCCAGTACATCCCCCGGTCTCACGACTCCCCCATTCAAGGCACCCCGCAGATAGGTGCTGATGTTGCTGCTAGCATCTAATGGCGTGGGCCAATTGGCAGCATTGTCATTGGTGGAACCGGGATCATCTACCGAAGTAGGAACGTTAACCGTATTAATGGCTGTAATCCGCTTGACCAGAACTAAGGCAGGTACATCCGCAATCACAGTCAGTACATCCGAGGTGGGTTTGGGATTCGTAATGCCTTCGTTGGTGCTGAGGGTGCCAGCAGCCAGAGTGTTGGTATAAGTGCCGGAGACTGAAGCTTTGACGCTGACCGTCACGGAGCAAAGCCCATTCGCTGGTACCGTTGCGCCACTGAGGGCGACGGACGTGGCACCCGATGTGGCGGTAACGGTGCCACCAGCACAGGTGGTTGAGGCATTGGCGGTTGGGGCGATCGTTAAACCAGCGGGCAAATTGTCCGTCAGAGCGGCATTGGTGAGGGGGAACAGATTGGCATTCAAGACGTTGATGGTCAATGTTGCCACCGTACCTGCCGAAATTGAATTGGGGGTGAATGCCTTACTCAGGGCAGCAGATGCCAAGGTTGTGAGGGTTGCGCTGGCGGCGCTGGCGTTCGTTGCGCCCTCCTGAGTGGTGACGCCATTGGCAGGGATCGTGTTAATCGTATTGCCTGCGACCAAGTTGGTGATATTCACGGAAACAGTGCAGGTCTGTCCAGCGGTCAGGCTGACTCCAGTGACCGTAAAACTTGTCCCATTCGGCGTTGCTGAGACACTACCACCGCTACAGGTTGTGGTGGCATTGGGAACCGCCGCCACAACCATCCCGGCAGGCATGTTGTCCACAAACCGTAAACTGCTGAGGGGAGCAGCATTTGGGTTCGTAATGGTGACGGTCAATACGGCTGGATCACCGCCCTGGATCGCCACCGGGCTGATCGCCTTATTCAAGTTCACCGTCATGTTGGTCTTGGTCAGGGTCGCTGTGCTCGTCTGGAAATTGGTGCGCCCCTGATCGTTGGTTAGGGTATTGGCTGAGATGGTGTTGGTGGATGTGCCCGTGTTGGGGGAAGTCACATCGACGGATACCGTACAGATGCCAGGAACTGCACCAACCTGGGCAGGAATGGTGCCCCCCGTTAGACGCACAGAGCCGCCACCGGCATTCGCCGTGACTGTGCCACCGCAGGTAGTGGTGGGATTGGGCGACGATGCAACGGTGACCACCTGGGCACCCGTTGGGAGGTTATCGGTAATCGCGGCATTGGTGATCGCGGTGGTGAGGGCGTTGCTCAGGGTCAGAGTGAGGCGACTTCTGCCTCCCGGCACGATGGTGCTGGGGAAAAATGCTTTAGAAACACTGACCACATCCAGGATAGTGAGATTGGCTGTAGCGGCAGATGCGTTGGAGTTGCCCTGGGCGGTGGTGATGCCACCAGCGGGGATGGTGTTGCCATACACTCCAGGGGTGTTTCCGGTCACGGTGACTGTGACTCGGCAATTGCTGCCGCTGTTCAAGGAGGCACCGGATAGCACGATCGCCCCACCGCCCGCAGGTGCCGTCACTGATCCGCCGCTACAGGTTGTGGAAGCGCTGGGAGTAGCAGCAAGAACTACACCCGTTGGTAAATTATCGGTCACGCCCAGGCTGGAGACAGCCACTCCAGCGTTATTGGTGATCTGAATGGTGAGTACTGATGTGGCACCCGGCGCGATCGCCGTTGTACCAAAGCTCTTGGACAGGGTCATTCCGCTGCCCCCACCTGCCAATGCATTGATTGTCAGATTGGCAGTTGCCGCTGCGATGTTCGTCACATTTTGAGTGTTGGTCAGGGCACTGGCTGGAATGGTGTTAGTCCGAGTACCCGTCACACCTGTGACGTTAGTGACGTTAAACCGAAACGTACAGACACCACGGCTAGAAGTACCGCCAACTGGGGTTGAGGCGGCGGGAATAGTCGCACCACTAAGCGACACGCTGGTTCCAGCCGCAGTAGCGCTGACCGTTCCACCTGTGCAAGTCGTTGAAGCCGTGGGCGGGTTGGCAATTTGTAGTCCAGCGGGGAGGCTATCAGTGACAGCCGCATTGGTCAACGCGATGAACTGGGCATTGTTGATGGTAATAGTCAGGGTTGAGGGTTGCCCCTGGAAGATCGACGTTGGGCTGAAGCTCTTGGAAATGGGGGCATCTGCCTGGGCATTGAGCGTGGCGGTAAAGGCGCTCGTATTCGTGATACCACGGCTATTGGTGATGGCTCCGGCGGGGACACTGTTGGTGAAAGAAGCGGCACTGGATGCCGTGACTAAAACCGTCACTTGGCAGTTGCCGCTAGCAGGAATGTTGCCACCTGCCAGCGACACACTGAATGCACCCGGTACAGCAGTGACGGTGCCGCCGCAGGTCGTGGTTGGGCTGGGGGTTGCTGCTAGCGTGACTCCGGCTGGCAAATTATCGGTCAAGGCGGTGCCCGGAACATTGATAGCATTGCCGTTGTTCAGCGTAATCGTCAGTCTGGAAACCCCTGCGACTGGAATCGTATTGGGTGCAAAGGCTTTGCTGGCCGAAATCGCGCTCAGCGTTTTGACTTGCAGGGTGGCGCTAGCTGCTTGAGGGCTGGTCTGTCCTTGGGCGGTGGTCAACGCATTGGCTGGAATGGTGTTGACCGAGTTGCCGGAAACAACGGAAACAACATCGACCGTAAACTGGCAACTGCCATCCACAAACCCCGTACGACCAGGGACAGTGCCACCCGTAAGGGATGCGTTTGTGCTGCCTGCGATCGCCCCGACACTGCCACCGCAGGTATTGGTAATATTCGGATTCGGCGCAATCGTCATGCCCACTGGCAAATTATCGGTCACCGCTGCCGCAGTCAGAGGCGTTGTGTTGCTGTTGTAAAGCACTACCGTCAAGGTTGAGACATCCCCCGGATTGACACTGATAGGAGAAAAGAACTTGTTGATCGCAGCATTTGCCAGTACCGCCGGGGCGTAGGAAACCAGTGCGCAACCGGTCACAAGACCGGCAAGTTGGGGCATTGCTCTAGACAAATCTCGCCGCATCCATTTCAGCAGCGATCGCGATTTCACACGACTCATGGGTTCTCTCACAAAGGATTTAGGGCAGGGCAACATTGAAATATTTGTCAGTAAAGGATTACGCTTTTAACGATACCTTCGCCAAAAAAAACAAAATAATTTGTGCAAAAAAACCACCTGTAGGGGCAAAGCATTCGGCTAATCGCTTCGGTTAGTGTCCCAAGATTTTTACGAATGCTTTGCCCTTCCGGGCAGCAGGTTGGCGAAGGTATTGTTTTAAGAATTCCAGTTTTTTGCATGTTTAATTTTTAATTTTTAATTCAAGCACCACAGCATTCATTGCCGGTTCTGAGATGCCGTACCGGGGATGGGTAGTGATTGCACTGACTTATGGATTCAGGAGGGTGGCAGCAGATGAAACGCTGCCAGGGAAGGGTATTTCAGGAACAGGAGTGGGGGATAAAAGAGATGAGGACAGTGGGTGAGAAGAAGTCGTAGTGATGGATGTTGAGGGTTGCTTCTGGGGTGGAGCAATACGCTGTTGACCGAAGCCATTGAAGAGTTCGTTGAGTTTGATGGTGACACCGAGGTAGGGACCACCAGAGGAGCGGGAGTTGCCGTCGAAGTCGCGATCGCCCACTCTGCCAAACATATAGCCTGCCGCAAGACGTAGATTTGGGGTCAGATAATAGCCCACTTCTGCAACCAGACCTGTTTCGCTGTAACCGACTCCAGGCTGATTGATCCAGCGAGCTTCACCGACGAGATCCCACTTGTAGCCAAGGCGGTAGGTGGCGCGTGCCTGACCGAGAGTGACAAGTCCCGTATTTACGAAATCATCTGCCAGATAAGACGTGCTGCTTCGGAGGGCAAATTTGCCATAGAACTCCCAGCGCCAGTTAGGGGCATAGATCGCTTCTGCTGCAAGGACATGATCAACGGAGCCAGTGCCCGTACCAAACAGAATGGTGTCGGGGATGGTAGAAGGATTTTTGCGGTACTCATAGCGCAGCAGGGCATTGAACTTATCATCGTTAGGATCGCGGTAGGCCAGACCCAGCTTTAACGTGGCGGTGTCGCCCAGCCCAGTGAGCTTTTGGTTAGCAGCGTTGGCTTGCTGATAGCGCACCAAAGCTGTTAAGGAGGGGGAAATTTTGCCCGTAGCGGCAGCAGAAATCACCGTATTGTTCCCCTGTGAGGACGTGCGGTGTTCAAACCGGGCGCTTGCCTGGAAGTCAGGATTATCGGTATAGGCGATGCCAACGCTGTAGGTGTCGCCAGATTGCAGTCCGATCGATGCGCTCGACTGACCAGGGGCAAAGGGTTGAGCAAATTGGCTTCCGGCAGCCGTTCTGCCCGAAAAGCTGCCAAACACATGCTCATACGCCAGATCCATCTTCAGACCGCGTGCCAGGACGATCTGGTGGCTGATGCCCGCTGTTCCATACATGGTCATCGCATCAGAGCTTCTGAGCAACGAGAGCCGTCCGCTCAAAGTAGTATTGGCACCGAGCTTATAGTCTCCAGCCACACCCAAGCTGGTAATGGACTGTCCAGCAAACTGTCCTCGTGTGTAAAACTGCTGCGCCAGTTGAAGGTTGATACCGGGCATTGCCTGCCAGTTCAGAGCCAGCAGGGTGCGATCGTTATACACCGCATCAGTCTGAGCCGACAGTGTAGTTTCGTTTTGTGCCAGAAAGGTCAGGCGGGAGTTGAGCGGAATGGTGAGGCGAGATCGCAACTGGTCAGAGGTGGTGTTGAAGACGGAGTTTGTGCGATCGGAGCGATCGCGGTGGAACCAGTCGATCGCCAGTTCCGCCGATTCCAGCTTCTGCACCACTCCCGCCGCAATGGTGGTCAGCGAGTTGTCTACTCTAGAACCAGGCACCGCTTCTAGTCGGGGTGTCAGCAAGTCTTCCAGCGTATTCAGCGGACGTGGTGCAATCCCTTTGTTATCTTCATGATCGTACTGAAAGCGGAGTGCTGTGATGGGGGAGAGCTTGGCAGCGAGCTGGGCACCATAACGGGTTTGACCTGCCACAAAGCTTACCGTCGCGTTATTAGCAAACCCGGTTTCGGCAGAGCGGAAATAGGCACGTCCATGAATGCCATTGGCAATGTCTCCTTCCAGTTCTGCCCGGTAGGCTGCACCGCTGACCCGACCCAGTGTGTCAGAGAGGTTGCTGGAGTGGGCGTATTCGGCAATCAGACGAGCACTGGAACCCAAAGAAATGAAGGCATCGGCACCGTACAGTTCAAAATCGCGGTTGCCCTGGTCTTCTTTTAAGTAGGTTGCGCCAATCCAGCTTTCCCGGTTCTGCTCCCGTGCGAGATGATAAACGGCTCGTCCGGCATAAATGCTGTTGTTGGAACCGGGCGTATCGTACTGGTAGGTGACGACAATCCGACGCACTAGTGTTTCGCCATCGCTGCCGATAGCGGTTCGCAAAACAGGCTGACGGAACAACAAGGTGCCGCGATCGTAGTCAATCTCGTAATCTGGCCCCCGACTGAGAGATTTACGTTCAATCACTGTTCCCAGACGATTCAACTCTTCCAGTTCCAGGAACACATTTTCACTGCCTTCGACCAGCAAGCGACGCGACATAAAGTAAAAGCCACTGGTGCCATCGGGAGCGATCGTGTCGCGCTGAAAGCCCTGCACGTTGTTGCCGTAAAAGCCTGTCAGTTGCAGGTTGCCAAGATTGTAGTTGACCTTCAAGCCATGCAGTTGGCGGGTAATAGCGGTGAACTCCTGCGATCGCCGCGCAAACTCCTCGGTGTTGTAGTCGCCCCACATGGCATAGTCAATGCCAGCACCGAGCACAGGCGAAGTCCGCTCCAGTCGCAAATAGAGACTATCGGTAGATGGAGCCAGGATCGTGGACTGGGAATTGTCGCCATAGGTGGGATAAACCTGATCACAGGACTGGGTATCGCGGAACAGGCGCGTGGTGCCGTCACAAGTCTGGTTCAGGTTACGGTTGCTGTTGTAAGCCCCGGTGAATAGCCATTCGCCAATTTTCCCGGTGGCAAACACGGCTCCCCGCACATCTAACTCATAGCGGTTGTTGCGATCGGCGGGTAGAAAACCTCGGAAGCTATCGTAAAAATTAGTGCCCCGTTTGCCGAAGCGAATATCGATGACGCCAGTGGCGATCGATGGACGCAGGTTGGTTTCAAACAGGAGTTGGGTAAAGGCTTCCAGGCTTCCAGATAGCGCCCGGATATTGACTGTTCTGGCATTTAGGCTAGAGCGCAACGACGCAGTAAACTGCCCCTGCATTGCCTTCACCTGAAATCCCGGCTGATCGGGACTGGCATCTGCGCCCACAAATTCACCTTCGGAGGCTATCAGCGTGACGATCTCATCCCGATTTGAATGGTTGCCTTTGTCATCCAGCAGTTGCCCTTGAATCGTGGCAGTCGATCGCCCATCCGCCGGAATCCTTGTTTCAACAGAACTAATGGCAATCTGTTTCACATCACCACGCACCTGTACCTGCACGGTCGCCAGCGCGCCCGCCACGCCATTACTTACAGCTTGTGCACTCAGAGTGTTTTCGCCCTCTTTCAGTGCCACCCCATACCAGATCTGCGTCACAATACCAGTCGTTTTGTCTGTCTCTGTGCGTCCGATCAGGCTGTCGGATACTTTCGCACCATTGACTTTCAGTTCAATTTGGCTGCCCTGGGGATATTGCAAAACCACAGTGGCAGCGGGGACATCCAGGAGGGTTTGAGCAATCGGTGTCAAAATCCGGACTTCACTGGGAGCCAGGGAGGCAGGGGAGGCAGACGGGGATGGCTGCAGTGTTGAAATGGATGGAATGATTTCAGGGGCAGCGATCGGAGCTAATTGAACAACCGGACTGGGTGCTACTGATGGTTGAGGGCTAACAAGTTCACTTCCTGGCGTATTGTCTGTAAGTACTTGAGCAGTTGTGGCAGATGGCCTTTCTGTGGCGGGAGTAACTGCCTTCGCTGGTGTCTTGAGCCAGAACAATAACAGCAATTCAGTGGTCAGTGACAGCCAGAGTAAATAAGAGTTCAGGTAACGTTTCTGCGCTTTCATGGTTTAGCTCCCCCAGCAGAAGGAGTGACAGCAAAGTTCATCCGCACCATGCCGTTGGGTTCTAAATGCACCAGGCGGGACTGGCTATTGCGTTCGTTGAAGTAAAGATTGGGAGCCAGGGTGTAGCCCAGAATGCTGCTCAGATCGAGGACACCCGTGCGGTATCCTGGCAGCACATTGGCAACCGAGTACAGACCGTCTTTATCAGTGGTGATACGGTTCCCGTCATCCATGAAGATGACCGCGTTGGGTACTCCTGCTTCTCCAGGCTGCTGTTCGCCATCGAAGTTTTTATCTACAAACACGCGCCCGATGATGGTGCCGCAGTCGGTGATGATGCCAGAGCGAAGCCGAAGCTGGTGAATGGCTGGGCCGTCTTTCACACCAAAGCCGTTATCGGCTCGCTTCCCGAAGACGATCGCGCTATTCCGTCCCTTGCCGCGCACTGCATCTGGTGTCACTACAGCTGCGTAAGCAATGTTCATGACAGCACTGGGGTCGGTTGCGCCCTGTGGTAGGGCAGTACCAATGCTGAACGTAACGGTAGAGCCACTCTGCGTCGTTGTAATCGGAACGGCAGTGCCACGAAAATCGCCTCGTACTGCTTTCGGTAAAAAGCGGAAGCCCAGCGGAAGCGTGTCAGTAACGGTCAAACTGTTGATGGCAGCACTGGAGAGGTTTCTGATCAAGAGACGGTAGATGACGGTATCGCCTGGTTCTGCCGTTGCCCGATCGCCCGTTTTGATAATCTGAATCTCCTGTGCCTGACAAACTCCAGCCCCAAAGTTGAGCGCGGCAAGCACCAGGCTGGTTTGTGCAGCATCCTGAATCGTAATGGTGCTGGTGACGGAGGTTTCATTGCTGCCGCTGTTAATCGGTCTGCCATCGATCGCCGTTGCCGTGTAAGCAACCTGATTGCCATTGCGTGCCCCGATCGTTAAGCGAAACCGTCGCTGAGCGTAAATCGAATTGCGTGGCGGATTGACCACCAGAACGTAGGAGCGTCCCGAATCTAGCTGCCCTTTCTGCGGGTCAAGCAGGAAGTTGTAAGTGCCGCGATCGCTATTAGTGAGCGAGAATGGATTGCTGTTTTCGGTGTTGGGTGCCTGACCTTCTGGAATCCCGTTGCCTGGCTTGTCCGGCACCTCTGTTGGTGTCAACGAAAGGAGTCGTCCCAGATTGACGCCAGTCGGGTCTCCTGTGTCAGAGGCATACAGCGCAATGCTGAACCCGGTGTAATCACTTAACGCCTCTCCGGCACAGCCCACAATGCGCCCCAAAGGGTCAACCAGGCTTGGCGTAAACGCGCCCCCAATCTGGTTCGTCACGTTCAAAATCTGAACCGACTGAGTCAAACCGCAGTTCTGGCTATTGCCCGTTTGCGGATCGCACAGCGGTTGATTAATCGCGTCGTACTGGTAAGATGCTGTATTTTGTAGCCGAACACTCGGTATAGCGCTTGCCGCCGCAGGTGTCGGAGTTTGCGCCTGCGCCATCGTCGTCGGCAGCATACTACTGAGTAACAGCGTGGCTGCCAACTGTTTTAAAGATCTGGGAAAAGTCTGATGTGACATCGGTGCATCCAAAAAGCATGCATAAAAGCTCTGTCGGAACCACAAAAGAGTGCTTTCCGCGAGCCAAAATTCAAACGCTAAATTGAGGAAATAGGGTCGGCAACAGCCGTTACAACCTTGAAGGCCGACCCATCAGATCAGATCAGAGGCTACAATTAGCGCACTTTCACCTGGTACTCCGCGTTAACGGGGGCTTTTGCCGCCAGCATATTGGGCAGGTTCCAACGAATGTGGGTGTAGGCTTCAGCCGGAGCAGGGCGGGTTTCGACCTTGCCATTGGGCAGTGTTACCTGCACTGTGGGTGCTTCGACAAAACTGCGTCCGGTATCGATGCTGTAGGTCATCCGTGCTGCTTGACTGGAAGTAGCTTTAGCGGATTTGAGGACAAACACTGTTCCTTTGGGAATCGATTGATTCAGAGTCAGGTTTTTAATGGGACGATCGCCCTCGTTCTTACCCATCAGGCGATACCGTAAGACATCACCCGGTTGGGCTGCCAACTGTCCACCCTGCCAGGAAATGATTTCCTTGCCTTGAGCATCTTTGCTGATGACTTGCTTCTCACCCATCAGATTCAGCTGTACTTTCGGATGCTGCATCGCTTTGGCGATCGCCACATCGGAGTTAAACAAACCCGCCACAACGGGCAATTTGCTGGCGAAGGGAATGGTCAGGATCACAGCCGCGACACTCAGACCAAGTGCGAATTGACGTTTCATGCTTTCAACCTCTATAAGCTTGGTAATGAATAAAGTGGGAGTCAGCGATTCCTTGCAGAAACCGCTGATTAGGGTGCCATTGGTCTAGTTGATCTTGCGGCGGAAAATGAAGGTGCCGCTGGCTCCGGGTTGTATGGAGATGGCTAGCGTGTTGGTGTAACGGGTGACATCCGCTGCTGCCGTCGTTCCCGTCTGATCGCCGCTGGGGGAGTAAGCGATCGTGCCGAACTGGGCAGTCGTTGAACCCACCACATTGCTGGTATCAATCGTGCCGTTGGTATCGTTATCTTTCGCCCATGTGTTGGTGCCAGCGGTGCCATCCTCAGTGATGACCACATTGCCTGCGTTGAGGGTGACGTTCCCTGCACCGACGGGAGCGATCGAAATATTTGTGTAGGTAATACGGTACTCAATGAATCTGCCAGTACGCAGATTGGCAGCCGTTGGGGTCTGCGTATAGTTCTCAACCACCGTCGTACCATCGGTATCAAGGATGCGAGCATCCTTCACTACCTTCAGGAAGCCGGTGTAAACGCGATCGATCGTTCGGTTTTGAGTGGGTTCTGCGGCCGCCAGATCCGGTCTGCCGTTTCCATTCACATCCTGGAAGGCGTAAATAGGAATAGAGAACCCATTGCCAGTATCGGTGGAAAGGGCGGTGCCAGTCGGCAAATCTACAGCCACGCTGTAGTTCACCGACGTGCCAGCGGTCAGCGTGGGAATAATAATGGCGGTGCCAGAGGTGAAGATGAAGTTGGTGCCGTTGTAGGTGTAGACTGCCGTTTGAGCACCATAGGTTAGTGTGACGGTTGTCCCTGTAGGGGGTAGAACCTCGCCTGTACCAGGGGTGAAGTTGACAGAGTCCGGTACTAGCAGAATATTGCTCAAACTGCCTGTAGTCGGGTTATTGATCGTGTTCAGGAAGGTAACTGAATTTGGATCAATGGTTGTATTGGGTGTCTGGTTCGCTGGCACTGTGGATGACTTGTTGGTGAAGTCATCATTGTTGTTGCTTGGCCCAACTGCCCCTGGCTGCCCGTTGGAACCGTTAAGAATGGTGCCTGCTGCCGCCACGGTATAGACGTTGTCTTCACCGCCGGGACCCGTAGCGGTATTGTTGTTGTTGCTATCGATACCATCTGTCGTAGGGTTAGCAACGCCATTGGTCGGTGTGATCGAGCCCGCTGTGCCATCGTCATTGAAGTTGCTGGGAGTCTGATCACCCGATTCGTCGTAAACCAGCGTGGTACCGCCGCCTGCCGTTTGACCAAAGACCTGAGCTAGGTTAGCGATCGTCGTTGTGCCTGTCACTCCCGTCGTTGTTACCTGGAATGTAAAGCCTGTAACCGTGGTGCCAGCGGTGATGGGCCCATTGTTAACGAAACCAATCCGGATGGCATTGCCGATACCGCCGATCGTCGCGACGTTTGTGACCCAGTTTGCTGCATTCGCATTAGTGGTAGTGGGGCTATTGGTGTAAACGATCGTCCATCCAGTTGGAGCAACTGGCGTTCCAGACAAGGTTGTGCTTGCCGGAACTGCATCTGATACCAGCACACGCGTCACAGCACCACCGTTTACGTTAATCGTGGTGCCTGCCAGGTTCGCAGGGCTAAGTCCAGCGGTTCCAGCAGGGGCAGTCGCATCCACCCGCAGCGACAATCCATACGTCAATACATCGTCATTGAGTGCGGTCGTGCTGGAATCGCTATAAGCTGTGCGGGTCTTGAGAATCGCTGCAAAGGCTTGAGGCTGCGAACCCACCAGGACTTGTTGCGTCACACTGGCTTCCCGTTCACCATTGGTAGGCACACCCGTTGCTTCATTAGTAGTACCATCCAGGTTGTCAACCGTCCGAATTTCGCCAGCAGTAGCACCATCGGTGACATCAGGTTGGTTTTGGGTAGCCGCGCTGTTGTCATTCGCTCCGGTGTCGCCCAAACGCACAGCAACAGTTGCACCCGAGGAAGCCAGCCCAGAGATAGTGACAGGCACCCGCACAATGACCGAACTGCCAGCCGGAATGGACGTTGTTGTCAAGCCTCCTGCTGTCACAGTATTAAAGGTCGTTCCACCGTCAGTACTGTATTGTAATGTCCCGGCTGTACCAGGGCCTGTCACCGTTGCGCTACTAGGGATAAAGAAGCGAGTCGGATCGTTGCCGACGTTGGTGATCCGGTAGTCATAGTTAATGACATCATTTGGCAGCACCGTGCCACCGTTCACATCGGTAATTGCCAGTGGGGTCGCCGTGACACCTGCGACCTCTGCAACAGTGACTGTCACCGTGTTGGACGTGGCGTTGATGGTGGTTCCCGGAGCATTGGGGTCTTCGTAGGTGGCTGTAGCGGTGTTGCTGATGGTGGTTCCAGCAGACGTGCCATCGGCAAGTACACGAGAGGCTAGAGGCAGTAAACTACCCACTAGCAGAGTTGCGGCTAAAAGTTTGCAGTAAGACCAACGGGTTTGAGTGTTCATATCCTGAGTAAGGCTGTAGATCGCAGGTGGCAGCTTGAACCAGACTGCATCTGTGTTCATCAGAACCGCAGCTGGATTCACGCCTGAAAAGCGGAAGAGGCAGTAAAAGCGCGATCGCACACACAGATGAGCGTCGATTAAACAGAGCCTTACGGCATCCATTTGATGTGGCTTGCAACCATGTGTGAGTTTGGCGATTAGTTAAAACGATGAACGAGCGAGCGTAAGAGGCTAACGTCGGGCTCGGACGTTCTTACGCGCTACTGAAGCAAAGCTGCTTTACAAGACACACAGCACCGAGTTCATTGGAGACGAAATGTCAGTGCAGTTGTTCTTCACAACACATCGATTAGAACGCTTTGTTGCCTCATCCGATTAGGGCGTTAGATGAGGACGCTTTCCAGCAACGTTCGTCTTTGCTTGGGTTTAAGTATCTTCCTAGATAAAGTGTGCCCGAATAGACAATATTTTGTTCTCGGTGTCTTTACGTAAATTTGTATCTCAGGTGCTGAGTGCTGAGTTGCTACAAAGATATGAATTTCATTAAAAAAATGGCATTTCTCAATGAATATTGAAATCGAAAACAGCGATCGATCTGAATACTCTTTTTCCTAAAACCTTTTATTGAATGGGTTTTTTAGAGTTTCAAAAAATAATATTAACCGTGATTAATAGAAGAACTAGGCATTAAGGAACATCTGTCTTTTCAGCAGCAAATTTCGAATTTGAAGAGCAAAAGGCACCCATCATGATGCAAAAATACGCCATTTGCCGTATGGGTAATGCTAACCAAGTAGTGATGGCGTTGTGGTGATGGATGAGACACAAAAGAGCCCGATGGATACTTCAACTGGCTCCTAATACTTTTTTGCCAACCGCTCGTTCGGGTGGCCGCCTAATTCTTTGTGCCTAAACGCAGACACCGATCGCTTGTTTGCCTGCCTGGAAAAAATTGTGAGAGCACGCCTTTACTCGATCGAGCATCCTGCAAACGGTTCATCTGCTACAGAATCTCGCTTGATGCCTCAGTGGTTGAATCTTAGCCCTTCACCCGTATGAGTGGTTTCTCAAAGGACTTGCCGAAATAATTTAGTTTTAATTGGAGCTAAAGATGTGGTTTAGCCTCATCCCTGTTGATCCTGTTAACTCTATGCAAAAACGCTATTGGTATTTGCAATGGGGCGTATCGATTTACCTCGTTCGCTCATGCACGATCGCGCACTTACCTTTTCTGAGCACACCCGTCTTTGGCTCTAAAGAGGAAGCGCTAGACTATCGCGATTGGCTTTCTGCCTACGCCTTGCCGTCCCGCAAAGTTAGAGCCGAAGCTTGATCCTAAGCCTCACAGTGGTGGGGAAATGCAGGCCAAGCTGTAAGTCACTGGCTACTATGCTGATGCGAAACCAGCTTGAGACAGTTTCTCTCGTCTCGCTGACCTAAACCTGACTAAGGCTTGGGCCAGAAGTGCGATTTTTGGACGTTGAAAGCCTCTGCAATAAAGAGCCCGTGACGAGGATTGAACTCGTGACCTCACCCTTACCAAGGGTGTGCTCTACCACTGAGCCACACGGGCATTTAGGAAAAGATAAAGGCTTAAGGATAAAGGCTAAAAAGAACACGGTTCTTTTAGCGTTTATCATTCATACTTCATCCTTTCAACGTGGATGGGCCGAGCTGGATTTGAACCAGCGTAGGCGTAGCCAGCGGATTTACAGTCCGCCCCCATTAACCACTCGGGCATCGACCCACTTCACCCACGGAAATTGATCCTAGCACAACAGGGTGCATCAGATTCATAGTCAGTGAGATTTTAATCGCGAAACAATTCGTGCAGCTCTACGATTCACTTCGATCGGCTGACATGCCGTTGACATCTAGCCGTACCCTACCTGAAGTCCACAATTTGCAACCTGCAACCCGCAAGAGACCGATCGATCGCGCCGTTACGTCAAGAATCTGTGCGAATGTGCAGACCTTCACTATAATCAACGCGAGCGGCATTGCTTCTGTCTCTCTCTGCATGACCATCACCCCTTCGATCGCATGACCTTCATTTCCATCACCTACGGACTGTTCCTGCTAAGCGTGATTGGCATTTACTGGTCGGTGCAACAGCAGTGGCTCCGCATGTGGGCACTGCTTGCTGCCAGTATCGTCTTCTACTCATCCTTTCAGGTGCAGTACATTCCGCTGCTGCTGGCTGGCACGTGGGTCACGTTTCAATTGGGGCAGGCGCTTGCAGTGCCACCCGATTGGCGGATTGAAGACTGGCAGTTTGCCCAACAAGACTGGCATCGACAACGGGTGAGGCTGCTGTGGCTAGGGATTGTGGTCAATGTTTTACTGCTGTTGGGCTTTAAGTACATTCCTTTTTTGCTGTCTACGGTTGGGGCGCTGATCGGGAATCCAATACTACAAGAGCGGGCGGTGTGGACGCGCTCTAATCTAGTTGTACCCTTGGGACTGAGCTTTTTCTGCTTTGAGTGCATTGCTTATCTGGTCGATGTGTATCGTGGAGCGCCAGCGGCACAGCGGTTTCTTGATTTTTCTGCTTACAAGCTGTTTTTCGCCAAGCTGATTAGTGGCCCGATTACTCGCTATCACCCACTCGCCGCTCAAGTGCAAACGCAGACGTTTCCCAGTGTCGATCGCCTCGTCGAAGGAGTATGGTTGATTGCCTGTGGTGCAGTCAAAAAAGGGCTCCTGGCAGACAATCTGGGTGTTTTGGTTGATTTAAGCTTTCAAAACCTACAGCGGGCAGGTAGTGCTGATCTATGGTTGGCGACTGTAGCGTATGGGCTGCAGCTTTATCTCGACTTCAGCGGCTATGTCGATATGGCACGCGGTAGTGCTGTGTTGCTAGGCTTTGACTTACCGCAAAACTTTGACTTCCCCTATTTCAGCACCAGCATTGCAGACTTTTGGCGACGCTGGCATATGACGCTGGGCGACTGGTTGCGCAATTATCTTTACTTCCCGTTGGGTGGCTCGCGCCAGGGCTTGCTGCGGACGTGTCTGAATCTCATGATCATTATGGCGATCGCAGGACTTTGGCATGGTGCCGCCTGGGGTTTCATCGTTTGGGGACTGCTGCATGGCATCGCGCTAGTGGTGCACCGACTGGCGGAAGCACTCTCAAAACGGTTTTCCTGGTTGGAGCGGGCATGGCAAAGTCTACCAGGTGTGGTTCTGGCGTGGGGACTCACGCAAGGCATGGTCTTTACCACCTGGATTTTCTTTCGATTGCCAGACTTGAAAGACTCCTGGCTGGTGGTACAGCGCCTGTGGGGACATGCCGCCGACGCTCAGTTTGCTCAAAAAGTTTATTTAGAAGCGATCGGGCTGGGGCTGCTGCAAATTGCGCTGTTGCTCTGGGCGCTGATAGTCTGCATGGGCGTTGCGTACACCTGCGATCGCGTCTTCAAACTACAGCTCAATTGGCACATCAAGCTCATGCTAGTGCCGCTCTGCCTGTTTTTAGTATGGATTCTGGCACCCAAAGGCTCCCTGCCATACATCTACTTCGATTTTTAAAACGGCTATGTCATAGGTGCAGGTGCACAGCATTGAATTCATCCAACAGGAAGATTCGATACACTTTTTAACGAAGTACAGTAGTGACGATACACTTCTTAACGAAGTACAATAGTGATGTAAACGCATAGTATTCCGTTCTGCATGATTCAGTGCATGTTTCCTGCCATCATTCCAGCACGATTAGTGTCTGAGTTTAAGTTTTGGGACGGTGACAACGTTCATCAGGGAATGCGCTACGGCACGAATCTCTACCGCTGCGTTGCCTCTTTTCCGCTCAGTCAGCAGCAACAGGCATACAGCTTGGGAACCAACCTCTGTGAGCAGAATCAACAAGCTGCCCTGACCAAATCGAAGGCTGGCTACACGGTATGGCTGTCATTGCGCTCGGCTGAGATGGCTCATGACTATTTGTCTTTAGAAACCTTGGTACCAGTTGAGGCTATCTAGCCTTTGCCAAAGCAGCAACACCGCTATCAAACGATCGACAAAGCATCACGCAGTCTGGCGAATCGGAATCTCAATCACAAAGGTCGCACCCTGATCGGGGACTGAGAAACACTGCAAGCTGCCTTTGTGTCGTTCGGTAATCACCTGGTGGCTGATGGACATCCCCATGCCAGTACCCTTGCCCACAGCTTTGGTAGTAAAGAACGGGTCAAACAGACGTTTTTGGACGGTTTCGGGTATACCAGGTCCATTGTCGGCAATTTGAATGGCCACAGTCTCGTGATCGCTTGATCGTGTCTGGATGGTAATGATGCTGGGCTGCGCTGCTACCTCAGCGGGAGAGCGCTGCTGATTCTGTTCGTCCAGAGCATCGATTGCGTTGCTAAGAACGTTCATAAACACCTGGTTGAGTTGCCCCGCGTAGCACTCAATCTTGGGCAAGATGCTGTATTCCTTCACAATCTGGATGGCAGGATACTCTGATTTTGACTTCAGCCGATTGTGGAGAATCATGAGCGTACTGTCAATGCCTTCGTGGATATCGACATCTTTCACTTCGGCTTCATCTAGACGCGAGAACGATCGCAGCGACGCTACAATTTTTTGAATGCGATCGGCACCCACTTTCATGGAGACCAGAAGTTTGGGGAGATCTGCCATCAAAAACTCCAGGTCGATCGCCGTCACCTCATCCTGAATGGCATTATGGGGATTGGGATAGTGCTGTTGGTACAGTGCCAGCAGATTGAGTAAATCTTGCGTATACTCGTTGGCATGCAGCAGGTTGCCATAAATAAAGTTGACAGGATTATTGATTTCGTGCGCGACACCCGCCACCAGTTGCCCCAGGCTCGACATTTTCTCACTTTGTACCAGTTGCGTTTGAGCGTGGCGCAGTTCTTGAAGTGTCTGCTCAAGCTCACGGGTTTTTTGCTTTTCGCTGGCTTCACTTTCCCGCAATTCTGCTTCGACCTGCTTGCGTTGTGCAATCTCCGATTTCAGTTGATTGTGCGCCTGTAATTCTTTGAGCACTTTGTCAAAGGTGGTGGCTAGAAACCGAATTTCATTGGCAAGAAGAGCCTGAGGCATCGTGAAAACGCCCGTTTGTTTGCTACTGGTTACCGCATCGTTAAGCGCCTTTAAAGGATGCAGCACCGTGCGATGGATGATGATGCCCATGAATAAAAGGATGCCGACCACGCCCACCAGCAGAACGAGGGTAGAGGTAAAGAACGACTTTTCGGCATCGAATTGCATCTGCTTTAAATCGACGATCGCAATGACCAATCCTCGTCGTCCCGAAGTGCCAAACAGCACGCTACTAAACGGCAAAATTTGCGCCAGTGCAGGTTTGCCATCAACCACAATTTCCTGGCTGCTCTCTGTACCCTTCAGTGAGGCTTGCTCAAGGGCGGTTGTCAGTTCTGGATGTTTGGCTTGGAAGGAATTTCCTGCCACAGAAGAAGAGAACTGCACGGTATCTTGCGAACTCTGAGCCAAAATCAGGTTATCGGGACTGACCACCGTAATTTCAACCACAGCCGGTAAGGTCGCGTAGTTTTGTACAACCCGGCGTAGGATATTGCGGTTTTCGCGTGCCAGCAAACCTTCAGTGGAGAACTCCAGCGATTGCGTGATGGTTTGGGCGCGCTGTTTGACCTGCTGGGCTAAATCTGCCTGAATCAAACGGTAATTAACCCACATCGTTGCCAGCCCAACTGTTGTAAGTGAGAGTCCAAAGCCAAGCAAGAGTTGCTTAGAAAGACTTTGTTGTCGGATGCGGAAAAACTGCTTCAAGATTTCCATCCCTCGATCGCAGTGGTAACGGGTGCAGCATCAATTTCAATATCCTCGCGCGGGGCGCGTCCGGCGCGGGGGTCATCCTTCAAAAGCTGCGACATTTGGGCGATCGCTTGCTTGAGTCTGCTTTGCGACTGAAACATGCGCTGTTGTAGAGAGATATCCCCTTTTTTGAGTCCGGCATAGTCGCTGCCAAAGGACGCACCACTTTGATTGATTTGCTTCCCAACTTGCTCGAAAACGGCTTTTGGTTCGACATCAACCGCATGCATGACATCCAGCCAGGTAGAAATAAATTGGGTGAGTTCTGCTTTCTTGGCAGCGACGGCAGTCGATCGGGACATCAGGGTGTCAATGACAAGGCTGTCAATTTCTTTGGTAGTGTAGACAATGTTGCCTTTAATTTTTTTCGCTGTCGCACCCAACAGTGGCTCCCAGATAACGGCTCCGTCCAGTTTGCCTTGCTCCATGAGTTCAACGGCAGATTCATTGGAAACATCTTCGATTCTGACCTCCGCTGGCTTGATGTGATGCAGCTTCAATGCTTCTAACAAAATCAAATGATTCACGGTACCTAGTTTGGCACCGACCCGTTTGCCGCGCAGTGCTTCAACGGCTTTGATGCCAGCTTGCGTAACAATGCCATCGGCACCGTGCGAAATGTTCGTCACCATGACAACCGCCGGTTTGTCGTTGCCCGGATCGACCTGTACAACATCCCAAAGCGACGCAAAGGCGGCATCCAGTGCGCCCCGGAGGACAGCGCGGGAAGAGTCTTGCTGGTTTTCAAACCGAATCAGTTCAACCTCCAAGCCATGCTTTTTGAAGAGGTCAGCAGTTTTTGCGTATAGCACCACATCAAAGCCGGGCCAGGTCGTAATGCCGATTTTCAGCGGTTTCAGTGTCGGTGTTTGACCCAGGCTACAAGCATTAACTATTAAGCTCATGATCAAGGCCATGAGGCACAAGCCAGTGATCGATCGCCACCGTTGCTTCTTACTTCTGACTCGGTTGCTCAACGCGTTTAACCAGCGCATCTTTACCTGCTTCATAGCCATCTATACCTCAAATGCATGTGACAATTCCTGCCTTACAACGTCCCTTGAAGCCGGATATCACAAGGCGTTGTTGAGCTAGGAGTGAAAAAGAGTCTGGGAATTGAACGTTCGTTACGATGCATTCTGCGTTCCAGCAACGTCGTCCATGAAACAAGTAGCACCCACAGGCGACGCTTTCAGTATTCCCTGATTCATCGATGGGCTAACGCTGGTGAGGGCGTGCCGAGAAGTGCAACGTGGGCAACTCAGAAATCACCTAAGCCGTTTCACGTGGTTTGTCGCATGGGAATCTCGATCACAAACGTTGCACCCTGCCCAAAGGATGAAAGACACGTTAGGCGTCCCTTGTGGCGTTCTGTAATCACTTGATGGCTAATGGACATCCCCATGCCTGTCCCTTTACCCACTGCCTTGGTGGTAAAGAACGGTTCAAACAGACGGGTTTGCAATGCGTCGGGGATACCAGGACCATTATCAGTGATCTGGATCGCGACAAAATCTGCACCGACCACCCTGGTCTGAATCGTAATGACACTCGGATGAGCGCTGACCTCGGCTAAAGAGCGCTGCTGATTCTGTTCATCGAGGGCATCGATCGCGTTGCTGAGAATATTCATAAACACCTGATTGAGCTGTCCCGCATAGCATTCAATTTTGGGCAGCGTGCCGTAGTCCTTCACAATCTGGATGGCAGGATAGTCTGACTTGGACTTCAGCCGATTGTGGAGAATCATCAGCGTGCTGTCGATGCCCTCATGGATATCAACACCTTTCACTTCCGCTTCATCTAACCGCGAGAACGATCGCAGGGATGCCACAATTTTTTGAATGCGATCGGCACCCACTTTCATGGAGACCAGAAGTTTGGGGAGATCTGCCAGCAAAAATTCCAGGTCGATCGCTTCAATCTCAGACTGAATGGCAGCGTGAGGATTGGGATAGTACTGTTGGTAGAGCGCCAGCAAGCTCAGTAAATCTTGTAAGTACTTATTAGCGTGCAGCAAGTTGCCATAAATAAAATTGACGGGGTTATTGATTTCGTGCGCTACGCCAGCGACCAGTTGCCCCAAGCTTGACATCTTCTCGCTTTGCACCATTTGCGTTTGGGTGCGCTTTAGCTCTTGCAAGGCGTGTGCCAAGTCCACCGCTTGTTGTTTGAGCTGGGCTTCTGCCTGCTTGAGATCCGTAATGTTGAAGCTCGTGCCGACAATGCGGTGCAATCGCCCTTCTGCATTGATCAATGGGTTCAGTGTCGTCATCACCCAGGTTGATTTGCCATCAAAGGTTAGAGTTTCGGCTTCTGTAATGGCAGTTCTGGCACCAACGCAACGGCTGAGGAATTGATCAATGGCAACCCCTTCAGCCACACCAAACAGCTCAGTTGCCGTTTTACCTGCCACATCAGCGCTTGGATACCCCGTTAGCTGCTCGGATGTATGGTTATGGCTGGCGTAGTGAAATTCACCGTTTTCCAGGACATTGACAACAAAAATGGAGCAACTAACGCCGTCATAAATGCTGCGTAACAACTGCTCTTGTTGTTGCAGTTGAGCTTCGGCTTCTCTGCGATCGCGCAGGGCAGCGTGGCGCTCCCAAATTTCTTGTTGCAACTGTTCAACCGTCAGTTCCAGTTCAGCATTGCGAGCTTTAATACTGGCTTCGAGTTCGGCATTAATGCGCTGTAATGCCAGTGCACGTTCCTTTTGTTGTGTAATCAAATCAGCAAAAATCATGATGCCGCCGATTGTGCCCGTCTGAGCGCCTGTGGGGTAGTACCAGGGGCGCACTTCCCACTTGAGCCAATCAATGCTGCTATCGGCATGGGTGATGGCTTCTTCCTCAGACCGCTCGATCGCGCCCGCCAAACACCGCTGATGAATGGCTTTCCAATGCAGCGGCAGATCGGGGAAAAGGTCGTAGTGAGACTGCCCAATCGCATCGCGATCGACCAAATCGTAATCTTCCAGCCAACGACGGCTCGCGACCAGGTAACGCATGTTGCGATCGAACATGGCGATCGAGGCAGGGCTTTGTTCGACAAACACCCGCAGCAGTGTGGCTTGATCAGTTTCTATACTGTTCGATTCCAAGCCTAATTGAGTGGACTGCATTGGCATCAAACACTCCGAAAAACGAGAACAGAAGCGACGGCTGAGTCGTATCCAGTGTGCCCTAATTTGCTGGTGGGTTAACGTATCGGAGGATTGGTGAAGGCTGCGATCGCTAGGCACGATTTTATCTAACTATTTTGATTGTGTGAATTGGCAACCGTAAAAAAACGTGTTATGACAGATTAGGTAATTAATATTTTGAGGGATGAAAAAAGAATCTTTAGAAGAACCACCTGTAGAACCGGGCACTCAACTCTCGCAACAAGCAACTGATGCCCAGGTTCAAGAATCAGAAGATTTGATTAAACTGCGAGAAAGTTTCAAAGCGCTTGATTTGGAGACTGATCCAATTAAGCGTGAGTATCTGCTTGCCGAAAAAGCAAAAGAGAATAATCTTGCGATTGGAAAGTACCGCCGACTCTTTGGTTTATACGAAAAAACACTTCCTCCACGATTTCCTACATGGACAGGGTTTCAAGGAAAAACCGCCTGGGATTTATTGCAGTTGGTTGTTGTTCCTCTAGGACTAGCATTAGCTGCCTTTTTGCTTCAATTCTGGGCAAGCTCAAATCAACAAAAGCTCTCAGACGACCAAAATCGAGAGAAACAAAAGCTCTCAGATGACCAAGATCGAGAGAAGGCTTTCAATGCTTATATTGACAACATCGAAAGATTGATGCCCACACTAAGAAACGCTCAACCTGAGGACGAAATCAGTATCATCGCACGGACAAGAACGCTGACAGTATTTCGTCAACTCAAGGGTGATGGGCAACGAAAAGGGCAGGTGATTCGCTTTCTAAAAGAAGCCAACCTCATTAAGCGGAGAGATCTTAAGGTTGACCTGAGTACAGCAGATTTAAGTCAAGCAGTTCTCAAAGATATAGATTTATCCAAGACCCACTTTTTCAACGTGAATCTTCAGGAAGCAGACCTTCGTGGAACTAGCTTTAAAGACACCGAATTGAGGCGAGCAAAATTGGAACGAACAAAATTGGAAAAAGCAGAGTTCCAAGGAGCTGATTTGTCTGGAGCTAATTTGCAAGATGCTCAATTAGATCCTGAACTGAATGACGCTTTACAGATAGCAGCAAAGCTTACGGAGAAGCAATCTTCGCAAGCTTTGCCAGAGCTACCTTTTGTAGGAATTTGTGGTGCAACGTTACCAGATGGAAAACGGATTGGTGTTGGTTGCCCAGGACCGCAAGCTATTTCAGGCGGAGCAGCTTATGCCGCAGAACGGATTTACATTCGTTCAAGTCCGGGAATTAAATCTCCAACGATCGGGTCTTTAGAAGTAAATGATAAAATTCGTTTGACTGGTGCAGAACGGTATGCAGATGGTTCCACTTGGGTTCAACTTGAAGATGGCGGATGGATAGTGAATTAGTATTGAAAGTCTACCTCCTGTGTAAACTGCGCCGACCCTGCAAACTTATCAATCCATCTAACGCAATACTGTTACAATACGCCACATTGCCCTTGATGGCGTAGCAGATGATCGCATAGCACTAACGCAACCATTGCTTCGACCATTGGCACGGCACGAGGCAACACGCAGGGATCATGACGACCTTTCGCAGCGAGCGTGACTGCTTCACCTTCATTCGTCACTGTGTTCTGTTCTTTGCGAATGGTGGCAGTGGGCTTGAAGGCAACGCGAATGATGATGTTCTCGCCGTTGGAGATGCCGCCCTGTACGCCGCCCGATCGATTGGTGACGGTACGAATGTTGCCGTTCTCATCGGTATAAAACTCGTCGTTGTGCTCACTGCCTGTGAGCAATGTGCCCGCAAAACCAGAGCCAATTTCAAAGCCTTTGCTGGCTGGAAGGGACATTACGCCTTTTGCTAGATCTGCCTCTAGCTTGTCAAAAACGGGCATGCCCAGGCTTTTGGGCACTTGACGGGCAACACATTCGACCACACCTCCGATCGAGTCTCCTTCCTTCCGCACCTGCTCGATCAGGTCAATCATGCGATCGGCAGCGTTGGAATCAGGACAGCGGACAATGTTGCTCTCAACCTGCTCCAGCGTCACCGTTTCAGGATCAACTACGCCTTCTAGATCTTTGATGCGCTTGACGTAGCCGATGATTTCAACGCCTGCGACCTGATGGAGAATCTTTTTGGCGATCGCTCCTGCTGCCACTCGTCCAATGGTCTCCCGCGCGGACGATCGTCCACCACCCTGCCAGCTGCGAATGCCATATTTTTCGTCATAGGTGGCATCCGCATGAGACGGACGATACTTGACTGCCATCTCGTCGTAGTCTTGCGATCGCTGGTCTTTGTTGCGAACGAGGAGGGCGATCGGCGTGCCCGTCGTTTTGCCGTCCATCATGCCAGAGAGAATTTCGCACTGATCCGCTTCATTGCGCGGCGTTGTAATCTTGCTCTGCCCCGGTCGGCGACGATTGAGCTCTGCCTGGATTTCTTCGACCGAAATCTCCAGTCTGGGTGGGCAACCATCAATGACGACACCTACGCCGCCGCCATGCGATTCGCCAAAGGTGGTAATGCGAAAGAGATGACCGAAGGTGTTGCCCATAGTGTCCAAAAAGATAGCGGAAGATCGATCGTAATTGAAAACGGCTATCTAAAGTCAAATTAGCTGCTTCTAAAGCCTTTTCTACTTCAGCTTGAATGCTACCGTCACATTATGCAGATTGGCATCTGGAAAAGCCGTTGTATAGTCTTGAACGAGGGTTTGCAGTGCGTCAAAATAGCGAAAGGCAGCGACTAACTGCGCCCATGTTGGATTGTGATGAAACTGGATGCCCAATTGCTTTGCCGCTTTTCGACACCCATTGAATGAACCATACCGTTGTTTCAGTGCGGCTTGATCAAGGACAGGTGGAGGCTGAAAACGGGTGGCGGGTAGGGCATTAGAGTTTGTCTCTGCTTGCTGGTTAAGCTGATTAACCGCAACTTGCGCTACTGTGAAAATTTGGGCGGCATTCACAAGATCCGCCTGGTGATTGGTCTGTAGTTGATCCAATAACTGAGTAATGCGTTTTTTGCCCATGTTATAAATCGCGCAGCGATCGTTGAACAGAAGCCGGATCAGAATACATTTGCGGGTTTTCCTGACGATCCTCTGGGTTTAAGGGTGTAGGCGAAGGAGGCAAGGTTCCTGAACCCGCGCTGAAATCATCATTTTCTTCTCGCCACCAGGTAATTAATGCTTTCAACGCTCGCCAAAAGCGGTTAAAGCGACCAGGGAATGCCATTGCTCCCATCGGGCTACCGATATCCTCAACATCCTTAAACGCCTGGGAAATTTGATCCAGATGGGAAGACATCGTGCCTAATTCCTGCTTCAAGGACGTAATGTTGTCCTGTTGGCTCTGAGTTAATGTTTGTTTGTCTTGCTCAAGCTGATGGATGAACTGCTCTAACCGGGCGGCATCATTCTGCAGTGTCGATATCGTCTGCTTATGCTCTTCGTTCCGACGAATGAGTTGCGATCGACTTCGGTTTGTAAAAATCAGACAGTCTCGCATCTCGACATAAAACTGACTGGCATCCGACAAACTAAGATGCTCCACCGTTTTCGGGAAATCGGTCGCCGAACGGAAGCGATCGGTCGGATGCTTTGAGGTAGCCATTGTGTCACTCCAGCATTGATGCCATTCTTTCTTTCATTATTGGCAAAGTTCATCGAACTTGCTGCCGTGAGAACAACCTTTTATAAAACTTTTTTATTTACAGACAAAAGCGCCCCCATAGAAGAGAGCGCTTTTGTTTAGCGAGAGACTGGTGGATTAGCCGTCGATCGCGGGAGCCTGCATCGAGACGAGGGTGGGTTCGCCAGATGCGAGGTCAAGTGGGAAGTTGTGAGCGTTGCGCTCGTGCATCACTTCCATACCAAGGTTGGCGCGGTTCAGCACGTCTGCCCAGGTGTTTACAACGCGACCTTGAGAATCCAAAATCGACTGGTTGAAGTTAAACCCATTCAGGTTAAACGCCATCGTGCTGATACCCAGAGCCGTGAACCAGATACCCACTACTGGCCATGCACCCAAGAAGAAGTGCAAGGAGCGAGAGTTGTTGAAGCTGGCATATTGGAAGATCAACCGACCGAAGTAGCCGTGCGCTGCGACGATGTTGTAGGTTTCTTCTTCTTGACCGAACTTGTAGCCTTCGTTTGCCGATTCATTCTCGCTGGTCTCACGCACCAGTGAAGACGTCACCAGTGAACCATGCATTGCGGAGAACAAGCTACCACCAAACACACCCGCCACACCTAACATGTGGAAGGGGTGCATCAAAATGTTGTGTTCAGCCTGGAACACGAACATGAAGTTAAACGTACCTGAGATACCAAGAGGCATACCGTCGGAGAAAGAACCTTGTCCGATGGGGTAGATCAACAGCACTGACGTAGCTGCAGCCAAAGGTGCAGAGTAAGCCACGCAGATCCAGGGGCGCATGCCGAGGCGGTAGGACAGTTCCCACTGGCGTCCCATGTAAGCGAAGATGCCAATCAGGAAGTGGAACACAACCAGCTGGTAAGGACCACCGTTGTAGAGCCACTCATCCAGGGAAGCAGCTTCCCAAATGGGATACAGGTGCAGACCGATCGCATTAGACGAAGGCACAACGGCACCAGAGATGATGTTGTTGCCGTACATCAAGGAGCCAGCGACGGGCTCACGGATACCATCGATGTCTACAGGAGGAGCAGCGATGAAGGCAATGATGAACGCAATAGTAGCGGTCAGCAGAGTCGGGATCATCAAGACACCGAACCAGCCTACATAAATGCGGTTATCAGTGCTGGTGATCCAGTTGCAAAACCGATCCCATACACTGCCGCTTTCGCGTCTTTGAATGGTTGTCGTCATAGTGGTAATAATTGCTAGAAACTACAGGAGAAATCCGTAGCCAAAGAATGAATGTTCGGTAATTTTTACCCAGTTACAGGTTTTACCTACTTCTTATAGTATTAACATTCGTTTTTCTTTGTCGGCGCTGTCTGTGAATATTTGTCAATGAGATTACCCTCTGAAATTATTCTCCAAAACCGCTTGTTAGAAAGGCTTTTGAGTATTGCCTAATGCAATTCAACGAATGGCGTGAGGCAGTGTCATTTAAGTTTTGTAAAGCTTAAATGATGCATCAATGGGTTCGCCTAACGCTTGCAAGTACTAGCCAATCAGGGTCTAAGAAACAATTGAATGTAGAATTTTGGTGTTCTCAAGGCTACGCTTTTTAACGTGTCTGCAACGATTAGCAATCTTTCTTAATTGTTAGAGTTCCGAAATCTTCACTGACCAAAATTTTTTCACTGGCCGAATACGTGGTTGTTAGACAACCAGTTTACTTAAATCGCTGTAGTGACAACGAGAGCCACGGGCCCTCATTTTGCGAGTTCTTTCAGTCAGCAATGGCAAGTTTAGGTACAGAAACTTTGCCGATAGAAACAAGGCGTCTGTCGCTCGGTTCCCGTCGACTGATTCATCGAAGGCGATCGCCACCCCCAGTTAGTCCAACTTCAGCGCATTGGCAGGAACGTCATCCCACGAAGTAACCGTGCGCAGTCGAGCAATCCACCCGGCTGCAACCTGATCGTCCGTCAAATTTTCCTGAAAGGATTGATGGCAATCTTGCGCGTGGCTTTCATCACAGCACGCAATGCAGGAGTAAAGGATGCCGGACGGATCAATCTGTTCATTTACCCAAATAGACATAGTTGCGCCCTCCTTGGGAGATTGTGGAGCTTTAGGTGATGGCTTTCGGATTGTAGCGTTCAGAAGCAAGCCAGTGAGTGTAATCGGCGATGCTTCTCCCATCTTCAACCGCTCTCATCTTCAGCCTAAACGCTATAATCTGCAATGGTTTCGTCACGTTTCTTACCCTGCCATCAGCGTCAGTGCGTCTCCTGTGACACGGCAGATGCGCCAATCGGGTAAAACAGTGGCTCCCATTTTCTCGTAGAAGGCGATCGCGGGTGCATTCCAGTCCAGCACGCTCCATTCCAGGCGTCCACAATTTTCTGCGATCGCTCGTTGCGCCAAATAAGTGAGTAGCGCTTTGCCAATGCCTCGCTGCCGATACTCTGGCAACACAAACAGATCTTCCAGGTAAATGCCTGGCTTCGTCAAAAAGGTTGAATAGTTATAGAAGAACAACGCGAAGCCAGCAGCTTGTCCGTCCACTTCTGCCAAAATCGCCTCTGCATAGCGCCTGGAGCCGAATAGATGCTCTCTGAGTGCCTCTGGAGTGCCCGTTACGGCATCTGGCAATCGCTCGTACTCTGCCAACGCCTGAATTAATTTGAACAAAACAGACACATCATCAGGGGTCGCTGAACGCAACATCACCTCTGTGGGTGTGGCAACCATTTATTCCTTGCCCCAAAATTTTTGTTAGAAAATCATCTTTATATTAGTCGAACACGCTATATAAGTAGCAGCACACTGCATAGTGACTAGATTTTTTAGCTAAGCAATCAGGAGCAAGCATGGGTAAAAAAGGCATGGGCTGGGTACCTGACTACCCGGATGTGAGAGATTGCACACTTCGCCACGATCGCGTGCAAAACGTTCAGAAAGGTACGGCGCAACCACTCGGTGATATCGATCAGACCGACCAACGCATCCGGCAACTGATTGACATTCTCAAAATCAAATTACCAAACATTGAATTTGACGCGCTCACAGCCCTCACAACTGATGTTCAAAAAGATATTGATCAGCATCTCTATTTTTTGACAGCTGCCTTTACAGAAGGGATACTTGCACTAGAAAGCGAAGGGAAAGAAGTTACTGAACTGCAGGCAAAATTGATCAAATTAGGCATTTTGCATGAAACGGATCTCGCCGCTGCAGGATATTTTGATGAAGCTACTGAGAACGCTGTCAAACAATTTCAACAGAATCAACTCATTGAGCCTGCAAATGGCATTGTAACAGCCGTTACTAAAGCCGAATTACTTGCACTAACCGCAATTGATGGCAAGATTCGTCGGAGCAAGTACAATCCAATGCTCAAAAACTTTAGCAACTTTAACCTGACAACTATATGTGCTCAAGAGTTGCTTAAGCAAGCAATGCCAAAACTGACTATCACCGATCCACCGGGCATTTTTGGCAAATCGACCTATGAAGCCGTAATCGCCTTTCAAACGGCAAACAGTTTATTAGCCGATGGCATTATTGGGCCACAGACAGGAGAAGCGCTAGAAAGGAAGCGCAAGCAGACACTCGACTTTCCTTTAAGGCCAGTGCCGCGTCGCATCTTTAAGGAACGTGCTAATGAGATCTACAACATCATTTTAGCTGCAGAAGGTGGAGAGGATAAGATTGTTGATTTGTTAGGAGGTCATGATCAAATTAGCGCTGTTTTGCTCGGTTCTAGTACATCAATTAGTGCATCAAATTTATCACTTACGTCGCAAGAAAAAGTTCAACGATACATTGAGCCACTGACTGAACTTTTAACTCAATTAGCTCCCTGTCTTGGCGAAGACGATCGCATAACTGCCTTAAAGACTGGTTACAACATTGTGAAGCGCATTCCGTTCAAGACGTATGATAGCGGTCAGCCAAAATTTTCTCCCCCTAATGAGCAAGACGTACCGTTAACGGGTAATGACTTAAAACTAATTATCGAGCGTCTTAAAGATGCAGGCTACATTGCGAGTAACATCTTCCAGTACGCAGACTACAAAATTGGTGATTCTGGGCCAGCCGTTATTTATATCCAGGAACGTTTACGCGCCCTAGGATATTACAGCGCTCCCATTACAGGCTATTTTGAGCAGCTTACAGAAGAGGCCGTCAAGCAATTTCAGACTGCCATAATGCGGGACGGGGAAGCATTAGATGGTGTTGTTAATCTTGCCACCATACTCAAGCTCTATGAAAACCCGGATGCTCGTCGGGAAGCATTCAAAGCGCTAGAACCCCCAATTGCGCCTCAATTTATTGAAACGCTCATTTGTCAAACCAAAGTTGTCGGGCGAACCATGAAAGTGCTGTTAGCAGATGCTCAAACAGGACAGTCATCAACTCTGCCCACGCAGCAACTCGATCGATTGACTGCGATCGCCACACAGCTCAATGATGAACTGTCAAAGCTGGTGGTGTTGGACGAGAGCAACAGCGAGTCCCAAGACAGGCAGCAAATAGTTGCTGGACTGTTCAAAGAGGCAATCAACTCGCAAAAGCCCTTAGCCGTTAGGCAAGACGCCGTCAAACAGATGCTGGTGCTGATGACAACCGTCATTACTCGCCCGGTTGTCAAGGTGATTGCCCAAATCGTTGCACCTATCGCTCAATATAGTGATCTGGAAGAAGCCTGTGCCGACGGTCTGGCTCGGTTTAAGGTGTTTGCCAACTTCGATCGCGTCAAAGTCATCGAGAGGCAGCTAAAAGGGCATGTATTCACAGTATCTGATAGGCCTGAGTCCCCAGACCAGTACGAACCGCTGGTTGAAACGCTGACGACTATGCAAGCAGAATTTAAGCGCTATGGGCGATCGCTTGAACAGGCCAACCCGCTGAGCCAATTTCAACCACTGGTAATGACCGCACTAAAAACGGTTGCTCAATGGGGTATCCTTTTTCCGTCACCCAAGAACGCAGTGGACGCACCCACTGACACAACATCGCCTTCGATCGGAGCAAATGTTCAGGAATGTTTGCTCCGAGAACTTTGTCTACTTCCTGAGTACGATGGTCAGCATGCTGAAGACATCCAGGCTTTCTTAAAGACCCAGCCGTTCGATCGATGCTCAAACTCGCCTGATCAGGCGGTGAACCCTGTGCGAACACAAACCTTTATCCATGTGCAGCATGAGTGCAACGAATGTTTGCTGCAAGTGCCGATGCTCGGTAAGCTCTGCAAAACGCTGTTGCCTATTGCTCAAGCGTCCACAAAACCGCTATTGATCGACTCAGGTAGCAGCTTATACCTGACTCTACCCGCAGCAGTCGATTTAAGTTTTTGGTGTACGCCTGTTGAGGATCAGGGTAATCTGGATGCCTGTACTGCCCATGCTGGGGTTGCCTTGATTGAATACTTTGAGAAGCGTAGCTGTGGTAATCCCATTGATGCCTCTCGGCGTTTCCTTTATAAAGTCACCCGTGATCTAATGCACAGTCAGGGCGATACGGGCGCGTCCGTACGGGAAACCATGAAGGCGATGGTGCTGTTTGGCGTACCGCCAGAAGAATACTGCCCCTATGACGAGAAGCGCTATGACGAAGATCCGTCTGCTTTTTGCTATGCGTTTGCCCAGAATTATCAGGCTATGACTTACTTTCGTCTGGATGCAGCCGGAATCGCTACAAAAGAACTGCTAGCGCAGATTAAAACAGTTTTGGTTGCGGGCTTTCCCTGTATGTTTGGGTTTACAGTCTACGACTCTATCTATGACGAGGCCAATCCACCTGGTCACATTCTTTACCCAAAGGGGAATGAAAAGCGAGAAGGTGGGCATGCCGCGATCGTCGTCGGCTATGACGACTACAAAAAGGTCAAAAACGCGCCCAATGCAGGAGCGTTACTCATTAAGAATTCTTGGGGCAAAACCTGGGGAGTAAGCGGCTATGGTTGGCTACCCTACGACTATGTGCTGGTAGGCTTAGCACGCGATTGGTGGTCGCTGATCAAAGCAGAGTGGGTAGAGACAGAGCAGTTTGGGTTGGGCTCTAATAACAGTTGGGGCTCCAACATGGGACGTGGCGGCGACCATGGACAGCCACCGCCGCAACCGGCCTCATAGCCAGTTGATTGCTAAGAGAACTAGTCGCATTCACTGTAATTACGTTGCACTGTGTCTAATGCTTTGAGGCCAAATGACGATCGCAAATTTATCCGATGCTGCTGCCAATCCATCAAAAATCAACGTTGAAATCTTTATTTCTTACTCGCGTCGCGACAAGACCTTTGTGCAGTCACTGTGCCATGCCCTCAAGCAAAAGAATCGAACGACCTGGGTTGATTGGGAAGACATTCCACCCAATGCTCCCTGGCGAGAAGAAATTTATACAGGCATTATTGCAGCTGACACGTTTCTGTTTGTCATTAGTCCAGAGTCCATTGCCTCTCGTGAATGTGGCGTTGAGCTACAGCACGCCATCAAGCTAAACAAGCGGCTGATGCCCATTCTGCGGCGCGACGTAGACGCTGGAACCGTCAATCGAGCTTTGGCAGACCTCAACTGGATTGACTTCCAAAACGACCATGCTTTTGACACTGCCGTTGAGGCGCTAATCCAAGCACTCGACACCGATCTTGCCCATGTTCGCTTCCATACCCGACTGCTCATTCGCGCAATCGAGTGGGAGAATAGGGATCGCGATGATAGCTTTTTGTTGCGCGGCACCGATTTAGAAAGCGTTGAACAATGGATTGCTCAGGGAACTGACAAAGAACCTCAGCCAACGCAGGTTCAGACCGAATACGCCATCACCAGCCGCTTAGCAGAAACGGCACGGCAGAAGCGAGAAACTCAACGCCAACGACTGGCTCTCGGGAGCCTGACGCTAGGACTAATCGTCTCAGTATCACTCGGCTTGGTCGCGTTTAGCCAGTATCGATCGGCAGAAGCCCGCCGCAAGGAGGCGGTACTGGGTGAAGTCAAAGCACTCACAGCAACCTCAGACGGCTTGTTCATTAATCATCAGGAGTTTGATGCGCTCATTCAGGGGTTAAGAGCCGCCAAACTGCTTAAACAAGCATCCTGGGCACCAGCAGATACCCGCGATCGCGTCTTGAAGACCTTTGGTCAATCAGTTTACTGGGTCAGGGAGTCTAACCGCTTAGAAGGACATTCCAGTTGGGTTCGGCGTGTCAGCTTTAGTCCCGACGGAAAAATGCTCGCGTCTGCCAGTGGAGACGGATTGGTCAAACTTTGGCAACTAGACGGTCGTTCGACCATTGCACTGAAAGGCCATACCGACGAGGTCTTGGATGTCAGTTTTAGCCCAGATGTGCAGATGCTTGCGTCTGCTAGCAGTGACAAAACGGTGAGGCTTTGGAAGCCAGACGGAACGTTATTGAGAACGCTTGTGGGACACCAAAGCAGAGTGAGAGCTGTCAGGTTCAGCCCCGATGGAAAAACGATCGCCTCAGGTGAAGAGAATGGCACTATTAAACTCTGGCAGCGAGATGGGCGCTTAAAACTCACCATCAACGCACATCGTGGTGCCGTCAATAGTTTGCAGTTCAGTCCAGATGGGCAACTGTTTGCCTCGGCCAGTTCTGATAAAACAGTGAAGCTATGGCAGCCTACTGGCAACCTCATCAAAACCCTCAGTGGGCACACTGCCCCCGTGAGTGATGTCGCCTTTAGTCCAGACAGTCAAACAATTGCCAGCGCAGGCGTTGATAAAACAGTGAGGCTATGGCAACAGGATGGGACCTTGCAGAAAACACTCTATGGACACACATATGCAGTGTATAGCGTGACCTTTAGCCCTGATGGACAGGTTATTGCATCAGGTAGCGCTGACAACAAGGTGAAACTTTGGCAACGCGACGGCAGTTTGATTGGCGATCTGCTTGGCCACAGTAGCTATGTCAATGGTATTGCCTTCAGCCCAGACGGGCAGATGATTGCAACCGCCAGTCAGGACCAAACTATCAAACTTTGGAAGCAAGATAAAAGTCTGATCAATGTTCTAGTGGGTCATCAGGAACGGGTGGGCAGTGTTCAATTCAGCCCAGACGGCCAAGTATTGGCATCGGCAAGTAGTGATGGCACCATCAAACTTTGGCAACCCCAGGGAGCATTAATTGCGACATTGCGTGGACATACCGCTGAAATTTATAGTATTGGCTTTAGTCCCAAGGGGCAGCTACTCGTCTCTGGCGGCAACGATCGCACCATTAAGTTATGGCAAATGAGCGGTCAAAACAGCCGCTTGCTAAAGAGTTGGCCTGCTCACAGCAGCTATGTAAACGGTGTTAGCTTCAGCCCGGATGGACAGACGATTGCCTCAGCCAGTGGCGATAATACTGTTAAACTTTGGCGGCTTGATGGTTCGCTGATCCGAACCTTGAGGGGACATCAGTCAGACGTCTACTGGGTCACCTTTAGCCCAGATGGGAAACTGATCGCTTCTGCCAGCGCCGATAAAACCATCAAGCTTTGGAAACTAGACGGCACCTTGATTCGCACCTTCAGCGGACACGGTGCCATTATTTATGGCATTGCCTTCAGCCCGGATGGAAAACTAATTGCTTCTGCCAGCGCAGACAAAACCATCAAGCTTTGGAAACTAGACGGCACACTGCTAAACAGCTTTACGGGACATACTGGCATTGTTGAGGGAGTTCAATTTAGCCTTGATGGCAAAACTCTTGCCTCTGCTAGCGACGATAAAACCGTTAAGCTCTGGCAGCCGGACGGGACTTTGATCGCTACGCTGGCTGGTTACAGTGGCGGTGTCGTTGGGCTAAGCTTTAGCCCCGATGGCAAAACGCTAGCAACTGCAAGTGATGACAAAAGAGTTGTGCTGTGGAAATTGGCCGATTTAAACCTGAATGCATTGATTACACGCGGCTGCAATTGGCTACATGATTACCTCACAACAAACCCTAATGTTACTCAAGACGATCGCCAGTTGTGTGAAGACACAAGACCCCGCCCCTAGCTGGCGATCGCGAAGGCAACCTCTTGCTGAGGGGCTTTGGTTTGAGGGTGGATGCGATCGCTCAAGTAACTGTACATACCCTCGCAGGCATCAAAATAAATAGTGACGCCTTCTCTATCCTGTTCCGAGAAGATAATTTGCGCACCGTAGTGAGGTGAGGTAATGAAGTTTAGCCAACGGGCGACATGGATGTAGGGTACAGAGAGTTTGCCCAGTCGTTCACCATCAACAATTTCGAGCGAGAATTTGAGCGCTGGTTGCATAGGGAGTTCCTCAACGTTCTGCTCTAAGTATTCTACACACAAATCAGTATATTTGTACTATTTAATTTAGATGTTATGACATTTAGCTTCGGTAGGTAGCGAGAAAGTTTTGAGTTTTGAGTTATTCCCAACCGCTGACCGCTATTCCTCACTCATGTTGAAACTCATCCAAAAGCGCCTGGAGCGACGCTTTCATCTCGGTTGGGGTTGTCGGTGTGGTGCCGAACTGCCGGACAACGATACTGGCTGCCAGGTTGCCTAAGACCGTTGCCTCCCACGGAGTTGCCCCAGCGATGAGCCCCAGGGTAAACGCAGCAACCACGGTATCGCCTGCCCCCGTGACATCAAAAACATCTGTGCGATTGAACGCAGGAATGTGATGTTCAGTGCCATCGCGATCGAACAAACTCATGCCCTCTTCGCCACGGGTAATCAATGCCTGTTTTGCCTGCGTCAATTGCAGCAGATCGTGCCCACCCTGCTGCAGCTGAGTCAAATCAGAGGGATTGCCCGATGGGCTGACGAGAGAATAGCCAACCGCTTGCTCGGCTTCGGGCAAGTTGGGCGTGAAGACGGTTGCCCCTTTGTAGCGATCGAGCTTGGTTTGAGCATCCACAATGCTGAGCGGGTGAGCCAATGCCGCTGCAATCACAGGCTGAGTTAGCGTACCATCGCCGTAGTCGGAGCAAATAACGGCATCCACTGAACCAATGTGCTGCTGGATGTAGTCGGCAAGCTGAAGTTGAAGTGATTCATCAGGCAGGTTATCTGACTTGCGATCGATCCGCACAATTTGCTGCGTCACAGACTGACGGGCATGACCAGAAATGCGGGTTTTGGTCACAGTGGGGCGATCGGCATCCAGCAAAATGCCGTGTGTGTCGATGTCGGCTGCCTCAAAAATACCCCGCAGTGTCTTGCCCTGGTCATCTTGACCCAGCAGCCCAACGGCTTTTACTTGTGCGCCCAGTTTCGCAAAGTTATAGACTGCATTTGCGCCACCACCCGGTACCTGCTGTGTGGTTTCATGGCGAATAATCAGCACAGGCGCTTCACGCGACAGCCGTTCGACCTGCCCTGTGAGAAACTCATCGAGCGTCAAGTCACCAACAATTAGCACCTTCGCTTCGTGGAAGCGATCGATGAGGTCAAACAACCGCTCAGCCGAAGCGATCAGCTGGACTGCAAAAGACGCATCAAGAGCCATAGACGATCGTACGTTGCTCAACGTACGCCAACAACTTCACCTCAGCCAGAGTAGCGCATTCGGGCATTCACACATGCACTCAAGGCGAAAAACGCTATCTGACTGCAAGGTTTGCCATCAGTCAAACGCTTAAGCACGTTTATCAGAAGCCGAACAGGATGTTTTGGGATCAAAAATAAAATCGAACCGGATGAGTTGAAATTTGCTACCGTCACCAAATTTCTTGTTTTTGACTGAGCTCGTAATGTCGTCGATCGCAGCATTATCTAAACCCTTAAACCCAGTCGTTAGCAGCACTGTTGGCGGTTCTGCCAAAGTGCCATCAGGTTTCACGATCGCAGCAAAAGACGCATTCCGAAATCCTCTCACGAACGGACACGCCTCTTTGGGAAAGACACCAGTCACTCTTTCTGGCGTTTTAAGGCGACTGTCGTCAGCATTCCCACCAGTAATCTTTTTCGCCAAGTCTATGAAGGTGGTTGCATTCGCCTGAAAGACCCCACCCGCCTTTTCCTTTGTATCTGGACCATTAAACGTGTATAAAGTTCGTAACTGACCCAATCGCTCTCCTTGTTGCCGCAACGCAGTAAGTTGCTCAGGTGATAGTTTGTCAAGCCGTGCAGGCGCAGTTGGATCGACAGGCGTTTTCGGCGTGTCTGCATCTGTCTTTTTTGGCTCTGTTTTCTCAGGGGACTTGGGCGGTTTTATAGCCTGGTCAGCCGGTGGTTTTGAAGGTGTTTTTTTAATTGGTGGCAGTTTGAAGTCGAGCCCAGGAGGTAGCCCTAAAAGAGGGAACACGATCGGCGGTGGCGGCTCTAGGATGGGGAAATTGTAGAGGGACGGATCGTTATAGAGCTTGGGGTCTGGCAGCTTTGTGGCTGACTGTGCTGGTTTGGAGGGTTTTGCAGGCGTCAGGGTTTGAGGTATTGGATTGATGCCAAATTGCGGTAGTTGGCTTTGTTCAGCAGGAGACAGTTCCACGGTCTGAACGCGCTGCTTTGTGTCTGGAATCTTTTCTGTTTCTGCCAGAAAGTTAGGCAGCGCTGCCCACAGCAAACCATGTACGCCTACAGACGCTAAAACAGCGATCGAGAACGGTTGGCGCAGCGCCACTAGTACTTTCTCTAGCGTCTCCTGTGTAAAGACGTTTGACGTGTTTTTAGGCAACAGGGAGTTAGACATAGCAGGCAAGCTCAGTCGTGGGGGAATGGACGCATGCGATCGCGAGAAACGCCTTGCTCAAATCTTAGCGCTCACCGTTGCACTCGTTAGAGTCCGCATGTCCAGTTTAAGAACTGTGAGACCCGATTGCCTACAGAAGTTTTAGAAGAAGGCAGGCGGGAGGAGGCAAGCGGGAGAAGGCAAGCGGGAGAGCAAAGGGGACTGAACAATATTTACGCTCTGCCTTGGTACGATCAGTCAGTAACTGAGCTTGATTGTTGTCTCGATCGCGGTTTGAGCAAAATTCAGATCCTGCAACACTGTGAGAGTCTTTAGATCTGAAAAGAATCGTTACGCTTGAATCTGTACGCTCCATTTAAACGCTGTTGCTCATGCCACGACCGATCGTCATTTTGCCGGGTTACCTCGCTGGTGCTGTTGAATACCGCGTTTTAGAACAGACGTTACAAGCGCTGGGGTTTCCAACTGTCACCGTGCCGCTCCGCTGGCAAGACTGGGTGCCAACAATCGGTGGTCGTTCAGTGGCGCCCATTTTGCGGGTGTTGGATACCACGGTAAAGCAAGTACTTCAGCAGCAGGGTGTGTCTCACGTCACGCTGGTCGGGCATTCGGCAGGTGGTTGGCTGTCGCGCATCTACTTAGGAGAAAAGCCTTACTGTATCCATCCCAACGAGACGGATGATTGTCTCTGGTCTGCCCGCGATCGGGTAGCGACACTCATCACGCTCGGTACACCTCACACCAGCCTGGAGCGTTGGACGCGCAAAAATCTCGACTTTGTGAACCTGAGCTATCCGGGTGCATTCTACTCGGATGTGCGCTACGTGTGCGTGGCAGGGAAAGCGGTTTACGGAGACCGTTGGCGCAACTGGCTGGCATATAGCAGCTACAAGCTTACCTGTGGAAAGGGCAATACGTGGGGCGATGGCATTACGCCGATCGAAGCAGCCCATCTCAAAGGTGCCGAAAATCTTGTGATTGAAGACGCGATGCATTCTCCCAGAGGCAATCGCGTCTGGTACGGATCGCCCGGACTGCTGGAACGTTGGACACCGTATCTTGTGTAACCACCTGAATTTAGGCCTTGCTCAAAGGGGTCAGGTTCTTCTGAGAAAGACACCAGCTTGCGATCGATGGTCTGAAGGATTCTGGGATAGGGGCGTTTCGCGAAACGCTCCTACGAAGCTCTCCTCACTACAACGAACATTGGCGTGCTAGTGCCTGCTTTAACAACGCGTTATATTGTTTGCTGCCAATAATGTGGGCTCCAAATCGCTCCAAATGGGGATTCATCATCTGGGCGTCGAAGAGCACAAACTGCCGATCGCGCAAACGTTCCACCAATTTCACCATTGCGACCTTCGAACCATCGGGAATCCGAAAGAACATCGATTCACCAATAAACGCACCGCCGATCGTTAGCCCCAAAATCCCCCCAGCCAGTTCATCGCCCTGCCAGGTTTCAAAGCTGTGTGCCCATCCAGCCTCATGCAGCGATCGATAGATATCCTTTAATTCCTCTGAAATCCAGGTCGTTTCGCGATCGGCACAGCCGTCAATGACGGCCTCAAACGCCCGATCGACCGCAACCGTGAAGCGCTCTTGATTGAGCAATCGCTGAAGCGATCGCGGATAGCGAAACCGCTCATCCAGAGGAATCAACGTCCGCTCACGACTGGAGTACCAGCCCAGTGACGCTCCAGAATCGTCTGCCATTAAAAAATAGCCCTGAGCATAACCCTGGACGATCGAGGCAACATCAAAACGGCTTTCAGTCAATCGGGCAACGCCTCACTCAGTCAAACGGCTGATACAAGCATCTCATTATAAAAGCCTCTGCGAAAGAAGGGATCAGGAGTTAAGAGGGTGTTTGAAAAGCCGGATCGAGCGTAAGAAAGCTCACACGGCAGACGCTTTAAGTACTGAACTCAAGCACCGTGAGAGCCATGGTTAAAGTCTACTCAGTACGCCCAATTTGCCTTACTCCAACCCCTTCTGCCCGCTGCCAAACCCGGCGGACGCCCCCGCAGTACGAGTCTGTGGGCTGTCCTCAACGCCATCTTTTATGTGGTGACCCAAGGCTGTAAATGGCGCGCTATCCCGGCTGACTTTCCCGCCTGGTAAACGGTGTCTACCGACTGCCGCAACTGGCGCAAAGACGGTACCTGGAAAGCCCTCCATGCGCGCTTACGCAGTTGGACACGGACAGCCGTACGGGCTGAAAGTCCTTCCGAGGTGCTTCTCGATCGCCAGCATCCCCGCCGCCGGATGCAGACTCCCATCTTGATGACTCTGTAGTTAAACTGGCGATAGGACTACTGGTTTTCTACATTCGGTTTTACGCAATCCCTTCACGCATTTCCCGATGAAAGTTAAGACTTTGATGACACTGACAGTGCTTGCGATCGCCAGCCTCGCCACTCCGTTAACTGCGATCGCCGCTCAACCAACTCAGCCAAACCACGCGATCGCTCAAGCCCAGACTGAGCCGACAGCGAGACAGATCATCGAAGCCTGCGTGCAGAATCGAGCCGAAACGTTGCCCAATCCGTTTATTGACGTGCCTATGAATCATTGGGCATTCAAAGCAGTTCTAACGATGCACTACTGCGGTGCATACCGTCAGGCTACCCCTCCTGGTCTGATTGAGCGACTCACAAACCAATCACCATCTGATCAGCCAGAAACGCCTGTGCAGTAGGGTCATGTAGGTATCCTTACCGTAATCGCCTCAGTTGGCTGGGTATCATTAATCTAGACCCTTACTTTTCACTAACGAGAACAGAGATGCTGACGAAGCGCTCCTTTGGCTTGCTTGCGATCGTATTTTACAAGTCCTTTGTCGCATCACTCCTTGCCGTTACGTCCGTGGCGCTGTTATTGGCGTTACGAAACTATGACTCTCTGGCAGACTTTTCTGAGTCGTACACCATCGAAGGCAAAACTCAGCTCATTGATTGGGTTCTGGACAAAATCTTGAATCTAAATCCAAGAACGCTGGAATTTAGCGGTATTGGAGCCGGTGTTTATGCTCTTTTAACCGCGATCGAAGCGATTGGACTCTGGCACGAAAAACGCTGGGCACATGTCCTCGTCTTGGTGCTGGTTGGTCTCAGCATTCCACCCGAAGTGTATGAATTAATTCATGGCGTCACGCTCATTAAAGCGATCGTCTTTGTAGTGAATATCGTTGTCTTCTGGTACTTATTCAGCCACTTCCCAAAACATAAGGTCCCGAAACAGTAAGAGCGAATGAGCAATACTGATTAGTCATTCTGAGCTTGACGCAGCATCGCAATAAACCGTTTGACGGCTTGGGGTTGCTCTTTAGGGTTAACGTATTGAGCAAGTAAAGCAAGATCTAAATCTGGAAAAAATTGGCTACGACTGGCTACAGAGCGGCTTTCTCCTCTCAAGTCATAAAGAATAAGCTGATTGTTTTGCCAGAGCAAAACCTCTGGAATCTCTAATCCTTTATAGACATCTAGCTTATCCAAGCCGCCACTGGTCAGAATGACTTCGATCGCAAGATCGGGAATATCTTTCAACGTACTAACGCAGTAGCATTCATCGGGTTCTAGACCGCTGGCTTTTGCCTCTTTACGAAACGTAGTCGAGCCATAGCCGTGCAGAGGAATATCTAATTCTTCAGCATATCGCTCTAGCAATCGAGCAATGACCTTCTTGAGCATTTCGTGTTCAGAGGAGGGCATTAGTATCTCTAATCCGCCTTCAAGATAGGTCATGCGTAACCCTGGAAAATCTCCTAGCGTTGCCAGGAGATTTTCATATTGCTGCCAGCTAACGCCAAACAAAACTACTTGTTGATCAGTTTGCTGAATCGGCGGTTCGATCAGGTAAGCCATACGTAAACGCCTGAGGGATTACTTTCGTTTTATCCTAACGACCGAAGCACAGAATTAAAAGGTGGTATGGTTTTGATTCGCCACGTTCAACCGCTCCAACACTTCAGCCACCGGGGTCGGGCCAAGTTCGCCAGAAGCACGGGTGCGAATGCTGAGGGCGTTGGCTTCCACCTCTTTAGCACCCACGACTGCCATGACTGGAATCTTGTCTTTTTCAGCGTTACGGATGAGTTTGCCGAGACGATCGCCACTGGTATCGACCTCTGCCCGCACACCGATCGCCAGCAGTTGGCTCACGACCTGTTTCGCAAACGGTAGCTGGTCTTCACTCACAGCCAGCAGCCGCACCTGGATTGGAGCCAACCACACCGGAAAATCGCCCGCGTATTCTTCAATGAGAATACCGATCAGGCGTTCTAGAGAGCCGAAAGGAGCGCGATGGATCATCACAGGACGCTTGCGAGTGCCGTCTTCCGCCACATATTCCAGGTCAAAGCGTTCGGGTAAGTTGTAATCCACCTGAACGGTGCCCAACTGCCATTCGCGATCGAGCGCGTCCTGAAAAATAAAGTCCAATTTCGGACCGTAAAATGCGGCCTCACCAATGCCTTCGAAGTGATCCATACCCAGTGTTTGCACCGCACGGCGAATAGCCCCTTGAGCCTTATCCCAGGAATCATCCGAGCCGATGTATTTATCGGAATCGGGATCACGGAAGCTGAGGCGGGCTTTGAAGTTTTTCAGTTGCAGACTTTTGAACACGGACAGGATCAAGTCCACGACGCTTAGAAATTCAGCATCCAACTGTTCCGGTGTAACAAACAGGTGCGAATCATCGACCGTAAAGCCACGCACTCTGGTCAAGCCACCGAGTTCACCGGATTGCTCGTAGCGGTAGACGGTACCAAATTCTGCCAACCGCATGGGCAACTCCCGATACGAGCGCAGTTCACTTTTATAGATTTGAATGTGGAACGGACAGTTCATCGGCTTGAGGACAAAGCCTTGCTCCAGCGCTGCTGACTCTGCATCCTCCGCCATCAGCGGAAACATATCTTCCTTATATTTCTGCCAATGCCCGGAGGTTTTGAACAGATCCACACGAGAGATGTGGGGAGTTACAACGGGCAGATAGCCCCGTTTAAGTTGTTCTTTTTGCAGAAAATCCTGGAGGATCGATCGCAACACCGTGCCTTTCGGTGTCCAAAGCGGCAAACCGGGCCCGACCGAATCAGAAAAGATGAACAGCCCTAATTCTTTGCCTAGCTTCCGGTGATCACGCTTCAGTGCCTCTTCTTTGCGCCGTTTGTACTCCACCAATTGCTCAGGTGTTTCCCAAGCAGTGCCGTAAATGCGCTGGAGTTGGGCTTTGGTTTCATCGCCGCGCCAGTAGGCACCCGCCACGCTTTCTAGCTCGATCGCGTCTGGCTTCAGGTCAGCAGTATTTTCCAGATGCGGCCCCGCGCACAAATCCCACCACTGGTCGCCCAGGTGATACAGCGTAATCGGCTCTTCCAATCCTTCCAGAATTTCGAGCTTGTAGGGTTCGTTAATCGCCTGAATACGCTGCTTCGCTTCCTCTCGGCTCACTTCTTCCCGAATCACAGGCAGCTTACGGTTGATGATCTTCGTCATCTCCTTCTTGATCGCCTTTAGATCCTTGTCAGTAAACGGTTCTGGGCTATCAAAGTCGTAGTAAAAGCCGTTTTCAATCCAGGGACCGATCGTCACCTGCGCTTTCGGAAACAGCTTCTGCACTGCCATTGCCATGACGTGTGATGTCGTATGGCGAATCTTTTGCAACGGTACTGATTCACTGGTGCGAGGCAAATAAAATTTTTCTGGTTGATCGTCGTCGGGGGAGGCGGAGACAGGCATAGGAGATGGCATCAATACAACAGACACTAGAGGCGAGCAAGGGGCAGTGAGCGATCGAATCACCAAAGCGTCATCAAAACATGACGCTCATTGAAACCAGCTCTAGATAGATCCAGTCTAGAGTCTGGCACCACAAGTCCAACATGGAGAGTGCAGGAAGACACTTTCTATCTTACTGAATCTTCTTGATCCCCCTCTTGATGGTGACGATTTTGAGTTACTTAAATATATGTAAAGAAGGTTTGCGAACCTGAGAAGGCGCTAAGATAAAAGGATGGATACAATAAGTCAGCTTTAGTAATGTTTGATTCCAATTCACCCAACTCAGACTTACTCCGATCAATACTAGGACCACTGTTAGAAGATTTCCAATACTGGTTTGGGCGATCGCGTTTGCTCTTAGAGACCGAAACGCTCCCCTTCTTAAGCGCTGAAAAGCGTGCAGACCTGTTAGCGCGAGTCAGCACGGCGCAGCAAGAGGTAAGTACTGCACAAATGCTCCTTAAAGTAACAGACGGTCAGGTTGGCATTGAGACGTCTGTTATGAAACCCTGGCATGATTTGGTGGGAGAATGTTGGCAGGTAGCTGTGCGCCTTCGTTTGCAGGAGTCTGGAAAAAATAACTGTGACTGATTGTGGAGGCAGAGCAACACCCGAGCTGACACACAGCCTCATTTTCATAGGGCCTTAGTCTATATCTGTATTCTCGGTTTGTTTGGTTAAACGAGCGTTGAGTGCCTGAAAATTTAAGCATCCATAAAAATACACTGTCGTAGCCCCTTTTTAAGGCTGCTAACCCTGAGGAAACCTTTATGCTATTACACCTGCTTTATATCATTGCGTTTACGACTCTCGCCTTCCTTGCCGTTGGCAATTTGATTCGAAATTTGATGACTCTGGGTGTTGAATCGCAGCGCAGTCAAGCTCCAAGAAACTGGGCCATGGGCGAACCGAAATCAACTTCACGGTTACGGATGGTGCCTCACCCAGAATTTTTAGATACCGCTGGGAATGTTATTAACGAACCGCTGTTAGTCATGCGATCGATGAGCGTTGAAGACGCACGTGAACAGTTGGATGCGCTTTATGAATCGTCACCAGGGGCGAACGCATCGGGCTCCAGCGATCGGCGTGAAGATGTTTAATCGCGTCTAGTCCCCAGAATGCCGTTGCCTATTGTGGCAAACGCAAAGGTACGTTGACCATCAGCCAACGTGCCTTTGTTTTATGAGTTTAACGTTTATTACAAGGTCAATTGAGGCAGCGCAGAGAAGTGCTCCTTACGCATGATTCAGGATGATTGTGACGACATAAACTAAAGGCATGTACTCACTCATTCTTAAACGATTATGCCTGAGCCATCTGAAGTAAAGCCTTCAGACGTTTCCCAATCGCTACATGAGGAAACCGCGATCGTCTCTGCAGAGCCAAACCTGGAAACCCAGCCAGTGAAAGTCTGGTACGACATCACCGAACAGTTAAGCGACTGGAAGCGCTTTGCTCCTCTACAGTGGCTCACCAGTACGCTGACCTCATGGTTTAGTGTCAGCGAAGCAGAGGTTGTCGAGATTCTGGAACAGGTGCGGGGACAGTTGCCTACCACCGAAGCGTTGATGGTTGGCAAGCCCCAAGCCGGGAAAAGCTCGATCGTGCGCGGTTTAACTGGAGTTTCAGCAGACATTGTGGGGCAGGGCTTTCGTCCCCATACGCAGCACACACAGCGCTACAGCTATCCCACCAGCGATTTGCCGCTGCTCGTGTTCACCGACACGGTTGGTTTGGGCGATGGTGCTCAGGAGACAGGGGCGATCGCACAGGAACTCATCAGCGAACTCCAGCCAAATGAGAATCGCTGCGCCAGAGTCCTCATTTTGACGGTCAAAATTAATGATTTCGCGACCGATACACTACGTCAGATTGCCAGCCAAATCCGCAAACAGCACCCAGAAGTACCTTGTTTGCTGGCTGTGACATCACTTCATGAGCTGTATCCAGCCGATCTCAGTGACCATCCTGCCTATCCACCAGACGTTGAAGCGGTTAACAGAGCGTTTGCAGCCGTGCAGGAATCCTTTAAGGGTTTGTACGATCGCGCCATTCTCATCGACTTCACGTTAGAAGAAGACGAGTTTACGCCCACGTTCTACGGGTTAGACGCTCTGGTCAATGCGTTAGCAGATCTTTTACCTGAAGCCGAAGCCCGCGCCATGCATCAACTCCTCAATGAAGGTGCTGGGGACAAGCTTGGCGATCTTTACCGCGATACGGGTCGCCGTTACATTTTGCCGTTTGCCATTATGGCGGCAACTCTTGCTGCGGTGCCGTTACCCTTCGCCACCATGCCGGTTCTCACCGCACTACAGGTATCATTGGTCGGGCTTCTAGGCCAACTCTATGGACAAACGCTGTCGCCGTCACAGGCAGGGGGAATCGTCAGCGCGATCGGGGGTGGGTTTCTAGCGCAGGCGATCGGGCGAGAATTGATTAAATTTATCCCTGTCTTTGGGAGTGTGGTCGCGGCTTCATGGGCAACCGCGTACACCTGGGCCTTGGGTGAAGCGGCCTGTGTCTACTTTGGCGATCTGATGGGCGGTAAAAAACCCGACCCCAAACGGATTCAGCAGGCGATGAACGAATCCTTTGCAGCGGCAAAAGAGCGGTTTAAGCAGAAGAGCTAAGAGCTATCAGCTAGTAGTCCGAGCTAATTAAATGTAGAACAGGGTGCATCTTGTCCGCGAGCGAGACCTCATACTACGATCATCTATCTATTAATTACACCCAACGACTTAGCAGCCAAAAGCTGACTGCTGACCGCTGACCGCTAAATGCCTAGGCGTTGATAGATTTGGTCAAGGTGCTTGAGATGGTGCTGCGGGTCAAAACACCCTTCTACCTCTTCGGCAGAGAGATGTTTAGCCACACGATCGTCCTGGCTGATCAAAGCGTGAAAATCACCATCCGGCTTGTTCCAGGCTTGATGGGCGCAACCTTGCACAACCGTATAAGCCTCTTCGCGACTCATGCCCTTTTCGACCAGCGTCAGCAGCACCCGTTGACTGAAGACAACGCCACCGTAGAGGTTCATATTGCGCGTCATATTTTCGGGATAGACCAGCAGGTTTTTGACTAGATCAGTGATTTCGACCAGCATGAAATGCGTCAAGATGCAGGCATCCGGCAAGATCACGCGCTCTGCGGCACTATGAGAAATATCGCGTTCATGCCAAAGCGCTACGTTTTCTAGAGCCGTACTGGCATGACTACGAACCACTCGTGCCATCCCCGTCAAGCGCTCCGATCGAATGGGGTTGCGCTTGTGCGGCATTGCCGAAGAGCCCTTCTGACCTTTGGCAAAATATTCTTCTACTTCCAGGACATCGGTACGCTGAAGGTTGCGGATTTCAACGGCAAAGCGCTCGATCGACGCAGCAAGTAGCGCCAACGTTTGTACAAAGGCAGCATGTCGATCGCGCGATACCACCTGTGTCGAAGCGGTATCAGGTTCTAAGCCAAGGTTCTGACAGGCGATCGCTTCCACTTGCGGATCGATATTGGCGTAGGTGCCGACCGCACCAGAGATTTTGCCCACCGCAATGCTGCGTGTTTGCTGGCAGAGGCGATCGCGATGGCGCAAGACTTCAGCCAGCCAACCAGCCAGCTTGAAACCAAAGGTAATCGGTTCGGCGTGAATACCGTGCGATCGACCAATCATGATTGTGTTGCGATGCTGCTGTGCCTGGTAGCGAATGGCTTGAATGAGGGACTCTAGCTGTGCCATCAAAACATCCAGACTGGCAACCAGTTGTAGCGCCAGAGCAGTGTCGAGCACATCAGAACTGGTCAGCCCGAGGTGAATATAACGCCCTGCGTCGCCGACATACTCGTTGACATTCGTGAGAAAGGCAATCATGTCGTGGCGCACTTCCGCCTCAATTTCCAGCACTCGTTTCGGGTCAAAGTTTGCCTTTGCCTTAATCTCTGCCACCGCTTCTGCCGGAATAGAGCCGAGTTCTGCCTGCGCCTCACAAACAGCAATTTCGACTTGCAACCAGGTCTTTAGCTTGTAAGTATCAGTCCACAAATGGCCCATTTCGGGCAGGGTATAACGCTCAATCAAGGTTCGTGTCGCACAGCACAACGGCTCTATTGTACAACCGTCTTTCGTTGGATCGATGCCGTAAGTACACGCGATCGCCTCATCGCTTCACAATGTCTTGAGCAAACATTTTCAAATGGTCATCTATCACAAGGTAGAAAGTGGGTACGTTGTGAAGGACGGTTTTCTTAGGAACACGTTTCTTCTGAATCAACGTTTGCAGCACCTTATGCTCTGGAGCAGCGCAAGATGTACAGGCAATCCACGTTCAGCGCGTTAGCAAGAAAACCCAGATGGATCAAGACGATCGTCCGTTGTACAGGCATAATGGCGGGCATGTCGATCGCTGCCACGGTCTTTACAGTCAATACGGCAAGTTCCGCCCAAGCAATTGCTCCTCAACCCATCCTGCAAAGCACAACCTTATCCAACAGCAGCACTCGCCTCGAAATTCACTTGAGCCGTGGTCAGGCTGTGCTCTATCAGGGTGATAGACCAGTAAAACGCTACCCGATCGGCACTGGACGACGCGGTTGGGAAACGCCAGTCGGCACATTCAAGGTGATGCAGATGAAGCGTCATCCCACATGGATTAGTCCTTTCACGAATGAACGCATTGCTGCCAACGATCCGAGAAACCCGTTGGGGGGATACTGGATTGGCTTTTGGACGAACGGCACGAATTGGATTGGCTTTCACGGCACGTTAGAGGCTGGCACAGTGGGTCAAGCAACCTCCCATGGGTGTATTCACATGTATGACAGCGACTTGAAAGACCTCTTCTCACAAGTCAGCTTAGGCTCTCAGGCAGGGCGAACGCATACATATCTTAACAATGCCTGCATGAAGAATTGAGCAGACTGAAGATTCAAAACAGTTATAGATCTGAGTCGAGGTTTCTCATGCCTGCATCAGCGATTACAAGTCTCAAAGCCCATTTCAGAGAACTGCCCGATCCGCGTGCCCAACACAGCATTGAGCATTTGCTGATGGATATTGTGATGCTCACGATTTGTGCGGTGATCTGTGGGGCAGAGAGTTGGGTGGAGATCGAGCACTATGGGCTTGCGAAACGGGAGTGGTTAGAAACCTTTCTTGAACTGCCGAACGGCATGGCGTCCCACGACACAATCGAGCGTGTGTTTGCTCGACTCAGACCAGAGCCTTTGCAACAGTGCTTTTTGAACTGGGTGCAGGCTGTGTTTGAGATCAGTGGGGGGCAATTAATTGCGCTGGATGGGAAAACGCTGCGGGGTAGCTATGAGCGCGGCAGCAAGCAAGGCATGATTCATATGGTGAGTGCTTGGGCAACGCAAAATCAGATTGTGTTGGGACAACGCAAGGTGCATGAGCAAGCGAATGAAATCACCCCCTTCCAGGATTACTGAGGGTGTTAGATCTGGCTGGGGCTGTGGCCAGCATTGATGCCATGGGCTGCCAAACCGCCATTGCTGAGCAAATTGTCGCACAGCAAGGAGACTATGTGCTGGCGCTCAAAGGCAACCAAGGCAATCTCCATCAGGATGTGGTGCAGTTATTTGACCAGGCTCGTCAGCAGCCGTTTCGCGGCATTGCACACGATGACTATGCAACTCAGGAACGGGGGCATGGACGAACAGAAATTCGTCGCTATTGGGTGATGGGTCAAACCCAATATCTCGTTGGTGCTGAGCACTGGGCAAAGTTGACCACGATTGGTTGTGTCGAATCGCAGCGACAAAGCGGCGAGAAAACGACCTGTGCAACTCGCTATTACCTGCTCAGTCTACCGTTGGATGCAAAGCGATTTGCTCAGTCGGTACGGGGTCACTGGGGCATTGAAAATCAACTGCACTGGATTCTGGATGTCGCATTCCGAGAAGACCAAGCACGCTCGACGTTGGGTCATAGTGGCGAAAATTTAGCCGTAATCCGCCATCTCGCAGTGAATCTCCTCACTCAAGAAAAATCGGCTAAAGGCGGGACTCGCGCCAAGCGTCTCAAGGCAGGCTGGGATGACCACTATCTGTTGAAAGTGTTGTCTCAGTCCTCTCGTTCGGTTTCTAAAAGATGAAGAAACGTATGCGTTCGCCCCAGTGTGACGATGAAGCGATGCCATGGGGGAAACGGGAATTAGAGCAACCCGAGGCGTGGCACCAGAGTCGAGTGCGGCGCACTGGAGGCGGACGCAAAGCGGCCCTCGCAACGATAGCGGGACTCAATGAGGCCTTTTTGAGCGTGCTTGCCAAGCATACGGCGGGTTCACCGATGGCTGAAACCATCAAGTGGACGAAGCTGACGCGGCACGAGTTTGCCAGATTGTTGCGGGCAGAAGGGATGAGCGTCAGTGTGACAGTGGTAGACCAACTGCTGGAGAAACACAACTATCGCAAGCGGAAAGCCCAAAAGCGATCGCGCTTCCAACGCACCCTCAACGCGATCGCCCCACCAGCTTTAAAGGCGGCGATCGTTGAACCAGCCGAAGTGACGAAGGCTGAGAAAGAAAGTCTTAAATCGGCGATCGTTCGCGCGATCTGGTCTCCTCAATTGAATATGCTAGCCTCTGAGCATCAGCTACGTACCTATCATTTTCCTTACGAGGCAAGAATTTGGGCGATCGTACTTGTCCCGTTGATCCCTCTATATGAAACATCACCTGGCATGAAGCTGAGCATTCTTCAATAGATGAAGTTAGGATGCTCAATGCAACCAAGGCTATCTGCGATCGCTTTTTGAAACCTGATTTGGATGTTTAACTTGTTATTAGACGGAATCTTTCCGCAGATTCACCCCAAAACAGGGGATCAGCAGACAGTTTCCCCAGATCACCTCAAACAGATCGGCAGAATCTTTCTGTATAGTACGCCGTTTACGGTGGATAGACAGACCGTTTCTATGCGATACACTACTGAGTCATTAGATTAGCTTCTTTTGTATACAAGCTCATTTCGTATGCTAGTGCTAATATCGGCTACTGTTGGGCATAGTCGCGCTGTTGAACTGGGTACGATCGCCCTTCACATCAATCAAATCAGCACCGACTAACTCTGTGTCTGTAAGGATTGCTTCGCTCAGATTGGCTCCTCGCAAATTTGCCTCTGTAAGATTGGCGTGGCTCAAGTTCGCGCGGCTCAAGTTTGCACCGCGTAGATTCGCTTTGCGACCATCTGCTTTAGCCAGATTGGCTCGACTGAGGTTCGACCAGGAGAAATTGACTCCTGACAGGTTGGCATGGCTCAAGTCAGCTCCCAGCAACAACGCTCCAGCAAAATGTGCATCGGTTAACGTTGCAGCGTGCAAGTTGGTGCGGTAGAAGGTTGCTTGTCCACATTCAGCACGATCGAGGTTGGCACGAGTGAGTGTTGCCATGCTGAGGTTCGCGGCAATGAGCATGGCAGTGCTCAAATTCGCGCGGCTCAAGTTTGCCTCATCCAGATCAGCATTGCGCAGATCCGCTCCATAGAGTTCCGTTGCACTGAGATCGGCATGGCTCAGATCAGCATGACGCATCAATGCCACCTTCAAATCGGCACCGATGAGGATGGCGTGAGACAGATTGGCACCGTTAAGGTTAGCAACACTCAGCGTGGCATTGACGAACTCTGCTTCCTTCAGGGTTGCCTTCACCAGGCTGACTCGCATGAGATTGGCATTGTTGAAGGTGGCTTTCGTGCAATCAGCGCCATTCAAATTGGTATTGCAAAGGAGCGTTCCATTGAGGTTGGCACCGCTTAAGTCGATATCTGCAAACTGCTTGCCGCTCAAATTAGCGTTGCTGAGATCGGGTACCATTTGGGGCGATCGCAACCGCCACTCCTGCCACGCAGCGACACCGCGTTCTAGCAGTGCAAGATGCTCTGGGTTTGCCATACTTGCGTCCTTTGCACGATCGAATTCATTCAAACAGATTCATTCATAGCGGATGCGACAACGAATCAAGGTTGATTCAGCCTACTCTGTGCGGCGATCGTCGGGGTGATTCCGTCCAGTCACATTTTTCATCGACTCGATGACTGCCTGCGCTGCCGCCATAATATTGCGTTCTTCGCCACCTAGATAGAGCCGTCCAAAGCTACCCACTGCCGAAATTTGCAGAATATTGATCAGGGCTGCTTTTTCGGCTTCGTTGGCAGCGAGAGCGGCATAGGCAGCAGGTTCCACTTCCAGCACATAGAGCGTTTGCCCTGCCAGAATCATCTGTCCACGTCGGTTGCGGTTGATGAGCTGCGTATGGTGCGGATCGATGTTGCGAATAATCTGGCTAGAGAGCACACGCGGCTTGAGGCAGTCATTCCGCTGTACACCTAACGCCTCCAGGATGGCTCTGCCCGCCTCCTGAATTTCACCCTGATTGCTGGAATGCACTTCGAGCAAGCCATATAACCGCTCGACGACCAACACACCAGGACGAACGACGGCTGATTTAAGCGCGACATCGGTAATGCGATTGATTTCGATGCCAGGCGAAATCTCGATCCAGAGGGATGCATCGCCAGGAAGGGGCAAGAACCCAATGGAGACGGTTCCCATGTAAGCCGCGTGTTGGGCTTGCAAGCGATCGATATAAACGTAGCTGCGGAGGTCTATACCCAAGGTTTTGGTGAAGGCTGAATGGCTAAAAGAGGGTCAACTGGTCGCGATCAAACGCAATGTAACGTTGGGTATCCGTTTGCTATTATTTCACCTTCTGGGTACTTTCTGGTGGTGACCCAATGGCTAGCGCGATCGCTCCATCTAACCGGAATGCTGCACTCAGGGCAACGGTGGCACCAGCCGATCAACAACACTCACCAAGCGGTTAATGGCTTCTGCTTGACTGCGGTTACTTGCCTCCATTGCGGCAGTAATACGATCGATGTTCTGGCTTTGCTGCTCAGCGGTTTTAACCACTCGATCAAGGCGTTCGTCTATGTGGTCAAAGCGATCGCCCTGCTTCTCAATCGCAGCTAATTGTTGCTTGGCTGTTTCTGCCTGTTGCTGAGCTGCCACTGCCTGTTGCTTGGCTGTTTCTGCCTGTTCGTGTACCAGTAATTTGAATTCGGTTAAACCCTTAGTAAAGTGTCCAACCTGGTCAATCAGGATATCGAGCTTGTCAGGTGAATGAGGTTGTCCGCTGCTGGTCATGGCATTCAGGGCTTTGAAGAGTACTATTCGCCGCAATCATTTCTCAAAAGTCTACACGACTCACGCAGCTATGTCAGGCAGACAAGTAGGTATAGCGGCTCAAGCTACGCTCGTAGTTTTGCAGCAACAGTTGGGATTCTTGCAGCGTGATGCGTTTTTCTCGCAGTGCCAGTTCGGTTTGTTGACGAATGCTTTCGATCAGGTCTTCAGAGTCGTACTGCACATAGCCGAGGACTTCCGTCATTGTGTCGCCTTTAACCACATGCTCGATCTCGTATCCTTTGGGCGTGAGGTGAATATGAACCGCGTTGGTGTCACCAAACAGGTTGTGCAGGTTGCCCATGATTTCCTGGTACGCGCCGCCAAGGAACATCGCAAGGTAGTAGGGTTCGGGAGAGGGATGAGGGATAAGGGATGAGGGATGAGTTCCGGATTCATCCTTAATACTTTTGCCTTCGGCCTTTTGAAGTGGGTGCAACTCCAACACGGGCTTCACATCCTTCAAGTCAATAAACTGGTCAATTTTGCCGTCGCTATCGCAGGTAAGGTCGGCGAGAGTCGCACGCTTGGTGGGTTCTTCGTCGAGGCGATGGATAGGCATGATGGGGAACAGCTGATCGATCGCCCAACTATCCGGTGCCGATTGAAAGACGGACAGATTGATGTAATAGATCGACGCCATGATCTTTTCGAGATCTTCCAGGTCATCGGGGACATATTCTTGCTGACGGGCGATCGCCAAAATCTTTTCGCAGCAGACCCAGTAGAGACGTTCGGCGCGCGCACGTTCGGGCAAGCTGACGTAGCCGAAGTTGAATAAGCTGATGGCTTCTTCTTTAAACTGGGTGGCGTCGTGGTATGCCTCTTGATAGTTCTCGACCGTGATGGATTCGTAGGTTTCGTAGAGGTTGCGGATGATCAGGTGTTCCGTTTCCTGGACAGGTTCGGGCACACCAGAAGGCACTTCGCTGGTGCTGAGCACATCGAATACGAGGACGGATTGGTGCGAGGCGATCGCCCGACCGCTTTCGCTCACCAGGGTTGGTACTGGTAACTTACGCTCATCGCAGGCTTCCTTTACCTCAGCAACCACATCATTGGCGTAATTCTGAATGTTGTAGTTTTTGGAAGCATAGAAGTTGGTTTTGGAACCGTCATAATCTACGCCTAACCCACCACCGACATCCAGATACTTCATGTCTGCGCCCAGTTTCGCCAGTTCTACATAAATCTGGCTGGCTTCCTGAATAGCAGTTTTGACCACGGCGATTGACGAGATCTGAGAACCGATGTGGTAATGCAAGAGCTGCAGCGAGTCCAGCATATTAGCAGCGCTCAGTTGCTCAACCGTGCTGAGAATTTCGGGCACGGTGAGGCCAAATTTGGCGCGATCGCCGGCCGAGGTGCCCCAACGTCCCACGCCTTTGCTGCTCAACTTGGCACGCACACCCAGAATGGGACGAATGCCTAACTTGCGACCCGCTTCAATCACCAGCGGCACTTCTTCAATTTGCTCCAGCACAATAATGGGGGTCTGCCCCAACTGCTGTGCCAGAATGGCCATCTCAATGTACTCACGGTCTTTGTAGCCGTTACAGATCAGCAGTGCGCCGGGAGTTTTTAATGTTGCCAGTGCAATCATCAGTTCGGGTTTTGAACCCGCTTCTAAACCGAACTGATGCGGTTTACCAAACCGGACGAGTGCTTCAACTAAATGCCGCTGCTGGTTGCACTTGACGGGAAACACACCGCGATATACACCGGGATAGTTGTACCGTGCGATCGCTTTGGCAAACGCTGCGTTTAACCGCTCAATCCGGTCTTCGAGAATGTCGGAGAAGCGGATCAGGAGTGGCAAGCCGAGGTTCCGCTGCTTGAGGGCATTAACGAGGTCAAAAAGGTCAAGAGAGCCACCGCGATCGCCTTCTGGAGAAACCGTGACGTGTCCTGCTGCATTGATCGAAAAGTAGGGTTCGCCCCAACCAGTAATGCGGTAGAGTTCCTCGCTTTTTTCGATCGACCAGGCGTTGTGTGAGCGATTGACATCAGACTTCGATCCACTAGTAGCCTGAAGCTGTGCTTTCACCGTTTGTTGTTCGGTTGATACCACCGATTCCATGCCTGAATCAGCCTTTGCAGAAGTTGACCGTGCCCCCATTCTCTCTTGACCTCGCAATCATTTCTGAAGTGCTAGTCTATCGCATCCATCCTGATGCTGTAGGTAAGGCACGGCACCCAACGGCTATTCAGAATCCAATTCCTCCGTGTTCGGTGAAGGTGGTGTGGAGGGTTTGAGTGGTGGTGCCGGTGTTGGTGTCGGTGTTGGTGTCGGGGTCGGTGCTGGCGTCGCCTTTGGGGCTGGCGTTGCAGGTGGTGTGCTTGTCAACAGCGGTTCGGGCTTAGCTTCAATGCCTAGCTGATTTTTGGCTGTGGCGATCGCGCTTGTAACGGCTGACTTACTGGCTTCCAGTAGCCCTTGACCCGCATCTTGAGCAACGCGATCGGTGTTTGGCTTTTCAAAATTGTTGATCCATTCGCGGGTGCTCCAGCCAGTACGGTAGCCCGTTCGCCAGATCCAGTCGCCAAAGACTAGTGTTAAACAAACAACCAACCAGAGTAGATAGCCTGTTTCTTTCAGAAGAGCCCAGGTTGTGGAAACCGTTTTGGTATAGGTTGCCCCGGTGTCTGGGTCTTTGACGAGTTGCCAGACCTTAGCAGCTTGCGTTTGAATTTGATTGTTCATCTAAAAATTCTCCTCATTCCCTGATAGTCCCCTCGTTTCCTGATACCTGATATTAGTTATAAGCGTCGATGCTGCTTCTGGTCGATGCTACTTTTGTAAGTGCTGCTGCGGCAAGAATTCCAGCGTATCAGGCATCAACCTCAGCTCTATGAGTGGCTTATAGAATAGGTTGCTTACGGATCTATATATAGTCCGATCAATGAGCCAACCTGAGTTCTAGAGACTACACGCTACGATCGTTATCCTTAGAATACCGAAACCTCTTCCAAAGATTCCCCATCATAAGGTAGAAGCCTCACGCAGATGAGAGTCAACTCGACCGCAGCGTATTAATCTGTACAGGCTGTTGTCTACTAAGGTAAAGAGGTAATACCTTTGTTATTTCCCGCACTGCGGTTGCCTGAATCATGACGTTGGTGGTTGCGACGCTCTACAAATTTGTGAGGCTGCTTGATTTTGCTGAGCAGCAACAGCCTCTCTTGTCGTTATGCCAGCAGCAAGGCATTAAAGGGACGCTTTTGTTGGCAGAAGAGGGGATCAATGGCACGATCGCGGGTTCGCGAGCGGCGATCGATGCGGTGCTATCCTTTCTGCGTGCTGATCCCCGTTTCGCTGATCTGGAGCACAAGGAATCGCTTGCAGCCGTGCAGCCGTTCGCTCGCCTGAAAGTGCGCCTCAAGTCAGAAATTGTCACGATCGGCGTTCCCGACGCTGACCCCAATGTCCAAGTGGGCACATACGTTGAGGCAAACGACTGGAATGCGCTCATTGCTGACCCTGATGTCACCGTCATTGATACCCGCAACAACTACGAAGTCAGCATTGGTAGCTTTCAGGGGGCAGAGAATCCAGAGACTCGATCGTTCCGCCAGTTTCCTGAGTACGTTCGCACACATCTCGATCCCGCAAAGCAGAAAAAAGTCGCGCTCTTCTGCACAGGTGGTATTCGCTGCGAAAAAGCGTCTGCGTTTATGCTGGCTCAAGGGTTCGAGAATGTTTATCACCTCAAAGGCGGCATTCTGAAGTATTTGGAAGCGGTGCCGACCGACGAAAGCTTATGGGAAGGCGAATGTTTCGTCTTCGATCAACGCGTTGCGGTGCAGCACGGCTTGGAGCCGGGAACCCATGATATGTGCCGCAGTTGTGGACATCCCATTTCAGACGAGGACAAAGCGTCTCCTGATTACGAAGATGGCATCGCCTGTCCCTACTGCATTGACAGCTTGACCGAGGAGAAGCGATTGCGCCAACAAGCACGACAACGGTAGTGCGAAAAAACTAGCTGTTGCCGCTCCAAAAACGGAGGAGCGGTCAAACTACATTTGCCCATGACCGCTTAGTAATCAGTCATGGGTAATTACAACCGCCACCTATGACTCTTCAGTGAAAATCTAGACTACTCTGCTACCGCTTGAGCTTTGCGAGTTTTGCGGCTAAATTGCAGCGACAGATCATCGACTACTCCATCCAGTCCCATTCCTTTCCCAGAAGTTTTTGCAGAGTTGTAAGCCAACCTTGCAGCAGGGCATTGCTGATCAAAGGTATGAATTTCGTAGAGGCGAACAGCCGTGTCGCCCCCCAGCCGATATCGCGATCAGACGGTTCATACCCTCATTCAGCAATGATGGGCTGTGTTCTTTCACCGATCCTACGGGCGATCGGCGATCGCGTTATAAAGGAAAGCGATCGCACTCAAATCAAAATGGGTGATTTTGAGGGCAGAAATAGTGGGTTGACACCAGGAAGCCTAAACTAGAAGGTGAAGGCGATCGCGCAGGCGCGAATCTTACCAAGGAACTCGCCTATGCAATGGAACTCTGTTTAATCATCTACTGCCCCCTTGGCTCCTGCCATTGATTCCTCTACCGTAGAGGAATCAATAGATTGTTTCCCCCACCATTATTTCCTCTACCATCGTTTCCTCTATGTATTGGTCGGGGCAAAGGAAAGGGAATATTAATTCCGGTGGGAGGTTCTGTTGGTCGCTCAGGCGATCCCCCCGTTGCACAAAATTTTTGTTTGTATTCTGCTAATTGGCTTGAGATTCCTGGCGCACCCGCCCAAAGTGCAGGATTTAGAAAAGATTGCATGGATCCCGAACCTAAAGTTTTGGGGCAGTCTATAGGCTTAATGATATTTTCACCCGATTGATACTTATTGCCTTTTTGCAGCCTCAGACTATGCTGCCTGTCTACTGATACGATGTCTACTGATCCCACTAATACCGACACTTCGATGCTGCCAGAGTTGAGCGGTTGGAGTTGGATTAGCGTGACGTCATCACTGGCAGGAGAAATCGCCACATCCCCTGGGTGATAGACATTAATAAAACATGACTTACCATTTATGTAGCGAGCCTCTTGGTGTAATGTCTTGAGTTCTGAGTCCACCATGCTTTGACCACTGCCTTTAGCTGGGAAGACGATATTTCCAGAACATTGAACGAAGGCCATTAGTTCTTGCGTCTCCAGTGGTTCTTCACCCAGGGTCGCCACCTCGCAGGAACCAGCAACCCCGTTACTCTTGCACTCTTCAATTGCTTTTTGACAGGGGTTCGTTGTGCCATCGGTCGAATCGCTAAATCCCCACCCTGAGCCAGCCTCTTCCAAAACACTACAATATTGAAAAGAACCCGCAGGATTTTTTGCCTGTAAGCTTTTGTCGCTGGCCAGACCCAGTTGATACCCAGTTGCTTTGGGAAGGTTCATTGCGGAGGGCCCTCGACCCGATTTAGCAATGACGGAAGTGCAACCCCTACTATTCCGGTTCATGGCTTTCCATCCGATCGTTGCAGCGCCATGAATTGCACAGGGAAAGAGGTATTCTGTAGCGCTATCACCAGGACCAATTTGCAAAAGTGGATCAGCCGGATGGTCGAACCTGACGTGCACCTGACTGCGTTGACCACCCACCACCAGGATAGACTGTCTTGGAATGCTATTTTGGAATTGCAAATTGATGGTTTGATTTTTTGAGGCTGGCGCTGGGCGTTGCTTCTGATCCATGCGAATGGCAGGAACACCACTGCCTGATTCAGGTTTCAAGTCAGCAATGGTGGCGGATTGTGGAATGGCAAAGGCTTGAAGGGCATTTGCAAATACACTAACAGGCATTAAAGTGAGTGTGATCAGGGCTAGTAGCCTCTGATAAAACTTTCGTTGTGAATGTTGAGATGCGGATGGTTGGGATGAATCATAGAGGGTTTTCATGATGACTGATGTCCATTCGATGAGTTTAATGATGGGTTGACGGAACTAGCTGCCGTTTTGTTCTTGATTGGGTGACAAGCTTTAATTCGATCGATGGCATACTCGACTCCGGCAGGGTCAAAAATAGCTGTTGCGAGAGACTGACTTGAAAGCTTTTGTGTTTTGTCGATCGGCATCTCAATGCAGGTAGTATCATCCCAGCTGCAATTTGATTTTTGGGCTTGCCATAGTGTTTCAATTTCCTTTAATGTTTCACAGGGCATTAATTGTGCTTCATCTTCACTGAGTTGACCATCCCGATTGAGATCGGCTCCTGCACCAAAATTAAGCATCAAAATTTTGTAGGTGGTTTGTAGGGCTCCATGGGTAAACGCCTTTTCAAATAGAGTAAATTTTGCATTCGGAATCGGTTTGCCAAATTGTGGATGCTCAAGATCGTTCTTCAATTCCCCCATTCTGTATCGATTGATCAGGGCAGCCATTCCACTTTCGGCTTGAGCGTGTGCTTGACTAAAGGGGCTATTCAATGGATTTGGCGGTTGCTTTGCCAATCTGGAAGTAACAACCATGATTCGCCGGTAATAAGAGAGGGCAAGATCAATATTTTCGTTGGTGGGATTCCTTTCCAGTTGCTGAGCTGCGGTAAAAGACAGTGGCAAAGCCTGTGCAACAGTCGCAGGATCATCGGATAGGAACAGCCCTTGAATCGTTTGTTGAATCCTTTGCTTTGACGTTTGCTGTTGCAGGCCAAACACTCCCAGAAAGAGGATGATCAGCGTTGGAAAGGCGAGTATGATACTCCACCGCATGCGCTGTCGTTGGCGCTCTTGCACGCGACTGATGTGGATAAAAGCGATAGCGGTACTGGAAAGCGGCAGGCGATCGCCATGCTCCTGAATGAACGCCCGCGCTTCAGACAACTTTGAACCTTGCAGAAGGTAGGCCAGTTCAGTGGCTTTCCCGTTTTCCAACCAAACTCCTGCCGCTGCCTCAAGCTCATGCTTCTTTCTCAAAGCCACCCGATTTTCCTCAATCCAGCCATGAAGTCTGGGCCAGTAACGGATCAGGGCTTCATGGGCCACATCAATGACTTCGACGTGACGAGCGGCTTGATTTTTCTCAATTAATTCTGTTGTAACCAGCAGTCGTGCCTCTAAGAGGCGGAGAAGTACCGCTTCGACCATTGCTGCTGACTGTTGAGTTGAGATGAACTCTCGTTTCGGAACTTGTCTGCGAGTATCGGCTACCCCGTCCCCATCACCCAATTGAGTCAGTTCCAGAAAAATGTGCTTGGCGACATCTTGCTCTTGGGCGTTTAGGGCAGCATAGAGCGCTTCTGCACTTTGCTGGAGCGTACCGCGCACGCCACCCAGGTTCGTGTAGGCGGCAAAAGTCAGCCAATTGACCGCTCGATGCTGCCAAAGTTCCGTTAGGGTATATTGCAGCAAGGGCAGGCTACCCGGTGCACCTTGCACATCGATAATCATTTGAGACACCAGATCGGGTTCAATCTCCAGACCCACTTGTTTGGCAGGTTCAACAATGGCTTGCTCGAGTTCCTCCCGGGTCATGGGGGTGACAGGCACTAAATGATCCTGAATTTGTTTCGCCAGTCCGGAGTAGTCCTGCTCTAAGCATTTGCCCAAAAAGTCTGCTCGTAGCGTCAGGACAAGGCACAATTTGTGATCAGAGCGCTCTAAGGCTCCCAGTAAACAGGCAAAAAACTCTTGCCGTTCGGCCTCATCTCGACACTGGGTAAAGCATTCTTCAAACTGGTCGATGACGAGCACTAGCCGATGAGGTGTCGCATCGACCAAATGCCCTAAGCCCGTTGAACCAGCGCTGATCAGGTGAGTCAGCTTTTGCAACTGAGCCGCTTGATCTACCGTTGATGCTTCCGCCGTTAAAAAGGCGTTAGTTAGACTTTGGAGCGGATGGACACCCGGTTGAAAAAGGTGAATCGACCATTGATTGCTGCCAGAAAGTCGGGAACTCGATTTCAATTGATGCATCAGCCCGGCGCGCACAACGGAAGATTTCCCGCTGCCAGAAGCACCGACCACAGCCAGAAAATCTCCGGTGCGGACTTTTTCAATCAGGGCATCCGTGAGTGCTGTGCGGCCAAAAAAGTATTTGGGATCTTCGTCGTTGCAATCAAAATAATTTAATGCTTTATAGGGACATTTCTCTTCTGCGACGACGCGATCGGGGACTTGAGGCCGCCCTGTGAGCATAATTTTGCCGCCAGAGTTGGCAAACAGAGGGCTTTGGGTGGCGGTTCTCAGGTGAGACTCCAGAAACTCTGTGATGGTGAAATTAGTGACCACCCCATTCGGTCGCTCCGTGGGATCTAAGGCTCGGATCAGGGCTTCTGTTAGCACACTGTGTGGCCCGCCAGCCTCTGCATAAGCAACCTCGAACTCTCGCGAGGCGGCAATGAAACAGCGATCGCGGCCTTTGCCCCGATCGCCTGGATCGGCTTCCTCAAAGTTGAGTAATTCGCCACTGTAGCAACAGTCCAGCCAAACAATTTGCTGCCGCACTGAACTGGCTTGCAAGAGTCGCCGCAACCATTGGAGGGATAACCCCCACTGATCAGTGTCTGGATTGACTTCACTAGTGGCAAGAAAGCCTTCCTGAATGCCCCGGTTTTTCCGCAAGCCATGACCGGAGAAGTAAAACAGTGCCGTCTCTGGAATATGCTCACCCTCTGGCTTAAAGAGCCGTACCAGTGCTTCTTCTAACTGGGTGGCGGTGACGGTCTGGTTTTGGGCAATCCGGTGAGCATTGTGATCGAAGGGATCAAGGAATTCTGGCAGTCGCCAGACTCGAAAGTGACCATACTGCTCTAACCGTTGGGCGATCGCTTCGGCATCATTGGCAGGCGATCGCAATTGTTGTAAGCCACCCGGTTGATAGAGATTAATACCGACAACCAGCGCATCTCGACTCATAACCAGCACCTTTGTAAACAGGCGGGAATATCCGGGGAAAATTCAACTTAGTTAGGTTTATGGCGATCACCCTCCTGGGGATAAACAAACCCCGGTTTCTCGCGATCGCTCCCTCGCCAGAGATACTCTGTGAGTTGCCGACCGAGTGGCCGTTCCTCAGCCGGACTGGAGGGCGGTGGCAGGTGAAGCGCCTGGTAAAGATCGAGGCGATGCAGGTCAAAAGCAGACTCCAGCAGATCTCCATAGGTAGCTGCGGCTCCCAGCATCCAACCGTAGGCAAACCACGCCACCAGTAACGCAACAGGAATCGCCCACCATGCCCAAACTGCCCAGATCAAAAAGAGGATTCCCCATAGCCAAACCCGCGCGGCGGTGTTGAGTTCGGCACGGGTTTCCTGCAAATTCTGCTTGATCGCCTCTGGCAAAACCAACCACAGACGAGGCCAGCAAATAATCGCATCTAACCCATACTTATCCCTGGGTTGGCTCTCAGCGGCTCGCAGCAGATTTCCCAGACTAGTTGGCATCATGCGATCGGGTTGAGCCGGGACTTGCCGGAGTCGCCAGTCGATCGCCACAAACTCATCCACCTCTTCTGCCGTTAGACCCTCCTGATCGCGCTGTGCTGCGAGGGCCTGCCAACGAGTATTTAACCGGTTTACCCGTTGTCGTTGTTGCGCCAGCAATCGCCGCCGCAGAAAATTCATCCAGGTGGGCCAGTAGCCTTCAAAAAACCGCAGGACTGTCAGATCAAACCGCTGGATGGCAAAGGCAGTTGCTGCAACCAGCAGCAAGCTACTCACCAGAACAGCAATTTGGAGCGGTTCATCAAGTTGGGTAAACCATTGCTGTAAGCGATTCCAACCAAACTTGTCAATCCAGGCGGCTAACCCACCACTCCAGAAAATAAAGGCAGGGGTGAGCAGATTGGCGGCCCATTGCTCGGCTAGTTTACCGCCCAGACTTTCAAGAAATTTAGTGGGCATCACATGGAGTCCTCCCGATTAGCCCGAACCAGGGCACCGTGCGTTGGACATGAGGGCATTTGTTCACCCGTTGTGCGGCGATACCAGACATAGTCGCCATCAGGGCAAACATATTTTGCAGCGGAGACATCCCCACTTCTGCCAGCCAGTGGTTCAAATCCCTTTGAAATTTGGTGTGGCGCAAGAAATTCCGCTGCCCAATTGCGGATTCTGGGGTCGCTTTGGAGCAGTTCTAAAATTTGGGTGCCAACAGGTTGTCCAGCCTTGGCTTGTGTCAGTAGATCAGCCAGTTGCCGATCGACCAGAGCGGCTTCAGATCCCAGGAGAGCTGGTAAAGCGGGGCGGATGGAGCGGGCGCATTCTAGGATGGCTTCGGGATCAAATTGAGGGCTAGACATATTTGGGGCTGCTATATTCGGTTCTGGTGTCACACCAACTTATGAGACGAGGGGAAATCGCGTTCAACGGGAATTGTGAGCAGTGCCTACCCAACTAGATCGTTGCTTGTTGGTGCGATCGCGCTCCGATCAAAATGGGATTGCCTCTGCCATACCAGTGAGTCGGGTAACCGTGTAAAGCTCCGTCTGAACTTGATTTAGCTGCGGGAGAATCGAGAACCGGTGCAGGGTTGTAAAGCTCTCGATTGTGATGTGGGTGTGGCGCTTCGGACCCGGAAGGTTCACTGTCGGACCAGCAGGGTGAATGAAGTGGAGCCGGATTCTACGGTCATTCGGAGCGTTACGGTCACCAGTGTGCCAATTGCAGAATCTACGGTACGGATTTCAGCATCCTTAAAATCAGCGCTTGGGTGACATCGTGGTACACCAGAGTTTGCAGCGCCCCTTATTTGATCGATGGACTTATCTTTCAATTATGAGAGAAAGTATGTCCTTCGACCGTACTCATAGGGGTACTTTGTCTCTCTCATGCGATCGCCCATCCCTCTTAATGTTCAAGTCAATTGCAACCAGAGTTGCGATCGCGCCTTTACCCACGACTGCCGCCAGATCAAGGCCGTCTGTGGCGTCTGGTCAGGCGACCCCAGCGAACGTCAATAGGTCTGTCATGGTGAAGGACCCAGTGACGCGCCCGTCTCGCTGCGGCAGGGTCGGTGTCCATTCAGGCTGCCGACTCAGATACGAATCGGGGTCGCTGAGAAGCAGACTGAGGAAAACCTCAGCGACGATCCGGCTGCCAACCAGACCAAGCCGCTGTCCCTGCTGCTGCGGTGGCCGACCCGGCTGCCGCCATGCCTCAAGCAGTATGTAATACCAGAGCGGCGTGCTCACGTCGAACCCGAGAGCCTGCACGTCCGCGGGAAAGTCCGCCGTTTGGAGCGCGGGATAACCGAGGGCCGCGGCGATGTCCTGTCCGGACGCGAGGTGGTGTTGGATGTGTCGTTCCAGGTTCCGTCCGGCCAGGGTTCGTACGTCGTCTGCGGGGGATGGCAGCCCTGGGCCGACTGGCAGGTCGAACAGCGGGGTCGAGAGGAACGGGTCAATCCGCTTATTCTGCTTCACCTTCGCTCGGACGGCTCCGGTGTCAGGGTTGATCTCCTGCGTCCCAAAGTTGAAGAACGTGTCCCATTCGACGAACCGTCGGGGGGCGCGGCGACCACCCCGGAGGTCGTTCGGGTCACCCTCCCGGGGGTCGATTCGGGCATCGAAGATCGGTGCCCCAAAGCCGACGTTAACCTTGTAGCCGGGGCGGACTTGGCTATGCCCGAACCGGTAGGCGGCGACTTGGAACTCACGGGGAATCTTCGGGCGGGCGGATGGGAGGAACAAGGTCGGCCTGTCGTTCCGGACCTGGTTGTACACGTCCTTGTCTAGGGTCGCGGGCAAGAACTGCCAGACGATGATCCACTGGTAGTGCCACCGGACCCTCTTGAGGGCCTCCTCAAACACCGCCCCCGGGGGCGGCAAGGGTAGCCCGGCTGCGACTGCGGCTGTGGTCATTTCCGCCTCCACTTGATCAGTAACCCGGTTGTGGAACTTCAGGAACGCCAGATGGAGCTGGCTGATAATGACGTTCTCGTCGTTCCGCGGGTCGGCAGTGATAGCCCGTTGCTGACTAGTCCGCGGCAGATCCCGGACGGCATCGAAGTCGATCAGGAAACGGGCCGCGGTTGGGCGATCGAGTTCACTCGTCCGGTCGTAGAGCACCCGGTCCTGGTCTGGTCCCCGGCCGTATACGCTGTCCAGGTCGAAGAAGGGTGTCCGCAGGTTCGGACTGGTGGGCGGATCTTTCAGGGCTGCCGGGTCGAACGTGATGTCGTGATCAAGGAACTGACCGAGGAAGGTGAACCCGACGGTCATGTCTGGGTTCTGGTTGTTGGGGTTCCGATCGGCGTCATTCCCTCCAAGCGGATTGGTGATCGTGACGGTCGGGTCGAGTGCGTCCATTGGCCCACCCTTGCGGGCTAGCTGCTGGAGGCGCTGGAGCAAGTCACCCGTGTTCTGTCCGTCCTCGAATGACGGTAGGTTTGGGAACATCTTGCTGAAATCATCGACCAGGGCCATACCCGCAACGGCGGTCGATCGGTGGCTTCGGTAGAGCGAGTCCTGGAACATTCGCGCGTCCTGGATTGGCGGTTGGTTTGACGTCTGCATGAAGAACTCCTGTAGAAGTACAAGTGCTGTGCTGTGGCTAAACTGAGTCCGAGCTGTCTTTCGCGGCGACGGATCCGAGGCTCTGAGCTTCTGCCGCCAAACTATGGACTTCAACAGCAGATCTGCGGGATAACACCCCACTTTGACGGAGTTATACCGAAACTTTGTTAGACACGTGCGATCGCGCTAAAGCCTTTGGCATCCCAGAGACGCGCGACGTTGCTTGCTTCCTGAAGGGCACAGTCGTTCGCCGTTCTTGTCGGTTGGGTTGAAGCATAAAACCCAACATTCATAGGCTTTAGCGGCATCTGGATAGTGTCAAGCCAACCTACGAGGCAAGGGCGATCGCGTTCAGCCACTGAATCCAAACGATGACGCTTTATCGCATGAACTCCCGGATGGCGCTTAGAATCGCTGCCTCGCCCACGTCATCCATGCGTTCCGGTTTTGCCCCCAATTGGTAAAGGAACGCCGTATCACCCGCTGCTGACAACGCCATAATCTTGAGCTGCGGATACTCTGCTAGCAAATCACGGCAGATCCCTGGCTCCCTCTCTGCATCACCGGATGTCATAATCACCACCTGCGCCCCAGTCGCCGGGATGGCAACCCCAAGCTCACTGTGGTCACTCACTTCACCCACCACATCCATATCCGGCTGTCGCTCCACCATTCCTCCGACTACCGCCGATAGCATCCTCGGTTGAATCGCTAACAGTACGGTAATCTGGTGCATTGACCTCCTTGCCTTGATCCCGATCGTAGGTAAGTCAACTCCAGCATTCCATAGACCCGAGGGTTCAAAAAAGTCCTGTACCCAGTACTAGTACTTTGCTGGATCGATCGCCAACGTTTGAGGGAAAAGTACTAGTACTTTTGCTGCACGAGTACTAGTACTTTTCTTACTCCTTCAACAGATTGCGTTCTCTGGCATACTGCACCGCTTCCAGTCGCTTGTGCAATTGCAGCTTTTCTAGAATGTTATGGATGTGATTCTTAACTGTTTGCGATTCAATGCCGAGTTGTTTAGCCTCTAGCAGGCCATATACAATCACTGTAGGAGGTAGATTCTATGGACACCGTATCCCTATCCGCTCATTTTGATGGCGAACGAATTGTCTTAGACGAGCCATTTAATCTGGAGCCAAACACGAGGCTGATCATAACGATCTTGCCCAAACAAGATGCTGAACGCGAATCCTGGCTCAGTTTATCGGGCAGTAGGCTGGAAGCGGCCTATGGTGAAGACGAAGAAGATTACCCCGTCGATTTAATCAAACAAGCGAATCCGGAGTATGCAGGAAGCTGAAGTTGTTCTAACACCTGTTTCCCAACCGGATGGTGTGATCAAGAACCGTCCAGCGATTATTTTGCGGGAAATGCCCCCCTACAAAGATCTTTTGGTCTGCGGCATCAGTACCCAGTTGCATCAGCAAGTGCCTGATTTCGACGAAATTATCTCGCCTTCCGATCCAGACTTTATTGCCAGTGGTTTGAAAGCAGAATCTTTAATTCGGCTGGGATTTCTAGCCGTCTTGCCCCGTCGCAATATCATCGGTTCCATCGGTTCGATTTCTTCAGAGCGACATCAACGCTTGCTGAAAATACTCAGTGATTACCTGATTGCCTGAGCACATCTGTCAGCCAACGCTGAAGCAGTTGTCGGGTGATCTCTCTCTTGTAGCCCTCACCCTTTTCTTGGATGCCGCAGGCTTTAAGCCCTCTTTCTCTCTGGAAGAGGGACCTTGAAACTTTTCTTATTCCTTCAACAGATTGCGATCGCGGGCATACTGCACCGCCTCCAATCGGGTGTGCAATTGCAGCTTGTCGAGAATGTTATGGATGTGATTCTTAACCGTTTGCGGTTCAATACCCAGCCGTTGAGCAATGTCTTTGTTACATAAGCCCTGGGCGATCTCGTTCAGGATCTCCAGTTCGCGTGTGGTTAGCTTGATCGAGCTGAGCGACAGTTCTACTTTTTGTTCATCGGCAAACTCAGCGATGCGAGAGAAAAGGGAGTTTGCTATCCGAGATGAACAAAACGATTCACCCGCATGAACCGCTCGAATCGTTTCCACCAGATAGTCAAAAGAGGCTTCTTTCAAGACATAACCAGCCGCACCCGCTTCAATACATGCCATGATTTCATGGGTCAAGTCAAGCAGTCCGAGGATAATCACCTTCACTTGTGGGATTTCTCGGCGCAGCACCTGTGTCATCGCGATGCCATCCTTGTCCGGCAGGCCAATATCAATCAGCGCCACCTGCGGACACAGGGCTTTGATTTGGTCGAGGGCTTGGGTGCCACTGGCTGCCGCACCAATCACCGTGAGGTCTTCCTGTTCCGCCAGTAGGGAAACCAGCCCCTCCCGCAGCAGGCGAAGGTCATCCACAATGAAAATCCGAATGGGCTGGCCCATATAAATTTCCTAATTTCCCTCTAGCTTAGAAGAGGTTGACTCATGGGTCTATGTGAAGTTTACTCCCATCAGTTGGATAAAGCGATAGGCTTTGCTCCCGCGATCGTAAAGACGTACAGCGGTTTTCAGGTGAGTGAGGTACAAAATAATGTCTGAAGCCTTTGTATAGCGTTCTTTGCCGTACCTCATCTAGGTCGAAACCGCTGTATCAACCCCGATCCCATCTTCTGACGTGATCGGACAATTGCACCGCGATAAAGTACGATCCGCCTGCTCCTCAAAAGCCTTGTCCGTTACAAAATCAAGATCCCGATCGCACAACATCGCCCCGTTACTCGATGCGATCGGTATGTTACTAGGAAACATCGTCGCCTTACTTGATGCGATCGACGTGTTACTAAGCAACATCGTGACGTTACTCGATCTGATCACGACATTACTCACTAACGTCGTCCCATTCATAATAAACACTTGTGTTGATCTAAATTAAGCATTGATTTTTCTTAGATCAACATCTGTGCAGCCAGTGATTGGCTGGCTCATCACGCCCCAAAGCCTCAAAATGAGGGGTACTACGCACAAACGAGACCAGTGGGTGCAGTCCGTTAAGTCTTAACGCTCCGGCAGGGCGATCGAGAAGGGAACATCTACGGAAAAGCACGCCACCCAACGCCACCCAATTTCCTCAATTTCTCTCAGGTCGCTGCACCAGCCCAATCGATACATTGCAGGTGACACTCAGACTTAGGTTGGGTTTCCTGCGTCAACCCAACAACTTCTCGTTTGATCACCTCCGTTGCTTCAGCATTCTTCCCCTACATTGCTCAGGTTACAATGTAGGGGCAAAGTTGAAACGAGGTCAGACCTATGACAGTTCGACAACCCTGCTACAGCAAAGCGGAATTTGCTCGACGTGGTGATGAGATTTATGAAACTCAGGTGCGTCCTCAAGTCGAAGAAGGCAATCATGGCAAGATAATGCCGATCGATCGCCTTTGAGGAAATCGGGAAATGGCGATCGCGCTTTCATGAACAGGGAAAGCGATCGCAAGCCGATTCAGTCATCATAGTGAAAGCGACAACTCAAAATGATGATTTCAACGTCAGTTACTGCATAGACTAAACGATGCTCATCTGTAATGCGTCGTGACCAATATCCACTCAATGCATGCTTTAGCGGTTCAGGTTTGCCAAGTCCAGAAAATGGTTGACGAAGAATATTGTTAATCAGGGCGATAACCTTGCGATAAATTTTCCTATCTTGCGTTGCGCAGTTGTTGAATTACTCAAAGGCCTCAGGAGCGAAGGTTATATTCTTCATTCCACTCTTCAGGCGTAAAATTGACCAGCTTGTTTTTTGCTTGGATGTTTTGTATAGCGGTCATTAAGTGAAAACGATTGGCTTCAGTAGACAGCAAATACTCTGTTGCGTCTTGTGGAACAGACTGAGTAGCCTTTGTCTCAGCACCATCTTGTTCAACTAAGACAATCACTTCAACAACAGTTCCTTCTGCTGGTTCAGAGGTTTGGATCTCGATTTCGCCATCCTTACCAACAACCACTTGTTGTTTCATGCCACTTAACATGATCGAAGCCTCATAGTGCCATATTTCACAGTAGTTTCAGTGTAGCCTGGAATGAAATTGAGCGATTGAGGGAAGGGAGACACAGTTGCCTGCGATATGGAAATCAGTGAAAGAGGGATCGCGCTTTACTGCCCTGCCGCAAAAATCTGATCAACGGTTAGCGTCAGGTTTGGGAAGGTGGGTGAAACCAAGCGATCGCCTAAAGCGATTGATAGCGAAGTTTTTAACGACCGCAGCGATCGGTCTAAACTTTCTGCACAAACGATCGTCCCAGTAATCCCTGCGGTCGCACCATAAGCATGATGAACAACAGCCCAAAGGCGATCGCGTCCTTATAGGCAGAATAGTCTCCGGGCACGAAGGCTTCGATGAGGCCAATGACCAACCCTCCAGCGACAGCACCGGGAATGCTGCCCAAGCCCCCCAGCACAATCACTGCCAACCCTTTGAGCCCAAACCCGATGCCAAAGTAGGGGCCAGCAATGCTAACGCTAGAGCCCACCAACGTCCCCGCGAGACTGCCCAGAAAGCCGCTGACGAAAAAAGTGAGGACGATGAAGCGATCGGTATCAATGCCCAACAAACTGGCTGTCGTGGCATCTTCTGCCACTGCCCGCATCGCCTTGCCGTATTTAGTCGCGTTAATCAGATACGTGAGAACGGTCAGAATGACGGCAGAGACGGCAAAAATAACAATCTGCACACTGCGGATGGGAATAGGGTTGTCAACTGTTCCAAAATTGATCGCAGGTGGCAAGTTGCCGTACGTATCTGCTGGGAACGTATAGCTCTCCGCACCGACCAGATACTGAATCACATTCACAATCACCAACGCCACACCCAGGCTCGACACAACAGTGAGCAACGGATCTGCACCTCGTCGTCGCAAAGGGCGAAACGCCAGTCGTTCCACCACGACACTCACCAACCCACAGAGAATGCCACTGAGGACGATCGCCGCCGCAAACGGCATCTTCACCGGCAACATCGCATTTGCCAGCAAGCCATTAAACCCAAACGCGCCACCAATCAGCACATAGGTGAAATATGCTCCTAGCGTGAAAATTGCGCCATGTGCAAAGTTGATGATGCCCAGAATCGAGAAGATGAGCGTATAACCCAACGCAAAGATGGCGTAAACGCTCCCGATCGACAGTCCATTCAAAACGTTTTGCAGAAAGATAGTGAGGGACATGCAAGAGCTGGGGAGTAGGGAGTAGGGAGTAGGGAGTAGGGAATGAGAACAAATACGGTAGGGGCTTAGCATTTGGCAGATAAATCTTGCCGCTCTGGCAGCCGTTGCCCAAATGCTAAGCCCATACAACTAAAGAATAATGTGATGAAATTCGCATTCCTTAGCGACCTCATTATCCTACGTGTTGAACGGCAGGTAAAAAGAGAAGCCCTAGACAGAGGCTGGCTGCATTCATCAAGACGCTTAAAAGCCCTGCTTTTGGCAATGACAGCACACGTTGACTAACTCGGTGGATGAGCCAGGCTTCGACAATGACGGCGAAAAGCTCAGACGCAGGAAGTGTAATATTCGCAGTCAAGCCATCGGCAGCGGGTAGCCATTCGCCGTAAGCGAAGAACAACATGCCGACAAAGCCAAGAATAAAGACGATCGGCAGTGAGAGCAGCCACCCTCCAAACACCTTGCCTAGCGTCTTGAGCGTCACATTGGAGAGGCGGGATAACAGCACACCGAAGCCGATCGCCAAGGCCAAACTCAACGCTCCCACTACGCGCAACGATCGATACTGAAAGGGTTGCAGCGATGGGAAGAAAAACCAGACGACTGGAAACGTCAGCAGATTAATGAAAGCTATCGCTACTAACAGTTTGATGAGAAGCGGTCGATCGACCTTCAATCGCCACAGAAACACAGCTGCTACCGCTAACTCTGTCACCTGCGTCAGTCCAAAAGCGAGCCAAAACAAGTCCAGGCGCGTAGGCTGGTTGGGACTGGTATCAGGAGCGATCGCCAGATCTGCTTCACCAACCGTCACGCGCAAATGCTCTAAAGCATTCGAGTCAAGTGGACTTTTTAGGCTCAAACGGAAGCCTTTGCTGGTTCGTAAACCATCGGTAAACTGAGCAATCAACTTAAAGTAGGGTCCCGTTTTGCGATCGCTGACCACCTTTTCAACGTAAAGACATCGATTCTCAGCACAGTCAAAGCGATCGGGCGGGCTTTTGAGTAGTGGAGTCGATCGCAAACAGCCTGACGCATTACAAGTGCCCGTTTGCAGCAAGAGGACTGGCTTATCACACGTTGCAGTTTGACATTCCGCCAACTGAGCGCCTTGAACCACCATCGGTTTGGCAGCAGTATCGGTGAAGGTAAACCAGGCGTAGGCAGGTGGTGCGGGTGCGTTGGCATAGGCGATCGTCGCCAAGAAAAGACTCAGTGCGATCGCCCAGAATCCCGACAGAAAGGGATAGAGCGATCGCGCACATAGCAACCAGCCTTGCTTCCGTCCCTTCAGTCCGGGAATGCAGAACATGAGCGACTTCTTCCCGACGCGCTACACCCTACACCCTACACCCATCCTCACTTCAAGTAAGTAAACTTGCCGCTATTGCCATTTGCATCCATTTTGATTTGGGCAACGTAGAACTCTTTTTGTACAATCTCACCGTCAGGCGTGAACGAAAGTTCACCCAAGGGCGTGTTGTACTTACCAGCCAGGATTTGTTTATTCAACGCCACACGGAGGTCAGCTAAGGGCTGCTGACTGATCTTTGCTTGTTTGTCTACAGCCTTCAACGCGTCTACAAACACCTGCACGCCAGTAAAGGCTTGAGCACTAAACTGGGGCGGTTCTTTTTTGAACTGACTGCGGTACGCTTCACGAAAGGCAGCATTAATATCACCAGGCTGTTCAGGACTGTACGCCTGAGCGATTAGCACCCCGTCACAGAGTGCTTTACAGACAGAGAAGACATTAGAGGTATTGAGTCCATTGCCGCCAATGATCAACCCTTTGTAGCCCAATTCCCGCAGTTGCCGCACCAGGTTGCCACCATCGGCAGCCAGTCCAGAAATGATGACTAGATCGGGCTTCAGATTGATAGCAGCGGTTGCCTGACTTTGAAAATCGGTATCAGTGGTTTGAAATTTCTGCACCGTGACCAGATCAAGTTTCTGATCTTTCACCGTTTGCTGAAAAATCTCGGTTTCAGATTTGTTAAACGCATCGTTTTGAGCGTAAAAGACGGCTACCTTCTTGATGCTGGGATTGATCTTGAGTGCTGCTTTCACCGAGTTGGGAGCCACCACCGACACAGGCGCAGAAACACGGGCGATAAAGTCTCCAATCTGCGGAATGCCTTTAGCGGTGTTGGAGGGACCAAGGACGGGCACTTTGGCTCGGTCGGCGATCGGGTCTGCACCAAACGCTTGCTGCGAGAGTGTGGGGCCAACAATGCCCACCACTTTGTCTTTCGTAATCAGCGCTTGAAAGGCATTAATCGCTCCTGGCTCATCGCCCCCCGTATCCTGAAAGACCAGCTTGATTGGCGTACCGTTAATGCCGCCGTTGTCGTTGAAGTACTTCTCGGCGATTTTTGCGCCTGCAACTTGTTCCTGCCCCAGCAAAGCCACGTTGCTGGTTTGAGCAACGCCAATGCCGATCGCAATCCCGCTCGCACCGCTAGTTGGAGCACTCGATGTTCCTGCCTGAGGTGATGCAGTCGTGGTAGGGCCAGGATTGGGACTACAGGCAGCCAACGCGATCGTGACGGCAGTCATTAACAATGGGCAATCAATCGTTGCTTTCATAGCGGTTCAATGTTGGTGCGTTTTTAGCATTTTTTAACAAGCAGATACAGGCGCTGCAATGCTGCCGCTTTTATTTCACCATATTTTGCCCCTGCTACACTGCTGCCCGAATATTAAGGGTTCGCAACAAAACAGGCAATTGTGTAACGCGATCGTGCAGATTAGTCTCTCACTTAAGGCTGATTCAACCGTCGAATACGCAACGATCACGTCGTTTTTTGAAGAAATATGTCGTGCCATAAATGAGTGCCAACGATGCGACTATAAATGCCTACAACGCCTACAGGGCAGAAGCTATGGATTTTTAGTCGTGACGATTTATGCGCGACAAAAGCTGCATTTAACAAATCGTTTCAAGTTAGTTTGAACACGTAAACTTTGATTTCTTTGGCTGTTGATCAAAGAATCCCTCTGGTAGTCTCAAAAGAGAAGGGAAGCTTATCAACGTGATTAGCGAATTTGATCACTCCTTTTGATCTCGGCTGCCGCTGTAACAGCTAGCTTTTCGCCTTTGTTTACCCACGCTAAAGTCACCGATGCGTTGAGATATGAAACATTACGCTGTCCAATGGATTGAAGATTGGTGTTCCGAAAATGGCTGGACTGATTTATTTCAGGAACGCACTGATTACTGGGCGTTTCCTCCCAATGCAGTGATGCCAGTGCCAATCCCAACCCAGGTGTTAAGGGCGATCAAGGCAAATCGTGGTTTGTGCTTTGAAGAAAAGGTGTGGTGTGCAGCGGCTGGACTAAGCGCTGTCACTGCTGGAGCGTTTGCCTATTTCTTTGCGTCCCCAATGCCCTTGGTAGCAGCGTTTGCCTTTTGTGCCGTTGTGATGGCGCGGATGGAAGATGACACTTTTTAAGCAATTATGACAAGCCTCTGACCTCAAAGATTAGACGTTTCGCTTGGTCTAACGTGTTGATTTCCCCTATTTCTGCTGATGCAAGAGGTAGGGGATTTTTTGTGGGAGCCCCAAGCGCTCTAGCTATTAAGCTGTGCTCGACGTATGGTTTCTCAATCAGCCCCAGGCAAAACAATCACCTGTTTGCTGACTCGTCTACCGGGCGCAAGTCGTTCTATAGTGTAGAGTGTGCCAGCTTGGGATGGCTTAGCCATGAAGTCTTCTGTCTCTTCCTGCCCGGTTCCTTTCGAGCAGCAACCTCTTAATGAATACCAGGAGCTTAAAGAGTCCTGGTATTTTCGATGGGGAACATTTGCCTTCCCGCAATATCTTCGGAAGCTACTCTGGATTTGGTTTTGGAGTTGGATCATTGCAGGACCGATCGCGGCTGCCAGTTTTCCGATCGCCAAGTATCCGGCTCAGTTTGCCCTGATGGGCATGGCAGGAGCCACCTTGTTTTTATCGCTGGTGCTGTTGCGCTTGTATTTGGGCTGGACGTACATCCGATCGCGGTTGTTCGATGCCACCGTTTTTTACGAAGAGTCAGGTTGGTACGATGGTCAGCTTTGGGAAAAACCACCCGAAATGCTCGCCCAAGACCGACTGGTTGTGACATACCAGATTCAACCCATTCTCAAACGCCTCACACAGACCTTTGGCGTTTTGGCGATCGGGCTGCTAGCAGGTAGTCTGGCGTGGAAGCTATTGTGAAAGTCTGAAGTCTGAAGTATGAAGGCTAGAAAGCTAGGTCAGTATTCAGAGTTAACTCAAAACTCAAAACTCAAAACTTTTATCCTTTAGCCTCATACTTCATCCTCCTCCTCCTCAAATCTTTTTTCCCCTTCCGTCCCCGTCAAATGCTAGAGTCATAGGCATGACAAGGGGAAGACGCACACAATCCGCAGAGCTGGAAGTCAGGCTACTGCGTGAAGGTATTATCGAATCCAGACATTACGTCCAGGCAGTCATTTGCGACAACCGAGGACGAAATTTACTGGTGGCTGGCAGTGCAGAGACCGCAACCTTCGTGCGATCTGCACTCAAGCCGTTTCAGGCACTAGCGGTGACAACAACGGGCACGCTTGAGCGCTATGGCTTGAGCGATCGCGACCTGGCGATTATCTGTAGTTCGCACAAGGGCAGGATCGAGCAAGTCCGGCAAGCGTTCAACATTCTTTGGCGTGCAGATGTTGATCCCACCGTGCTTCAGTGCCCTGTGCCACCAGGCAAGCGCAGTCGACTGGAGCACAATTGCTCTGGCAAGCACGCAGGGATGCTGGCGGTTTGCCAACAGCGTAACTTTCCGCTCAGCAGCTACCTCCAGCGCAGCCATCCCGTACAGCAGTTAATTCTGCAAAAAGTCGCCGAGCAATTACGGATGCCAGCCGAAGAGTTTATCAGCGCGCGGGATGACTGTGGCGCACCGACTTACTTCATGCAGTTGGGGCAGATTGCCTCGCTGTACGCCCGTCTTGCCTCTGGTGACAGTTTGGATATGGAGCGGATCGTTCGTGCCATGACGCATCACCCCGCGATGGTAGCAGGCGACGGTGAGTTCGATACGGAGCTGATGCGCCTGACAGAAGGCGAATTGGTCAGTAAAGCGGGAGCAGAGGGCATTCAGTGCGTTGGGCGACTGGGTGAAGGGATGGGGTTAGCCATCAAGGTAATGGATGGTTCGAAGCGAGCCAAATACGCCGTTGCCATTCATTTACTGAAACAAATGGGCTGGATCAGTCCATCGGTTTCTGAAACCCTGTCGGAAAGCTTTATGACGCTCAGCGGTGTCACCCGTCTGGAAGTCGCTGGTGAACTGTCGATGCTGTGAGTGTTCGGTCTGAGTGTTAGCTTTAAAAGCTGGACATGAGCCGAGCAACTACCTGACTGTCATCCATTTGACGTCGCAGGGCGATCGCCTCAGACAGTACTGTCATTTCTAGCCCTGGTAAGACTTGAGACTGAGCAATGCGCTGGCTGCCGTTGTTGATGATTTGAAACGCCAAAATTTGCGCGTTTTCAACATCGACCACCCAATATTCAGCGATCGCCATCTCTTCATACAACAACCGTTTCTTGCCCAAATCAGCGTCAAGTGACGAGTCAGCGATTTCGATCGCCAGATCGGGCGCGGGACTTTCATCCAGGTTTGTAATGCTGCTCCCCTGCGGTGCGAGTATGGCGCGATCGTGCAACGGCTGCAAAGCAGCATCGCCCACGTAGTAGGAAACATCTGGCTGCGCTTCACGGACACCCGTTTTGCGATAGCTACAGTTAATGAGCCCCTTAAGAGGAATGCCTTTGAGGGCGCAGAATAGCGTGATTGCGACGTGAATAATTCCATTGTCGCTAGCATGATCCGGTCCTACCCCCATTGTCTCCACTCTCATTTGACCGTTGAAGTAATACCCTTTAGCTTTGGCGTAGGCAGGATCTTCGATTAGCCGTAAGTATTCGTTCCAGGTGGCAGTAACCCAGGTGTCAGTGAGCAGTTTCGGTTGCAGTTGAACCATAGCGGCTGAGCGATCGCGACCACCTCAACAATAGCGGCTTCCGAGCGTGAATAACGGCTACTCGATGGGATGACACTGGAACAATGGGAGGCTAAACGCAATCCATCCAGAGAGGCTGTTAAAATCCAGGAAAGTTCTCCCGGTACCTCATGAGCGACACAGTCCTGCAAGTCAACAACCTTGAAGTTCAGTTTCAACCCGATGGACGGCTGATCAAGGCAGTGAATGGCATTTCGTTTGCGGTCAAACGAGGGCAGACGTTAGGGATTGTGGGCGAGTCAGGGTCTGGGAAATCGGTGACATCGCTGGCAGTGATGGGGCTGGTGCCGTCTCCGGGCAAGGTGACGAACGGCGAAATTTTGTTTTGGGGTGCCGAGAACGGGGCACAGGCGATCGACCTCACCAAACTACCCAAACGCCAGCTTGAAGACTATCGCGGCGGGGAGATCTCAATGATCTTTCAGGAGCCGATGAGTTCGCTGAATCCGGTCTATACGATCGGGTTTCAGCTCGTAGAAGCCATCCGTCTGCACAAACGCGTCACGCAGAAAGAAGCCGAACGGGACGCGATCGCTCGTCTCCAGGAAGTGCGCTTGCTACCAGACGATGAGGAAATGAAACGGCGCTACGTGGAAGACCTCCAGCGCAACAGTCCTGGCGTACCATTGCCACCGGCAGCAGAAGTAGAGCATCAGGTGTTCCGTCAAAAAGAGGCCTTCCTGAATCGCTATCCGCATGAGCTATCCGGCGGACAGATGCAGCGGGTGATGATTGCGATGGCGATCGCCTGCGACCCGGCACTCCTGATTGCCGACGAACCCACTACAGCGCTGGATGTGACCGTACAGGCAACCATTTTGGATCTGCTGCGGGATCTGCGCGATCGACGCGGTATGTCCATGATGTTCATCACCCACGACCTGGGGCTGATTGCTGAAATTGCCGATGATGTTGCTGTGATGTATCGGGGCAAGATCGTCGAAGCAGGTCCCGTTTTGCAGATCTACTCGAATCCGCAGCATCCCTATACCAAAGGCTTATTGACCTGCCGACCCAGACTCGATCGTCGCCTGCATCTTCTACCCACGGTTTCAGACTTTATGCAGGTCAGCACGTCACCATCGGGCGAACTGCTGATTGAAGAGCGCGAAACGGATGTCGATCGCGCCCTCCAGCTTGCACGCGAAGTCAGCCAGGACGAACTCGACCAGCGGTTAGCGACGCTGCAACAAGCAGAACCATTGCTGTCTGTGCAAAAACTGCGCGTCCAGTTTCCTATACGGGGTGCATTTGGGCAAACCCGGCGCTATTTTGTGGCGGTGAAGGATGTCTCCTTTGATGTCTATCCCGGTGAAACGCTGGGTTTGGTGGGTGAATCTGGCTGCGGTAAATCGACGCTGGCGCGCGCCATTCTGCAACTCATTAAGCCTGCCAGCGGCACCGTGCGCTTTGAGAACCTGGAAGTCACGACTCTCTTGCCGAACGAAATGCGACGGTTGCGACGCGAGATGCAAATCATTTTCCAAAATCCGTTTGGTTCGCTGGATTCTCGCATGACGGTGGGCAAAGCCGTGATGGAACCGATGGTGATTCACGCGAAGCCCAGAGAACGGCAGGAACAGCGGAAACGTGCGGTCTATCTATTGGAACGAGTGGGGTTGAGCGCCGATGCCCTGAACCGCTACCCTCATGAGTTTTCGGGTGGACAGCGCCAGCGGATTTGCATCGCCCGATCGCTTGCCCTCAACCCTAAATTCATCATCTGTGACGAATCGGTTTCGGCCCTGGATGTTTCGGTACAGGCGCAAGTCTTGAACCTGTTGAAAGAACTCCAAAGTGAGTTCAACCTCACTTACATTTTCATCTCCCATGATCTAAGTGTGGTGAAGTTCATGAGCGATCGCATTATGGTTATGAACAAAGGCGAAATCGAAGAAATCGGCCCTTCCGAAAGTATCTACCGCGAACCCCAAAAAGACTACACGCGCCAACTCATTTCAGCGATTCCTGTGAGTAGCTTGGAACGGATCCGCGAACGTCAAGCCGATCGCGGCCTGTCAGTCGGTTAGACATAGGCAACATCTACTCATCGTGCCAGATTTTATTGATTAGGATAAAACTTTTGTGACTAGAATTGATTGTGAAACGCGAGAATCTGCATTGCATACACTTGCATATTTCTACAACCTAGCGCCACTAAAGGTTGACCAGTTCCTGTTAGCAACTGATATATCTGAGATTCATGAAAGCTCTTTACAATTCTGCTATTTCGATGAAGCACTGAGAGGAATTTTTAATCAAGAGTTTGGTGAACCAGTAATTGGCATTGATGAAGTTTGTTGGTTTCACCTAACACGTACTCGGTTAGACTCAAAATTTCAAGCAGGAATTCTTCCGTTAGGTTCAGCTATCAAAGAAATATGGAACACTCTACTGGAAATCTTTGAAGGTACTGATCATTACGATAACTTACTCCAGCTTAGAGATTGCGGTGTAGCAGATCACCTTTACAATCTGAAGGTATCAGATCACTGTCACTGGGGACCATTTGCAATGCTAATTAGAGAAGAAGCCTTTCGTGCAAACGAGGTTGGTAATCATGACTACTTACGACTACCAGAAATAATAGAAGATATCTGTAATGGGTACTCAAAAGTCTTCAACTTTCGTTTACACGATACAGTTGTTGGATCGCTACAACCTTGCATAGTCAAATTCGTTAGTAATAAATACATTGGAAATGAGTTGTTTAAACCAATCTTGTATTATCTATTTCTAACTGCTAAAGGAGAGCCATTGGAAATTGAGTCAGACGCTTGCTTTGATGGAGAAGGATTAGAAGTTCCTGTCGAGAGTATTTTGAAAGTTGATTTTCTACAATAGCTCTCTGCTTTAGTTGAAACATACTGAACTTATTTTTTGTCTTTAATCCATATAAAAAGCCTGTGAATCGAAATAGATTAAAGTTGTAAAGTTCTCAATGAAGTGTAAATGCTATCTCTACAGGGTGAGCGAAAACATCAATAAATTGGGGAACTTATGCCGGGTACTATCAATTACTACACTAATAAGACGCAGGGCGAAGAGTACTCGCTACAATGTATTCAATGCACAGGCAAGACTACGCATAAAGTACTTGTATCCGTGGACATCCGCGGCACGAAAGAGGAAGGCACCTACTCGCTTTCATGGTGGATAGACAATCAAATCGTTCAATGTCTCGGTTGTAAAACAGTATCGTTTCGGGAGGCAAGCTCAAATGATGAGGAGTACTATCCTATCAGTCACGATGCTTATGAATACAATGTAGATGAAAGATTGTATCCTCCTCGTATCGAAGGGATCAAAGGACTTGGCAGAGAAACACATTACTTGCCATCTAATGTATACAGAATCTACAATGAGAACCTAATTGCCTTGTCATGCCAAGCATCAGTTCTTGCTGGTATAGGCTTGCGTGCCTTGCTAGAGACTGTATGCAAAGAAAAAGAGGCTGTCGGAAATGACCTTCTCAAAAAGATTGACAGTCTTGTAAGTAAAGGAATTCTGACACCTGCTAGTGCAGCCATCCTTCACAAAATACGCACTTTGGGAAACGCAGCAGCACACGAAGTAAAGCCTCATAATGAGAAACAGCTTGCTCTCGCGATGGATATTGTTGAACACCTACTCAAAGATGTCTACATTCTTCCGAAGCAAGTCGAATCTGAGTTTTAAAATGAAATCTAATTCTTTGTTTTCTTTGAAGGCAGATGCAATATAATCGCCCTTCTCCTAAACCCCTTAAAGCATCGCAAAGCCCAAACCCATGCTCTGAAGTAGGCGATTTTAGCAGGAGAGTGAAATGAAATTAGTGGTTCATAAAGACGATGATGCCTTGTACTTACGGTTAGATGAAACTCCCATTATCGACTCCGAAGAAGTGAGTGATGGGATCATTTTGGATTACAACGCTGAGGGTAAAGTCGTTGGCATTGAGGTTCTGTATATTAGTCAGAGAAGCCCTAACTCCTGGCAGCAAATCTTCCTGGAAACTACTGCTTAATCAGCGATGGAAGATCGCCCCGCTTCCAAATCCAATTAAGCATCGCAAAACCCATCATATGCTCTGAAGGGGGCGATCGATTTCCCAATTTGACTGCTGTTCAGTTCTACCGACCAAATACGCTTCCTTAAATGAACAGTTCAGGCGAAACGTGAAAAAACTCTCCTAGCGCTTTTGCCTGTGCTTTGCTGATGCCTCGTTTCCCATTCACCACTTCTGAAACGACCCCTTTAGAACCAAGAATTCCCACTAGATCAATCTGTTTGAGCTTTCTAGCTTCCATTAAGTGCGCTAATACTTCGTGAGGGGATGCGTTTGGCATTGGGTAGTGTTCGCTCTCATAGTTCTCCACCAGGGTTGCTAACAGTTCCAATAAAGCCGTTTGTTCTGGAGTGGGATCTTGACAGAACATCAATGCTTCAACGGCTAAAAGCAGGCGATCGTACTCAGCCTCAGTTGCAATAACCTTTGGCTGAAACTCACTTAACAGGTGACCATAAGCAGCATTGTCAAAAGTAAGGGTCATCTTTCCACTTCCCCTTGTCATACTCGGCATGAGTTAGAAAGTACTTGTAAGAGACTCGTTGGACACGATAATTAATACCAACAATTAAACGATAGCTTTTGATGTTGAAGACAGTAAAGTTGCCCACGGCTTCAGCCGTTGCATAAACTTGCCGAACTTCAAGCAAATTTTGCCATGATGAGGACTCGATCGTCTTGCACCAAGAGCGCATTTGAGAACTTACATCAGGATACCTGGCAGCAGCAACGATTAACTTTCGAGTGCTGATAAGGTGCATAAGAATGTACGTTTCATCTAACTACTCCCGTTTAAAGGCATCTCTATGCTCTCAAAATGAGAACTGTCTGTCAAGCTGTGCTATGCCGTTGCCGCCAATCTCGCAGGTTGTGGGCGTCTAGTCGATCGACCGAAACAGGTGCTTGCTCGATCGGGCGATCGGATAGCATTAAGCAGTTACCTTTGCTGATCTCGCAGTTGGGGTGATCATCGCGAAACCTCACCAACGTGCTGAAGTGGGCGATCGACTCCTCAGGCTAAAATTCAAGTTAGGAGGGTATGGAGCTACCCAATACTGATCAAATGGTTCAGGAGGTTTATCAGTGAGCGATCGTGGCTATATTGCCAGTGAGCGATCGCACCTGAACTAGCTATACTGAGGCGATTTCGATGTTTTTTTGAGCGGATCGATCGCAAATTCAACTTCTATGCAGCGCTGCAAACGGTTGGTTCTGGCAATGCTTCGCCCGTAGCTTCATAAGCCAGCATGAGTGACTCTAATGCCTCAATACCGTTAGTGACGGCTAACGCATAAGTGTCTCGATGCGTCCGCCATTGCTGCCCAGGAAAATCAGGAAAGCTGACCAAAAAGCAATCATCTTCATCAGACCACTGGATGACCATTTGGTATTTGAGCTTATTCATACTGCTCTTGCTCCTTGACACTCTCAATTGCCGCCTGCATTTCCTTCTCCTGGTAGCGTTTTGCGTCTGCTCCATCCTTGCCAGAAACCGTGATTCTTCAACCGTCCAGAGGCGAACCTTTGTAAACGTCATAATAGTCTTTTACGACTTCACCGTCGCCACTCCCTCTACCTGTATGGTAGGTGTGAGGTTAGAAGGGACGCAAAGATCCCCGACTTCTAAGCAGAGCAATGTTTAAGAAGTCGGGGATCTGAACGCTTGAGGCGTAAAGCCTTTTGCTGATGTTGATGTAGGAGGGGCGATCATTGCTTCCGCTCAATGCGTTGTTACTGCCATTCAAGCAAGCGTTACTTCCGCGCAAGCTGTCCTTATCAGCGATGAAGTCGTCCTTACTTCCGCTAGAGCGATCGTTACTTCCGTTCAAGCTGTGATGACTTCCACATAAATCGTCCTTACTTCCACACAAGTTGTCGTTAGTAGTGATGAAGCTGTGGTGACTAACGGTGAAGCTGTGGTTACTAATGGTGAAGTTACCGTTAAGTACGCTCAGGTAAGCCATCGTTCTTCCTGCGTATAAACCCGCACTCCTGTTTCTCAGCCGTTGAGGAATCTTGCGGTTTCCGCTCCAATTTGTCGGGGCAGTTTGTCACGACATCGGGTGAAATGGCAGAATCATACGGCATCATTAAGATCAGCGAATACTTTCTTAGCAGAACCCCACCACGTTTCATGGCTACTCCCTTCAGCGGCACTCAAATTCGGCAAACCTTTCTCAACTTCTATGCAGCCAGAGGGCACCAGATCTTGCCCAGTGCCTCCCTGGTGCCAGAAGATCCCACCGTGCTGCTGACGATCGCCGGGATGTTGCCGTTCAAGCCTATCTTTTTGGGACAGCGTCCGGCTGAGTTTCCCCGCGCCACTACGTCGCAGAAATGCATTCGCACCAACGACATCGAGAACGTGGGGCGTACGGCGCGACACCATACGTTCTTTGAAATGCTGGGCAACTTCAGCTTTGGGGATTACTTCAAGTCGCAGGCGATCGCGTGGGCATGGGAACTGTCTACCAAGGTCTACGGTCTGCCGCCAGAGCGTTTGGTTGTGAGTGTCTTTGAGGATGACGATGAAGCCTTCGCTCTGTGGCGCGACGAAATTGGCATTCCTGCCCATCGGATTCAGCGCATGGGTGAAAAGGATAACTTCTGGGTGTCTGGTCCAACGGGTCCCTGTGGCCCCTGTTCTGAGATGTACTACGACTTTCATCCCGAAAAAGGTGATGAGCATATTGACTTAGAAGACGACACCCGGTTTATCGAGTTCTATAACCTGGTGTTCATGCAGTACAACCGGGATACCGCAGGCAACCTGACACCGCTGGCAAACAAGAACATCGACACGGGGTTGGGACTGGAACGGATGGCGCAAATCCTCCAGAAAGTGCCCAACAACTATGAAACTGACCTGATTTTCCCCATTATTCAAAGCGCGGCAGCGATCGCCAACCTTGACTACGCCACCGTTGATGAGACGACCAAAATCGCTCTCAAGGTCATTGGCGATCACGTTCGTGCCGTTGTTCACATGATTGCCGATGGCATTGTGGCTTCCAACGAAGGTCGTGGCTATGTGCTGCGCCGGTTGATTCGTCGCGTCATCCGCTACGGTCGCTTGATTGGCATCGATCGCGAGTTTACACCCAAAGTTGCTGAAGCCGCGATCGCCCTATCTGAGTCTGCCTATCCCGACGTGCGCATTATGGAGCGGACGATCAAAGTCGCGCTGCAACGAGAAGAAATTGGCTTCCTGAAAACCCTCGATCGCGGTGAAAAGCTGCTAGCAGACATCACCGAGCAAGTGGGTGCGGGTGGACAAATTTCTGGCACCGATGCGTTCACGCTTTACGACACCTATGGCTTCCCGCTAGAGCTGACCGAAGAAATTGCGGCTGAGAAAGGCTTAACGATCGATACCGTTGGGTTTGAGACCGAAATGGAGCAGCAGCGACGACGCTCTCAACTGGCACATACAACCATTGACCTCACCGCTCAAGGCACCCTGGATCACCTGGCGAACCACATTGAGCAGACTGAGTTTTTGGGGTATACCCAGCCAGCAACCAATGCGATCGTGCAGGTCTTGATGGTGAATGGTAAACCTAAACAACTGGTAGAAGCGGGCACGGCTGTACAGGTTGTGCTCGATCAGACGCCGTTTTATGCCGAGTCTGGTGGGCAAATTGGCGATCGTGGCTACCTCTCTGGGGATGACGTTCTGGTGCGGATTGAAGATGTGCAAAAAGAATCTGCCTTCTTCGTCCACTACGGTCGTGTGGAGCGGGGCACCTTGCATACGGGTGATTCCGTCACTGCACAGATTGACCTTGCTTGTCGTCGTCGTGCCCAGGCGCACCACACCGCGACCCATCTGTTGCAATCAGCGCTGAAAAAGCTGGTGGATGACAACATTTCTCAGGCAGGGTCGCTGGTGTCCTTCGATCGTCTCCGGTTTGACTTCCACTGCCCTCGTCCCCTCACGCCAGACGAACTCCAGCAGGTTGAAGATCAGGTCAATACCTGGATTGCCGAAGCTCACAAGGCTCAGACGTCGATTCTGCCGATCGCAGAAGCCAAAGCAAAAGGCGCGATCGCGATGTTTGGCGAAAAATACGGCAGTGAAGTTCGCGTACTGGATGTTGCAGGCGTGTCGATGGAATTGTGTGGCGGCACTCACGTGAGCAACACGGCTGAAATCGGTCTGTTCAAAATCGTTTCCGAAGCCGGTGTTGCTGCTGGCATCCGTCGTATTGAAGCGATTGCAGGTCCTGCTGTGCTGGAATACCTGAATGTACGTGATGCGATCGTCCGTGATCTGAGCGATCGCTTTAAGGTTAAGCCCGAAGAGATCAGCGATCGCATCACGACCCTGCAAACCGAACTCAAAACCACCCAAAAACAGCTCGAAACCGCTAAAGGTCAGCTTGCCCTCGCCAAAGCCGATAATCTTCTGGCACAGGCTGAAGCCGTCGGTGAGTTCCATATCCTGATTGCTCAACTGGATGGCGTTGACCCCGAATCCCTCAAAACGGCTGCTGAACAGCTCCAGCAAAAGCTCGCCAATGGCGCGGTTGTCCTTGGCTCCGTTCCTGAAGCCGATAAGGTTAGCCTGGTCGCTGCTTTCAGCCCTGCCGTGATTCAAAAAGGGTTGCAGGCTGGTAAGTTGGTGGGCGCGATCGCCAAACTTACTGGTGGTGGTGGTGGCGGACGGCCTAACCTCGCTCAGGCAGGCGGTCGTGATGCCAGCAAACTGCCTGAAGCGCTTGCAGAAGCCAAAAAACAGCTCCAATCTGGTTTGAGCTAGCAAGGCTGTTGCAGCAATCCGTAGGCTAGAGAAACCGCGTTTCTTCACGAGCAGAGGTTGTTGAAGCCTCCAGGTTGTGTCCAGAGACCTGGTTTCTTTCAAACTGTGCGTGAAACCGAAGCTCATTGCTGTTTAGTCCGCAGAACCTACAGCAGTTTTCAGATCAGTAAGCCACAGTCTTGTGACGTGGGATGTGGGGGCTGGGGTGTGGGGTGTGGTTAATCCAAATGAAAATGGCTGTAATTCTGAGAATGGGTGTGAATGTTGCGAATGTTGAATTCTACCTTCAAGCCCAATCAACTGAAACGGGTGAGCTAGAATAGGAGCACTCCGATCCCCAGCCAAATTTTTGATTTCGTTTACAACCCCTCACGGCGACTTACTCTCTCAGCTTGACCCCTATCAGTGCAAACTAGGAGTCCTTGTCTGAATGCGTGAATCCGACAGCAACCTGGATGCTTATGACACCGCAGATGCAAGACATCTGAAGCCTGTCAAGCAGCCTGTAGACTGGGTTCCTGCCGAAGAAGCGCCTGCCACACATTTTCAGTCTCCAACCGCTCGGTCTTCAAACGGCGATCGGTCTCACGATCGTCGAGGCGTTTCAACGAACCTGTCTTTTGATCATCTTTATGCCAGCTCGTCTGCCTCATTTATGTCGCCAGAGCTGCGCGATCGTGTCATCCGCTGGCTCCGAAGGCATGTTCCGATTAGCCGCTTGCAGCACATTTTGCGTGTAGAGCAATTCTCAGTCGAATTGGCTCAACGTTATCATCTTGATCCAGAGCAGGCCGCGCAGGCTGGTCTCATGCATGACCTGGCGAAGTTCTTTAAGCCGCAACGCCTGCTTCAAGTGGCTCAGGCAGAAGGGGTTGTACTTGACCCAGTGGATGTGGCAAATCCGCATTTGCTTCATGCTGCGGTGGGCGCGATCGTTGCTAGAGACGAGTTTGGCATTCAAGACGAAGCGGTGCTAGACGCCATTCGTAACCATACGTTGGGCTGCCCTGGCATGAGCGCGTTGAGTTGTGTCGTCTTTCTAGCTGACAGCCTGGAGCCTGGTCGTGGCGACACGCCGGAACTAGTTGCCTTACGTCAAAGTAGCCAACAAGACCTCTATCGAGCTGTTTGGCTCACCTGTGATGAGTCGTTGCGTTACTTGATAGCCCGCGCGCAGCAAATACATCCCCGCATGGTGTTAACTCGTAATTGGGCATTGGGCTTAACCCACAAAAAAACGCCAACGTCTCGCTCTCATTAAGATCAGCCTCAAGCTCTAGTCATTCTCAATCAAAGATGCTTAAGACCAAACGATGTTGCCTTGATAAACCGCCCATAGAACTTGAAACGACCGCTTTCCTAGCCTCTTACTTAGCCACGACTGTTTAACCAATTTACAAAACTGGAGATTGAATGCCAAACAACGCCCAAGAATCCTCTCTGTCTTCTGTCTTAGTTACTGCTGGCGAAGGTACACTGCACACTGAACAGGATTCGAGCCTGCAACTGGCGATCGCGGCTGCCAACGCTGCGGATGATCGCAAAGCTGCTGATATTACACTCCTGCGGGTTGCCGATATTTCTACACTGGCAGATTACTTTGTGATCGTGACGGGCTTCTCTAAGGCTCAGGTGCGGGCGATCGCGGGTTCTATCAAAGATAAGGTTGAAGAGGAATTGCAGCGTACTCCCATTCGTACTGAAGGGCAATCAGAAGGAAGCTGGACGCTCCAGGATTACGGTGATGTGATTGTCCATATTCTCATGCCGCAAGAGCGCGAATTCTATAATTTGGAAGCCTTCTGGGGGCATGCAGAGCGCGTCGATTTTACTGCGATCGACCAGCAGAGAATGGCATCTCACTAACCCTGAGTCGAGGCACCGACGCGAATGTTTAGACGGTGCGACTGCGTGTTGCTACCGTTCGCTTTCCTCTTGCGTTGCTCTGAGCTGGATGTATACCAGTACCAGCGTTGCTGCAAGTAGTAACGTGGCAGCGGCTGCCGCATAACCAAAGTCAAACTGAGCAAACGCTTGTTCATAGATGTAGTACACCAGCAGATTAGTGGTGTTGAGCGGCCCACCGCCTGTAATGATATAAACCTGCTCGAAGCTCCGCAACGTAAAGATCGCCGTTGTCACTGCAGCAAAAAGCAGTGTGGGTCTCAATCCCGGCAGCGTAATGTACCAGAACTGCTGCCAGGGGTTAGCTCCATCCAAGGCGGCAGCTTCGTAGCGGCTGAGGGGAATGGTTTGAAGTCCGGCGAGGAAGACTACCAGGTTGAAACCCAGTTGCTTCCAGATGCTTAACAAAATCAGGACAGGCATTGCCCAGACGGTGCTACTCAGCCAGGGAATCGGTTCCATACCCACCGCTTCTAGCCACTGATTGAGCGGGCCTTCGGTTTGAAAGAGCCAGCGCCACCCTAATCCAACGGCAACCAGTGATGTAATGGATGGCAGAAAGTAAGCCGCTCGGAGTAGGTCACGGAATGCGATCGCCCGATCGAGCATCACAGCCAAACCTAACGGCAGCACTAAGCTCGGCATCACGGTTGCCAGCGTGAAGTAGATGGTATTGCCGAGCACCTGCCAAAAATCAGGATTCAACAACAAGCGCCAGTAGTTTTTGAGGCCGATCCAGTGCACGCCAACCCTCGTAAAGCTGCCAGTTGTAAAGCTCAGATAGAACAGGTACGCGATCGGGTACAGCACGAAAACGCCCAGCAAAAGGAGAGCGGGGGCTAAAAAAATCCAGGCAGCAACCGCATCATTGTCAAAATCGATGAGCGTGCGGGGTGTTTTTCCAGGTGACACTTTGAGTGGACAGCAAATTAAGAAACGACTAGAGCGCAGTTTGCATTTTAGCAGTCGGGTGATCGACGCTTCCGCTGTTAAGATGCTGGTAATCCGTTGGCAGTAGGTTCATGACCCAACTCACTCGAAAACACCCTTCTACAAACTGCCCTGTCTGTTTGGGAAAAAGGGCGCAGGGCGATCGCGCTGGCCTGGTATCGCGTTTGGCGATCGGACGTTTGCTCATCGGATGCTTCACGCTGGCGGGTGTTGCCACGATCTTTCTTCCCGATCGGTTGCTGAGTGCCGAACCAACGCCTGTTCCGACTGCACCATCACCTGCGGTTAAACCTGAAACGCCTGCTCCGGTTCCCGCTGCCAAGCAAATTTTGGGGCAGTGGTTAGCGAAAGAACCGCTAGAAGGCGATACGGTGATGTTTGTCTTTGCGCCAGACGGTAAAGCGTTCATCCTGACGGGCACGTCTGCGTCGGGGAACGCGATCGCCAGCCAATTCCAATATCGCCTGGATGCTAAACCTCAACCCATGCACCTGGATATTGTTTTGATCGCTGATGTTACCGTCGAGACCCTATTTGAGTTCACTGCTAACGGTGACCTGCGCTTGCAAATGCTGGGTACTCGTCCCGGCAAGCCTCGCCCTAAAGCCTTAACCGATAACGCGACAATCTTTCAGAAAGTGTCTGATGAGACGATATTGCCTCCTGGCACGGAGTTGAAACAGACCTCAACCCCAGCCAAATAAACGACGCGATCAATAAAACGCGCACCGCTTAAGGCTTTGCTTTTACGTGCTGATCAAACTCTTGTGGCAACTGATTCATTTGAAAGTATTGATGAAACTTATTGGTGACCTGTAGCCAATAGGAACGCCCATCTGATTGTCTACGTTTACGGACAAAACCTAGTTCGACCAGCTCTGGTACGTGTTGATAGGCACCGGAACCTCGCAGTTCGACCAGTTCGGTTTGCGAAATAGGACCTCTTAGCGCGATCGCGGCAAGTGTTCGCAGCGCACCTAAGCCTAGATCGGCAGGCACTAATGTTTGAACCAGGTGGTGAAACGTTTCGCGTAGCTGTAAGGTATACCCATTGGGTGTTTCCGCTACTTCCAACGCACTGTCGCGATGGGCGTAATCGGTCATGAGTTCAAGCAAGCCTTCTGCCGCTGTCTCGCGATCGCACTCTGCAAACTCGGCAATTTCGGCAACGGTGAGCGGCTGCGCTTTTAAGTACAAAATGGCTTCAATTTTACTAGCAAGACGAGGCATGGGCGAAAGAAGAAAGGCTAAAGGCTAAAGGATTATGATTGGCTGGTTGTCGAACGGCTATAAATTCTATGCTTCGTTTTTTATCCTTCATACTTTATCCTTTATCCTTCAATCCAAATTCCGTCCCGTCAACTCTACAAAAATGTCTTCCAAGTTTGAGGGTCTCACCATCATGCCAGTTTTATTAGGTTGCTGGTCGAGATAGGCATTGGCGGCCTCAACCGTGGGAAAGAATTTGTAGTCCCACCGATCGTCGGTTTGCTTCATCACCAAGCCTTCGCCGTGTTTTTGACGGAACTCCTGAAGCGTACCAAGCTCAATGAGCTTACCTGCATCCATAATGCCAATGCGATCGCAGAGATACTCGACCTCGTCCATGTAATGAGTGGTGAGTAGAATTGTCATGCCTTGCTTGTTCAGATCGCGGATGATTTCCCAAAGACGACGACGGGTTTGAGGATCGAGCCCGACAGTGGGTTCATCCAGAAACAAAATATCTGGATGGTGCAGCAGGGCACGGGCAATTTGTAAGCGCCGTTTCATACCACCAGAAAGGGTTTTGGCAAGGTCATCTCGCCGATCGCTCAATTCCACGTACTCCAACCAGCGATCGATATCTTGCTGCCGTTGGGGGTTGGGAATGTGGTGCAGTCGTCCGTGAAATTCCATGTTCTCCCAAACGGAGAGATCGCTATCAACGCTAATCTGCTGAAGCACAACGCCGATCTGCTGCTTGACCTGCGATCGCTGTCTGACAACGTCATACCCTGCCACCTCAATGTGCCCTTCCGAGGGTTTGGTCAACGTTGTCAGCATCCGAATGGTGGTGGATTTACCCGCGCCATTCGGCCCTAGTAAGCCAAACATCTCACCGGGTTGAAGCTCAAAAGAGAGATCGTTAACAACAAGGGCTTTGTCAAAGACTTTGTAAACGTTCTGGAGTGAAACAGCAGCGGTCATGGGGAAAAGTTTTGAGTTTTGAGTTTTGAGTTTTGAGTTTAGCCTTCAGCCCTTAGCCTTTAGCCTTTACTTTTGGCGCTGAAGTGAGCGATCGCTGCCGTTCACTAGGAACTCGACGGTAACGTCGTTTCCAGATTTCGAGGCTCAGGATGCAGGCAACAAGCCAGACGGTGCCAGCGGCATAACCAGCAACAATATCGGTTGGCCAGTGCACGCCGAAGTAAAGGCGACTAAAGCCGATCGCACACACCAGTAACACTGTCAGCGTGGCGATCACGAGCCGCCAGCGTGGCAGATGGGCTGCTAGCAAGTAACCAATGATGCCAAACACCACGACAGACATCATGGCATGACCGCTGGGAAAGCTGTAGAAGTTGACGTCAACCGTGCGTTGCCAAAGTTCTGGGCGGGAACGCGCAAACAGGTCTTTTAGCACAACATTGAGGCCGAGTGCGCCGATCGCCGCGATCGCCAGCGTGACGGTTTCGGCTCGTCGCTTGCGCCAAAGCAGAAAGGCTGCCAGCAACAAACTTGCCACCAATAGCACTGAGGGATTGCCAAGATTGGTAATGACCACCATGAGGCGATCGAGGAAAGGCGTGTGCCATTGTCGAATCGCCATTAAGATGCGGGTGTCGAGCGACTGCGTTTCTTGCTCTAAAACCCCCTCTGCAATCTCGTAAAAGCCCCAAAGGGCAAACGCAGCAATCATGAGACCAATGAAGCGAACCGTTGTGAGTAACGGTAGAATTCGCGGGCCAACATTCTCTCTCCAGACACGAAGAATTCTCTGACTTAGCTCATGCATTAGAGTTCAAGGTGGCTCTACCTTTTCATAGACAATGGACATTGTTACCAGTCTATCGAGCTGGCGTTTGAAATGCGTGGAATATCAGCAAAGAGCGACGTTATCACGCTTTAAACTAAAGTCTGTTGTGATCGATCGTCGCTTATGTTCTGTAAGACTGTTTTGAGGGGTTGTCCTTCCCCACCAAACAGTCCTCCAAATGACCCCTTAGCCACCACTGTAAATTCCATCGATCCAAATTCACAGACTCTTAACCGATGCTTCCCTGCTGCCAAGGTCTCTATGAGGGCAACTGTTCCCATGCCACGGCAACTACTTCGCTTAACCAATGGCGCTGTTTAGAGTCGAGTAGAGCGTCATCTGCTAACACTTCTGCCATTAACTCTTCAAGCGACTGACCATTCAATCGCGCCACATCAACCACACCCACGATCGCTGCTGCAATCAGCTCCTCATCGACAAATTTCTGCCGGAGGACATCCCCTTTTGGTGTGTGTGCTGAAATAGGATAGTTCATGACGGATTGAATGATGTAATGAATGCAAGCGGCTCTAGAAGATTTATGAGAGACTTGTAAAGTTTATTAAGTCAAATGTGTGACTTGCAGTTTAGCGCACTTTAGCAATGCTTATCCCCGCCTTTTTTAGTAGTTCATTAAAGTTTGGCTCCCCTAAATGAAGGAAGTTCTTTATCTAGAAGTCCCTACCCCCGACGTAGAGACCGTCAAAACCTGGCTACAGCGGGAGTTTGAGCCTCAAACGGAAGCAAAAGTCATCACCAGCAGTGGCATTCGTCTGACGGTTTCCCCAGCTACAGTTGTGGAAGGGCTGACTTCGGAAACCCAGCCAGAGTCAACGGCTACCCTGGTAATTTTTGTCTGGTCGCTGCAACGAACGACCTATCTTAAAGTTTTTCGTTGGTCGACACAGCCAGTGCCCCAAGAAAAAACCTTGCTAAAGCGCCTGACGCAAGCTCTACGCGATCGCTTTCCCAATCAGTATCCTCAGCCCCCGACGATCGATCTCACTCGCCAATCCATTTTCGATGCCCTCGTGGAGCGCTATCCGCTCACGGTCAAATATTTTCAAAAGATGCCCAATGGTGAATATGATCTCACTCGCGTCTATTGGTGGGAGCAGCGCTGGCGCGACGGTGTGCAGAATCCGCAGCAGCCGAGGCAAGTGGTGTTTGAAAGAGAGGATTTAGCGGTCAGCGGTCAGCGGTCAGCGGTCAGCATCAATTCAGAACTCAGAATTCAGAACTCAAAATTCAGAACTCAAAACTCAAAACTCTCTGACTCCTCAGCTTTAACCCCTGACTCCTCACCACCCTACGACCTGATCTACGTTGGCGGCGCGCTGGGTGTCATTCATGCAGCCGTGATGGCGAAGTTGGGCTATCGGGTGCTGCTGTTAGAACGTTTGCCGTTTGGCAAAATGAACCGAGAGTGGAATATCTCGCGTAGTGAGTTCCAAAGCCTGATTAACCTGGGTTTATTGACACCCCATGAGTTTGAAAGCGTCATTGCTAGAGAGTATGTAGACGGGTTTCACAAGTTCTTTGATGCGAATAATCCGCCGCAAGCCAAAGCACCTGTGCTGCATACGCCCACGGTGCTGAATGTCGGGCTGGATGCTGAAAAGCTGCTGCGCACCTGTGGCGAGAAATTGCGGAGCTACGGCGGCGAGATTTGGGATGAAACAGAGTTTAACCGTGTTGAGGTCGATCGCTCCCAGGTGACGGTTCACGCTAAACATCTGCCAACAGGGGGTTTGCGATCAGTGAGTGGACGGTTGCTCGTTGATGCGATGGGGACGGCATCCCCGATCGCGTGGCAGCTCAATGGTGGCCGTGCGTTTGATAGTGTTTGTCCAACCGTTGGGGCAGTGATTGCTAGCGGGTTTGAACCGGGCGTATGGGATGCGCGCTATGGCGATGTGCTGAATAGTCATGGAGACATTTCACGCGGTCGGCAGCTCATCTGGGAGCTCTTTCCAGCCGATGGCGAAGAGCTTACCTTTTACCTGTTCCATTACCACCAGGTGCACCCCGAAAATCCTGGCTCGCTGCTGGAAATGTACGAAGACTTTTTCACCATCCTGCCGGAATACCGACGTTGTGACATGGAGCAGCTGGTTTGGAAGAAACCAACCTTTGGCTATATTCCAGGGCACTTTACAACGGGTAGGGGCGATCGCCAGGTGGCATTCGATCGCCTGATTGCATTAGGCGATGCGGCTTCACTCCAGTCACCGCTGATCTTCACTGGGTTTGGCTCGCTAGTGCGAAACTTACCCCGGTTGACCCATCTTCTCGATACAGCCCTGAAGCACGATCTGCTGAGCGCCAAACACTTAAATCAGATCCGTGCATATCAGAGTAACGTGGCGGTCACGTGGCTGTTTTCTAAAGGCATGATGGTGCCTACAGGGCGAAACTTGCCGCCTGAACGGGTTAATGCCATGCTGAACACCTTTTTCGGCATTTTGGCCGACCAGCCACCCGCGATCGCCGAAGCCTTTATTAAAGATCGGGTTGACTGGGTGACGTTTAACCGCATGGCGCTGACGGCTGCCTGGAAAAATCCGAAGCTGTTGCTGTGGATCTGGGATATGGCTGGAGCCGTAGACTTTGGGCGTTGGCTCGGTAGCTACCTCGACTTTACGCTCACTGCGTTTGTAAGCAGCCTGGTGAGGGGCTGGTTCCCTGCACTTTTGCGCCAAATCCAACCCTGGCTAGAACCAAGGTTTCCAGGCTTTTGGCTGTGGTTGTTGGCGCAACGCTATAACCTGACTGATGGTGTCGGACGACCACAAACAGTGCAGCCTGAAGTCATTGGGGCTGTGGAAGAGCAAACCCACGCACCGATTTAGGATCTGGATGCAATACTGCCGCAAATCGTATGGACGGGTTTGACTGGGTGAGTTTGACTGAGCGGGTTTAACGTTATAGCCATCAGCGGCGTGACACGATCGGTCAATCGGTTACTGCCTTGAGCCATCGCTTCTTGACTGGACTCTGCTTTGTACTCAACCGATCGGCTGCCTAGCGCCTGGGAAAGGTTGGTAAATCGACAGCTGCAAGTGAGGCTAGCTTTTTGGTCGAGCGAAGCGGATACACGATCGGCGAGGGGGCTATGGTCGAGAAGGATGTTGGCGTTCGTTCAGCATGGCTGGCAACGCTGACTGCTGCTTGACTGACTGTTGCTTGGCTCACAGACGGCTGCTCGACCGCAGCTTGCCGACTCACAGAGTTGAGCGCAAAGAGTTTAGCTGGTTTCTGATCTGCTTTTTCAGGTGCATCAGGTTCAGTTGATTGCGGTGTTGTACTGGCGGTTGCTAAGCGATCGCGCCATGTCCAGGCCGCGATCGCTTTTTTGGTGCTGTCAGCTTTGCTGTCTGGCTCGGCTGTGTCATCCAGCTGCGATCGTTCTACGGCTGTCGCTGCAAAAAAGGGTGGAATGCCTGGGCGCTTAGGAGAGCCCGCTGGCACAGAGTGCTTTTCCACTAGCACTGAGCTAACGGTGTCGTGAGCACTGTCAGTGCTGGCCTGAGGTAGTTCCAGTAGACCAGAAGAAGCCTCAGTCTCTACGACAAAGATAGCCGTCGTCTGTTCAACGGTTTGGGGGGGATTGATTAAGGCGGTCAGGTCATCCCACAGTGGATCGGTAGAGCGATCATCGGACGGTGCAGGCAAGGGGTTGTGGTCGATCGCGCTCGACGGCGGATCGTCCTGTTGCTGCCCTTTTGCCTCGCTGCTTTGCAGGGGGGCAAAAGGGCAGTCTGTCGATCCATCGACGACCTCACTCTGCTGAGAAACCGGGATGGGTGGCGTGGCGTTTGCCTTCCCTAAGGGACTCAAATCAAACAATGGCTCTGCTGGAGGCGCGTCAGTTGTCGTGTAGACTTCTTGCTCAGCGGTCGCGGGAAAGATCAACTGCATCAACTGGGTGACGAACTCTGGATCGTCGGAGTCGATCAGGGCAGACGGATCGGCAGGGGCAGGCAGCCTGCTTCCCTGGTCTTCTCTAACGAATGGCGTGTCAAACTCCCCTGCTAAAGCGTCGATTCCTTGAAGTTCGTTGCTTTCATGACCCTGACCTGGCAGCCCATTCAAAAGCTTGAATAGTGGTTTCGGTAGCTCTGCTGAATCACTCTCTGCTTCATGTGCAGCTCGTTGCGGTGACGACCAGGGCTTCACGGGTTGATTTTTAGGCGTGAGCAGGGAAGCAAGCGTCTCTGGGGTGGCTGCATTGTCATCGATCGCAAGGTCGGGCATGACCTGTTGCCCATAAGCCGTTGGCATCTCAAGGCATTTTTCGAGCGCTGCTTTGAATTGAAGTGTCTGCTGTTGCTGGCGATGCAAGCGCAAGCGCAAATCACGACAGGCACCCTCTGCTTGCAGTACTTGCTGCACCTGCTCGTTATGGCGCTGCTGGGTCAACGCACAGTCTCGTTCTAATTGGGCGATCCGTTCCTGGCTGCTCTCTAGCTGTTCGGTCAGCGTTTCGACCAAAATCTGCTGCCGTTGCGCGGTCTGGCGCGATCGTTCCAAGGCTTGTAAAAGCTGATTCAGGCGTTCATCTGTTGACTCAGCGATGGACGGCTGGATTGTACCTGCCGACTCTGCCGTACTGACCGTGCCTGCTGACTCTGTGTGGCTCTGTGTAAGTGTTGACTCCAACTGCCATTCAATTTGCTGCTGCACCAGGTCTAGCTCTATTTGGGCAAGGCGATCGCGCAATGCGGCATTCTCATTCTGCAGCTGCTGTCGTAATGTGATTTCGTCAGGTGTTTCGGCAGAAACTGCAAAAGTGGCTGCCGCTGGGTCAATTTCAGCGCCGCTATAGTGAATGATTCCCTGAGAAATTGATGTGTTTGACCCATCTGTAGAGCTGGGCTCTATAGACTTTGCAGCATGATATGGAATCGCATCGACACTCATCGCCCCAGGAAAATCAACGGTTTGCCAACCTTCATGGTTGCCTGGTCTCGACATCTCAGAAGTGGCTGAATCAAGGACAACAGTTAACTCGACTGGTTCAGTCGGTGCGGGCGAACCAGCTTGCTCGTTTGGGCTATCAGCTTGCTCGTTTGGGCTATCAGCTTCACTCATGGCTCTAATCCTAAAGTTGGCTCATCCTGAGGACGGGAGGTCTCTGGCACGTCACGGCTACGACGCTTGTCATTATATCTTCAGCATTCAAAGTTGAGCGACGGGTTTGCCTATTTTGCTGCGATTTGGGCTGATGCGAAAACCTCTACTGTCCGAACAGTTAGCATCAAAGATTTTCAGCTTTATAGCACGATTCAGCCGCATGCAGCGATTCTGTAATGCAACGATACCTGCTCACATAAAACAAGGGTGTCACCTCACTTCTTGCCGCTGATCTTTTTGGTGTTCCTGTGCATGAAATTTTTATGAAGCTATCACTTTACCCATCGTGTTGACCGAAACTTTAAGAGTTATGTGTCTTGCTGTAACAGTGATAAAGGCTCGAACTGAATTAAGGCTGACGCACATGGGGCTTAAAAGCTCGATCAACTCTTGTTTTTTAAGGAACGCGAATTAAATAATCTGTAAATCTGGCATCCTGTAGAGGCATGGCATTGCCATGCCTCTACGCGAGACGTTCGACCTTAATTTAAGCTGTGTTCCTACGGCTTTCTTTTTAGCTCAAGACGGTTGTTAGCGAGTACTCATGATGGACTTAATCAAGCGTCTCCACAAGCCAGCTTCTTGGTTGCTCGGCACGATGGCTGCCATGATGGCACTCCATTTAACGTTGCTGAGTCGTACCGGTGATCCCGAATTGGCGCAAGAGCTATTTGCAACGTACATTTTGCTGTGGTTTGCGGTTGGGTTTTTAGTGTGGGAGCGGCGGCACACCTTGGTGCTTGAAAGTGGTGCGATCGGTGGCGCGATCGGTGGCGGTTTGCTGCTAGGGCTACTATGGCTCAGCTCGGCTCTGCCCACGTCTGGCTCCTTCCTGAGAGGCTTTCCAGTCGTGATGGTACTAGGGTTGGGCTTACTGGCTTCTGGCGTGCGTGGGCTGCATCAATATTGGAAAGAGCTGTGCATCTTCGGCTTGCTGACATTCAATCCACTGCTGAAATTAGGCTTGGACTTGATTAATCTGCCTAAGCTAACGGCTAATGCTGCAGCCTTTATGCTCTGGTATACCGGGTTTGATGTGCGATTGGACGGGCTATCGCTGCTGTTGCCAACGGGGCGTGTTGATGTGTATGGAGCCTGTTCTGGTGTCAGCAGCATGTTGCAAATGCTCTACATCGCCGTGCTGTTTGTGATGATGTTTTCGCTACGCTCAGTGGTGCAACAAGCATTGGCTGTGCTGCTGGCTGTTTTGATTGGGTTTCTAGTGAACGCCGCACGAGTGGCGCTGATGGCGGTGCTCGTAGCCTTCTCGCAAAAAAACGCGTTCGACTACTGGCATACGGGTGACGGTTCGCTGATTTTTGCCGCGATCGCCGTGGGGCTTTTCGGTGTTTTTTGCTGGCTTGCCTTCTTGCGCACGCCTCCAGCCGTTTCAGATGCAGGTAACCCGTCCAATGGTTAACACGATTCGGCAACCCGCCCGGATGGCTGTGCTGGTGCTGAGCTTTAGTGGTGCACTGCTTGTTTTGGGTAAGGCGATCGTGGTTCCTAAAGCGGCAGAAACGCAGCCGTCTTATGCCTTACCAGCAACAGTACCGCTGTCTGACTGGCAAACTGCGTCGAGTGAATCGCTTCAGCCCATGCCAGAGGCGATCGCTGGGCAAGCGTACCAGTACCGCCACAGCGATCAGTCTCTTAAGGTTGAGCTACGCTACATGACTGGCGATGGCGATGTGAACCGCTTTTTGTTTGTGCACACTCCCATTCGACAGGAAAATAATCGCCTTGTCTTAAAGTATCAACCGTCGATCGGATTCTATGGTGTCCTGCCATATCAAGGCCGTGCCTATCTAAGTGCTTGCATGAATCCACGTGGCGAAAGCACCGTTACAGCGCAGCAGTTTGTGCAAAATCTGCGCACTCACGATCTCATACCTGCTCGCCTCTTACCCTGGCTCACCGGGCAACAGCCGCTGCTCGATCGCCGCTGCCTCTGGACTCTAATGTCTGTGCCTGTTACCCAGGCTGACTCGGCGACGCTAAACAAGGCTTACAAAACACTAGAAACGGCCTGGTTCTCCTGGTACCGTTGGTGGCAACCCAACTTTCCACCGACTTAGAGCCCTCCGCACGACCAATTTACCTTGCCTACATGTAGGGTGGAAAAGGTAACCATTTGGGCTTCTTTGCGGAGCGAACCCGTTTGTTGGTGTACTGTCAATTTTGCCCCTATTGTGTCAAAGGAACCCCAGCGTCATGGCTGAATCAACGACTGAAAATCGATCCATACACAGATTCCGTTGGATTGGCTATGGCTTGCTTGGGTATGCCTTCATGGATGTAGTGCAGCTTTTATACCCGCCGAAGTTTTTCAACCCGGCTTGGGAGGTGCAGACGATCGGGAGCTTGATCGAGCGCGTGATTGTGCCTCTACTGGGTATGGCGCTCGTCTTTTTTGGTGAATTTTACGATCGCAACCGCTTCGAAAAAATTCTACTCAGAGTGCTGTCGTGGGTCTGCTTAGTGCTATCGATCGTCTGTTTGCTGGTGATTCCACTTGGCGTGTTTGGTACGGCTCGTTTGGATTTTCAGAACGATCAACAGGTCAATCGCCAGGCCGAACAGCAACTTTCTCAATTCAACAAAATTGAAAGCCAGCTCAGTCAAAGCACCCCCAGTGATATTCAGGCACTGGCGGCAAAAGCCGGTATTCCGATCGACCCAACGAAAGAACCGCAGGCGCTCAAAACCGAATTTTTATCGCGATTGACCACCGTGCGGTCAAAAGTGCAGGCGCAGATTGAAGAGAATCGCGCCGCGCAAAAGCAAACTCTTTTCAAGAACTCGATTAAATGGAATCTGGGTGCCTTGCTTGCCAGCAGCCTCTTCTTTATTCTCTGGAAAAGCAGCGATTGGGCACGCAAACTCTAGGCTGCAACGGGTTGCACCATGAGCCCAGCTTGGCAAGCACAGGCGGGATAACAATAGGGCAAACGCACACGTTTCTTCATCTTTTAGAAGCCTGACTAGAAGACTGAGACAATACCTTGAGCAGATAGTGGTCATCCCAACCCGCCTTGAGGCGCTTGGCACGGATGCCGCCCTTAGCAG
>NZ_PVWK01000115.1 GCF_003003795.1 Stenomitos frigidus ULC18 | reverse complement strand
AACGCAATCCAGAATTACCAAAATGGGATATCCTTATTCAACCTGCTAGCGGGTAAATTCATTCCTAGAAATCTCCTTAACGGTTGTGACTGTCATGGCTGGTTTCTCTGGCGATGGCTTTACTTTAGCAGATCGGTCTTCTCAACCAAACGCAGCGGATGACCGTCTGGATCGCGTACCAGAATCCCTTTTTTGAAACCGAATGGTTGCTGAGGCATGGTGACAACATTGGGAGAAATAAAGGTGGATTGATTGAGCCGTAACCGATCGGCGATCGCCGTTACATCCTTCACCACCAGAGTGGTTTGCCAGTGTAATAGATCATTCGGTTTGGCATCCGCAGGGAGCGATCGCCCATCCTTTGGTTCCAGATAGTCCAAAAATTCAATACCAGGTCCAGTGGGAGAACGTAACCCAGTAATGTGCAGTCGTGCGCCTTGCACATTGTTGAGATGTTCCTGCTCAGTGCCAGCGTTCATGCCTTCCCCTGCTACTTTGAGACCCAGTAAATCGCGATAGAACTTGAGGCTGACGGCTGTATTGGAAACCACGATCGCAGTGTGGTCAATGCCTAAGAAAAGCTGCTTTGATGGTTGCTGCCATTTTGGATCGCCTTTGCCGGGTGGAAAGTAAATAAGCTCTAAATTGTGTCCATCGGGGTCTTTGAAGTAGAAGGCACGAATGCCAGCCGCCGCTTGATTGGAGTCGGGGATGCGCTGGGGAGCAGTGGATGCATATTGTACTTTATAGTTGCGTAACTGTTGGTATGCCTGATCCATATTGCTCACCGCAATGGCAATATGTTGAAACCAGCGATCGTTACTGCGTGAATCAATGGGAAGCTGCCTGCCGTTGCGGTGTTGCAACAATGACCGCAACGGCAACCGCAGAGAGGAGCGATCGTTTGAGAGTCATTTGTCTAAACCTGTTCCTACAGGTCAAGGACAACGTTTGCGGTTTTGGGCTTAGCGATACAAATCAGTACCGAACCATCCTTAACCGTTGCTGTAGGTGTTGTTTGGTACTCCACTTCACCTTCTAGAAGCTTACACTCGCAGGTACCACAGATTCCTTGACGACAACTATAGGGAGGATTTAAACCATTGGCTTCGGCAAATTCCAGAATGCTCTCTGCATCCTCGCTCCAGGCGATTGTCTGATTCGATTGGGCAAAGACGATTGTTGCGGCTTCAAGCTTGTTGCCATTTACTTCAGCGAGTGGGCGATCGCTGGTTGACTTACTTGCTTTGGTAAACATCTCAAAAAAGACGCGGCTTTCAGGTACATTCGCAGCGCTTAAGCCGGCACGAATTGCTTCCATAAAGGGTGGAGAACCACACAGAAAATATTCTGCGTCTTGCATCACGAGCGATTGAATTAAAGCCGTATCGACGTAACCAACGCTGTGGTGATGACCCGCATCTTCTGCTCTGGGACGGCTGTAGGCATAATGAACCATTAAATTGGGATTCTGTGCCGCGATCGCGCTCACCTCTTCTCGAAAGGCATGGAAGCTGCCATCACGCGCACCATGTAAAAACCAGAGGGGGCGATCGGGATTCAGACGAGTCACCGCTTTTGCCATGCTAATCATGGGTGTAATGCCCACCCCATTGCTGATGAGCACGGCGGGTAACGACTTTTCCACATCAAGAACAAACTTGCCGCTGGGTGGCTTTGCTGGAATCACCGCACCTTCATGAATCTGATCATGCATGAAATTCGAGGCAAGCCCCGGCATCACATCTAAGCCTGGAGGCATCGGTTCTCGCTTGATGGATAAGCGGTAGTAGGCGTGCGGTTCTGCATAATCCGATAGCGAATAGGTGCGAATGACGGGTCTTGCTTGCCCAGGAATCTCCAGCTTAATGGTCAGAAATTGCCCTGGTTGAAAAGCGGGGATAGCGCCCTGATCGGCTGGTTGCAAGTAAAACGAGGTGATCTCCTCACTTTCTTTCACTTTGCGAACGACCACAAAGTCGCGCCAGTCTTTCCATATCGTGCTTTCAGTCGCTTGAACAACCTGCCCCTCATCTTGCACTTGAGTCGCGTTTTGCTGCTTTCCCTTACCTCTAGCCAGACCAAGCAAAGCACCGCAGCCTGCCCCAATGAAGGACGCATATACGACTGTTTTAGAGGCAGATTCGTCTTTTGGTTTTGTGACTCCAATGACGATCGCAGACGCAAGAGTAATGACTGAAAGTGTTGTCAGAGCGGCGGTTACACTTCTAGCAACTGGATTTTGCATTCTGCTCAGGCTTTCAGACATACTTGGCTCCTTTTGGTGTTTCACTAGATGGTACGAAACTGGCTTGAGTCGCTATCGCTATTGGCATACACTTCTAATTCACCATCAAGATGAGTGACCTCCCATCGCGTTTGTTCACCTTCTCGCCAGAAGCGTAAGGCAACCGTTGCATCACCAACCACCAAGTTTGTTAAGGTAATGTCTGGCAACCATGCGGGTAGAAAAGGCTGCACCTGCAATTGTCGCTTTGAGGCATCGGCTTCGAGTCCGAGGATAGTGCGGATGAAAAACAAAATGGAGCCAGCCGCCCAGGCTTGTGGAATATTGGCATCAGGATAGGGGACTGGAAAGCTTTCTGCCTGACGCTCGATGCCAGCAAAGAGTTCTGGCATCCGTCCAGCTTCAAAATAACTGGCAGCCGCAAAGATGCCTTCTGCAATGCGGTTCGCTTCGGCGTGATACCCATAGCGTTTCAGCCCCGCGGCAATAAACCCATTGTCGTGGGGCCAGACGCTGCCAAGTTGATAGCTAATGGGGTTGTAAGCAGGATTTTTTGATGAGAGTGTGCGAATGCCCCAACCACACCAGAGATCGGGTTGAAACAAGCGTGCGACAAGTCGTTTTGCCCGCTCTGGCGGCACAATGCCTGACCAAAGTAGATGTCCAGGATTGGAGGCGATCGCCCGAATCTGCTGCTTTTTGTCATCTAAGCCCAAACAGTAAAAGCCTTCGTCTTCCATCCAGAAGCGATCGTTAAAGCGCTCATACAGGTCGTCTGCTTTCTGGTGCAGTGCTTTCGCTCGGTCATGGTTGCCCAATACGTCGTAAATGCCTGCCGCTCGTTTCCAGGCATCGTAGACGTAGCCCTGCACTTCACAGAGCGCGATCGGTGGATCAACTAAACTGCCGTCGGGATACACAATGGCATCACCGGAATCTTTCCATCCCTGGTTCCGCAAGCCATCTTTGGAACGAGTGAGATATTCGACAAAGCCATCCCCATCAAAATCGCCATACTGGTCAATCCAGGTAAGCGCCCGCCCCAGCGGTAAAGAGCAGTGATCCAGCAAAGAACGATCGGCATTCCAGCGATACGTCTCTGCTAGAGTCACAATCCAAAGGATCGTGGCTTCGATCGTGCCATAGTAAGGTGTATGGGGCACTTCATGCAGTTGCGCTAACTCACCCCGCCGAATTTCGTGGAGAATCTTACCGGGTTGAGCATCCCGCCAATCGTCTACCTCGGTTGCCTGTAAATGAGCCAGCCGAGCCAGTGTGCCACGCGCAAACTCAGCATTCACTGCCATCGTTTGCAAGCCAGCAATGATGGAATCTCGTCCAAAGACTGCCATAAACCACGGCATTCCAGCGGCGGGCATCCAGTAGGATTTGCCATTTTCCTCAAAGGCAATCCGCAAGGCACCCATATCCATCATCGCCTGCCGATAAATTGCAGCAACGGCGGCATTTGAGGTTTGGAGTTGGGTTGAAATATCAAGGAAGTTTTCCAGCACCCGACCCGCTTCTGTCACATCAATCTCTGCACTGGTATGGCGTGGCTCCAAAATATTCCCATCTGCTAAAGCGATATGGTTGATACAGGCAGTCCACGTCTCGCCTGGTTCTAGAATGACATCAAACACCAGGCGACCGTTGGCATAAAGCGGGGGCGAGCTGGAGCCTTCTGTGGCTGTAATGAGACCTCTGTAAAACGATTCATTGTGATACTCCGTCATCAGCTTGCCATCGTTCCAGTTAGTCTGTGTCTTGCCACGGGCTAACAGTTGCTGAGACTTGACTTGAAAGATATCGGCAAAATCGGAACGAATCGCCAACATGAGTTGAAATTCGACGCGATCGCTAGAATGGTTTGTAATGTCAATATCTTCATGTAGCCCACCCACAACATCCCGTCGTACCGTAATCATCAACTGACCATACGGCACGGTTCCCCGCACAGTCCGGAATACAGGATTTGTAAATTGATACAGTGCCACCCGATGGGTCAGTGGACTGGATGCCAGCAGTTTGAGTGGAGACCGATTGAGCGAGATCTCGTAGTAGGAAATGAGGCGCGTATCGCGGACAAAGAAGCCTTGAGGGAGTTGGTCGTCGATCGAGCCATCGCGTGCGGTGACTAGAAACGAAGAACCATCACTAATGGCAATCTGGTCGGGGTTAACAACAACTTTGGTGGGCATGGCTTCGTTCTCCTGAAGGGGACATGGAGCGTTAGACTCAAACGGTGCAAGCTACTGCCTCAGGGTCTTCATCAAAACTGATGAGCGCTAAGTGGTTTGGCTTGGCTCTGGCTACTGCCCGTTACCAGAGTCACTTTACCGCAAGTGTCATGAGTGTTCTTCTGGTCGATAGTCTGCGCCACTTGTCCTTTGTGCTTGATCAATCCAGTGACCACAGGTTACTGACTCACCAATTTGGCAGCACCAAAGGTTGCATTAAACTTCCGGCACCAGATAACGGCAGATTTATACTCGGCTAAGTTAACTGTCGTGGGGATGACATACCGTTGTGCGCCACTAAATTTTTGTAGCGGTGCCAGAAAGACGTAATCTCCTGTTTTTAGCGGATACGCTGGTGGTTTGGTGTCACCGAGTACGTTACTGGAGCGATGTAAAATCACAACCAGGTCGGGTCCCTGACTGGAGGTTTTAAACCCCTGATCGAGTTCCAGAAAGAGCTTGCCATTTTGAGCGATAATCCGTGCTGCTCCCTGGGTTGGATGCTCTCCAGACGCAAAGCTGCCAGCACTGACAATAGTTGGCTTTGTCGCATTCATCATTTGAGCAATCAACTCTGGTTTGGTCGAGGGTGTAGACGCATGGCTGGTCAGCGGAAGAGGGCTTTCAGCCGCCTGGTTCTTCACCGCAATCCCGCCAGACCCGACAGCCACTAGAGACGCTAAACCTAACAGAATCCATTGTTTCGCTTTCATCATCAAACATCCTTAAGGCAAGATCAAGCAGCAGCTCTGTTTAGTGGCTGTAGCATTGATTGTGATCGGCGCTTGCGATCGCAGGATGATGCCGTGCTAAAGAGTTCGATCTGAGAAGCTGATAGATTGGTGAAAAAGCGTTTAGCTCATTCTCAGCCAGTTCTCATTTTTGGCTGCCCAACTCAGGACACTTGGCACTTACTTATAAACTAAACGTGATCGGTTTCTAGTGGATGGTGCGCTTGATGCAGATGGTTCATTCCCATGAGTTACACCCAAGAAGCCGATGAGTCCTTTTAATACCGTGCATGGCACGAGCGTCAGGCAACGACTCTGAGTTATCGCACTGGGGAACTCAGACGCTATCTACACGACATCGTCTGTGCATCAAGGCGTTACGTGTCGGCGATCGCTGCATTGAACAAGATGCAATGACCGAGTTGATGGAGCGCATCCCTGGTTAACTAGAGAACATGGATGAGGCTGAGCGATCGTGAAAACCCTGGTCGAAGTATGGGCAGCAGCTTTGCGGTGCGATCGAAACTAGATGAGGGCAGTGTGTTTGCGATCGTCTTAACCAACGCAATTTCAAAGAAACTAGCGTTGCCCATCACCCACCGCAGACAATCTCGAATTCCAACCGATAACCTCTCGGCGGTCGGTGTGCATTGGGGTTTATGGGGAGACGAACACTAGAGAGGGTAGAGGAGACGACCATGCATTGGATGACAGTATTCATGTCTAATAACATATCGTTCGCTCCTCATCCACTTTCCTAAGCCGATTGAAGAAACGCTTAAAGTAAAAAAACGGGAGAACCTGCCAGGTTGAGAGGACGACTATGCAGCGCTAGTCACTTGATGACTACTAACAGATCGCATCGCCTCTTACCGTTGTCCTATCCCACTTTAACGAATGCTCAGGGAACAGGGCTTCAACCGTTTCCATAATCTTTTCGCGTGTGCAGGCGACAGGTTCTATCCGTTTCAGTAAAATCAATGGACTTCAATTTAACATGGCTACCGACAACTATGTGGCTTACATTGGCATCGACTGGGCCGACCGCAAACACGATATTGCTCTCTATGATTGCGCCTCCAGCACTTGGCACCAGAGCGTGATTCAAACCCGTCCGCAAGACATTTTAGATTGGGTGAATCACCTGCGTGCACGGTATGGCACAGGCCGCATTGCGGTTGGCATGGAACAGAAGCGCGGACCGCTGCTCTACGCCCTGTGTCAGTACGATAATCTCGTGCTATTTCCCATCAACCCTCGCACGGTGGCGAACGATCGCAAAGCGTTCCAACCCAGCCGTGCTAAGTCTGACCCAGTGGATGCCCGCATCCTGGTGGAACTGATGCAAAAACATCAAGAGAAGTTGGAAGCATGGGTGGCGGGCTGCCCTCAAACCCGTGCCCTCAGACAATGGGTCGAGTCAAGACGGATGCTGGTGGGCGAGAAGGTGCGTCTCACCAATCGCATGACGGCATCGTTGAAGTCTTACTTTCCTCAAGTCCTCGATTGGTTTGAGGACAAAGATACGTTTGTCTTTTGTGAGTTTTTAGAACACTTTGCCAATCTTGAAGCGGCTCAAGCGGCTACACCAGAGCAATTGACCCACTTCTTTCAAACGCATCAGGTGGTGCGTCGCACGGCAATCGCTCGGCGCCTTCAGCAAATTCACGATGCAGGACCGCCCCTCACTTCAGACGTGGCGATTGCGGTGCCCGCTCAAGCGTTGACACTCGCGTTGGTTGCGCTGCTCAAGGTGGTGTTGCGTCAACTGTGCGATTTCAATACCAAGGTGGCCGAGTTGTTTGAAACTCTACCCGATGCAGTCTTGTTTGCTGCTTTACCCGGAGCAGGACCACACCTGGCCCCTCGTCTCCTCGTTGCGTTGGGAGAAGAGCGTGCTCGATTCACGTCGGCTCAAGCTTTCATGAGTTATATCGGGATTGCTCCAGTCAAGGAGGAAAGTGGGAAAAAGCGTTGGGTTCATTGGCGCTGGTCGTGTCCGATTTTCCTCAGGCAAACCTTTGTGGAAGGGGTCAATCAGGCCAGACGCTTTTCAGCTTGCTCACAAGTGTTTTATGAACAACAAAAACAAGCGGGTAAAAGCCATCAAAAAGCGATTCGAGCGTTGGCTTACAAGTGGGGGCGTATTCTCTGGCGCTGTTGGCAGAACAAGACTCCCTATGATGAGGAGAAGTATGTTGACGCACTGAGACGGAAGCATTCACCACTGGTCAAACACTTAATCGTTTAGCGGTTGAGTACTGAAATCTCCAGATAATTGCTAATCGTCCCGGTTGAAAGACCCAAGACGATACAGAGATTCTCGTTACACAAACTAGATTAAGACACTAGACAATCTTGTAATAGAGATGGAAAAGATTCCTATCTTGATCATAGGTTTGTTTTGTGCGTCCTAGCTTCCCTGAAACATCAGTCAAAACCAAGATTTAGCGATTCCTATTGACCTCGTCTACCTCAGGGACTATGTTAGAGCGATCGCAGCATATACTTTAGGGAGCATTGGTTCAAAAGCCGGAGCAGCAGTGCCAAGATTAATCACAATCTTCAAAAATTCGGACGAAGATTCTGTTGTCCACGATCGTGCTGCTCAGGCTCTAAAGGAAATTGGTACTGAAGAAGCGATCGCTTCTCTCAATGTAACTAACAGCAGTCCTTCAACAATTGACTGTGGAGCATTTAGGTTGTCACATTGTGGTTTTGATGAACCTGAAGCGCCCTTACCTGATGTTCGACGTTCGGTTCAAAGTATTACAAACTCACCCTTGGTATGCCAGATTCCTGGAATCAAAAGCATTTTGCCGCGATGCCAATGAGTCAGAAATTCTCTGTCAAAAAATGTTCACCTCTATTAAAAATCTGATATTGATATGCTGAAACGAAACCATAAATTTATAACTTCATTGCCTCTGATTACTACTATCTTGTTTGCAAGTTTTTCCGCTGTCCTTGCTCAAAATACCAATGATTCCACTAAACAAGCATGTGCAGTCAATAAAATTCAAGGTTATGCCTCAAGATTAGGTACTTCAAAGTTAACTAATTCTGATTTCGAGGCATTGATAAGATGTGACGCTCAAGCAGTTCCAGTTCTTTCTCGGTCACTCAAGAGCGATCGTTCTGAAGTTCGTGCTAGCGCAGCATATGCGTTAGGGGAAATTGCATCTAAGAAACAAAATTGGAATGCGTTCGATACTATTACAAAGCATCAAGAACTTGAAAAAGATTTAGTCGTTCTACAAATCTTGAAAAGTTATAGAGTTGAAATGCAAGGCTGCGGAAATTGCTCTCCTGCACCGCTTATTGTGCGAAAAATTGCCTCTAGGACGAGAGTATCCTCCCCTGTTGTTTGCTCATTGCCAGGAATACGTTCAATTCTTCCTAGATGCAAGTAGCTGACTAGTCAACTAAGCCTAGATCTTTCTTAACGTCTTCCCACGGAATTGTGCCTTCTCTACGGATCTCTTCGCGAATGATGCGAATATCCTCTAAATCTTCCATCTCTTCTTCATGTAATGCTTTGAGGTAAAGCAAATAATGGAGGACTTCTCCAAGAAGCGGTTCTGGGGTTTGCTCTAATTCCTGAAGGATGGTTTCTTTTGTATTCATTGCTGCAGAATGAGGAAGTGTCCACTGGCATAAAACTGTAGCCATCTTTAAATTAACGTTTTTTGGCGCTCTGTTGGAGTTGGCGGGTTTCTTCGAGTAGGGTTTGCACATCGATTTCAGCCGATCGCTTCACATAATTCAACTTCAACTCTTCGATGAAGTCATTTACCAGAGACTTAAGTTCATCGGTGACATTCTGTTGCTGGACTTCGTTGCTCAGGGTTTGCCCTACATTTTGCACCAGGCGATTGGTTAATTGAGCGCCGATCGGGTCTTCGAGTGCAGTGGTCAGTGTGCTGTAGGTGGCTTGTAGGACTTCGGTGATGAGACGATCGATCACTTGATTGGGTACTTCATTCAGCCCCGGTACTGTTTTGAGCGCTTGATACGCAGGCGCTTGATTCAATACCACTTCAATGTTATGTCGCAGCAATGCTTCAATATCGGGCTGCACTTTGGGCAATACCTGATAAACCGTCAGCTTGACAAAAAGAGAGACCAGTTCTGCAATTTCATCAACATTATTGACTGTGACCTGGTCCTGTTTCGGCTGTAGTAGCCAGCGCACAATTTCGCCCTGACGAATCGCTTGCTGCACTTGATTTAACACCTGCACCACCACCACTTCGGTGAGTTCTTCGGCGATGCTGCCCACAAAGCCCTGCGTTGCTTGTTCCTTCAGCCGGTCTAGATCGACAAGATGTGCTTGATGAAGGCGAATAGAAACGGGAATGATGCGTAGCCATACCCAAGGATAGAACAACAGCCCAAAGGGAAAGAACAATAAAACGTCGTACCAACGCCAGAAGATGGCATCGCGCCAGCTAACGCTTTTATACTGACGGCTGATGTACCAGGTACGAGCAAGAAATTCGATCACAAACAAAATCACAAAGGGCGCGTCGAGCAGCCAGAACTGATTGGTAAACTCACCGTTCTCCTCAATGGAACGGTAATAGTTGGTTTGCATCAAGTCTCGTATGTTCGCATCAAACCAGGGAAGCTCTTTTTGCACGCCTGCTTGAGCCAGATACTCTGGGCTCCAAAAGAGCGCAAAGGCTTTTTGAGACGATCGCTTCGCCTTTTTCTGTACCGCTTCTTGAAAGGGAATGCTTTTGGCTGGATCGGTGCTGACAATACGAGCGGCAACTGTGGCGTTTTCAACGTAAAGGCGATCGCGGATGCGGTCTTTAATTTTTTCTAGGGTGCCGCTTTTGTTGGCAGTGGTAAACCAGTTGGCTGAGATCATGCTGGCGCTTTGCTCTTGCAGATTTTTCAGCGTTTGGGCAACCGGAGCAGACTGTACACCACTTTGCTGGATCTGCTGTTCTAGTTGATTAACCGTTTCGAGATAGGCCTGTGTGTCGCGATAGGCTTCAATCCCTTTGACGCGATCGTAGCAAGCCGTGATCAACGTCGCTTTATCAGGTGTTTCACCCAATGGCTTGCAAATGTCTGGAGCAGGCGGTAACGGTAGCGTGATTGTAGGCAGGAGTGGCACCTTGATCTTGCCCAAGAGCCAAAAGTTACGCAGCGGAACATAGGTGAGATCAAACATCACCAGTCCTAAATTTGCCAGCGCGACGATCGCCATCAGGCGCTCAAACCACAGATTTTTATGACGACTGAGAGGCTGGCGTGGTGAAGGTAGCTGCAGCGACATAACAAGACTCCGATCGGGTCAGGTTACATCGTACACTGCGACCTATAACGTCTCCGCAAGTGCGTCATAACTTATATTGAGGCGGTTACAAGCAAAGCAGTGCAGTGTCATCAAGAAGGTGTCACACACAAGGCAGTCCCCATGCAGAGTGTCCGTTACGGCTACGGTCAGACGCGCTCAGAGGGGCGTTGGCGTATCTGCGACCACATTGAAACGCCTGTGATTGCCAGGATAAGCAATCCAAGCCCGTTTAAATAAGGGTAGACGATCTCTAGATTGAGAGGACCAAAATGTCCCTTGTGTAATGCCAGCAGCCAGCCAAACTCTTCGCCTTTACCCTGTGTGTCGAGCGCTTGATACACAGAACCTGTGATCAACGTGAGGAGGATCGGTAACAGCATGATGGGCGCGATCGCGCGATGGAGCTGCCGAATCTTAAACTTTTGAGTTGCCATAATGAGTGCGAAGCGGTTGGACGAGTCCAGTATAACGATCGCTCAATTTCTCTGTCCGCAGGCTGTCTGGCTTGACTGAGCGTCTACCGCTGACACTGCTGAATTAAGGGCTGATCCGCGATCGCTTCTAGCTGCACCGATTTCAGCAACTCTGCCCAACTGGAGTTCAACGCCGTTTCTTTGGGGTTGGCACAGCGCTGTTCTGCCAGCGTCGTCACGGTGTCAAACCAGATGCCGTTATTGGCGTAGAGACGGACACGATCGGTGGGCTTTGCTGTTGCCAATTGTTTCGTCAAGTCAACGTTAGTGGCCACTCGCTGCACCCAGCCGTCTACTCTGATGTCTTTGCTGCGATCGTCCGTCTTGCAAATCAGCGATACAGACCAGTGATAGTCTTTACCCACCACAAGCGGCGGAATGTTGGCATTACCCGGCAACGAGAGGCTGGCAACTCCTGGCGTGCCTGTAATGCTAAAGATCGGATACTGTTGGCGAACGCGGATCCGAATCACATCAGATACTCTAAAGCAAAGCAGCAGTGTCTTTTCAGGAGTCTCT
>NZ_PVWK01000095.1 GCF_003003795.1 Stenomitos frigidus ULC18 | reverse complement strand
ACGGTGATTCCGAAACGATGGGTGGTGGAGCGGACTTATGCTTGGTTTGGTCATTACCGTCGCTTAAGCAAAGACTAGCGAAGTGATGCTTTATGCCGCTATGGTACATCTCATGGTGCGACGCTTAAAGCCTAAAACTCACGCTGGGTAAGCTGTCCTCAAACTTTTCAAACAGGTTCTTAGGACTTGTTAAAAAATAACTGCATGCTTTTGGATTAGCTATCAGCTATCAGCGGTCAACTTTTCTCTAATGGCTGACCGCTGACGGCTGACCGCTACAGTCCATGACGTTATTTCTTTACAGCCCCTTAGGAGCTTTCCAAGCAAAATTTACCGTTGGATACGGGCAGGTTTTGCCAGCGTCTCGTGATCTAGCCGTTAAGCTTCTGGTCAAACCTGCCTCTACGGGTCTTTTGTTTACTCGCAATCTCATTTGCCTAATAGTTTCACCAAGCCGACACCACCAAAATAAAGTCCGACGACTGCGCCACCTAAGAGGCTTTGGGTTAACGGATCGGTAGAAGGGGTAAGGACGGCTCCCAAAACAGCGGCTCCAAGAAATACATAGCGCCAGCCGGAGAGCATTTGTTTGGAAGAGACGATGCCCAGCAAACCGAGGAGCATCTGAATGATGGGAATTTGGAAGGCGAGTCCGGTGCTGAACATGAGCAGCAGGACAAACTCGAAGTAGCGATCGATGGACCAGAGCTGCTCCACCACATCGGCGCCGTAAGAGATGAAGAAGTTGAGGGCTGCAGGAATGAGCGCGATGTAGGCAAACGCTAAGCCACCGACGAACAGAAAACTAGAGCCAAAGACGATCGGGGCGAGTAGTTTGCGTTCACTGCGGGTTAAGCCGGGCAGCACAAAGGCAATAATTTGATACAAAATGACGGGACTTGCCAGCAGAATCCCGCTGTAAGCGGCTACTTTCATCGAAACGAAGAAGTATTCTCCTGGTGCAAGCTGAAGAAACTTGACGTCGCCTGCCGGAATTTCGAGCAGTTGAACAATCTGCTTGACGAAGAAAAAGCAGCCCACGACGCCCACTGCAACAGCAATCAGCGCATAAAAGATCCGTTGCCGCAGTTCTTCCAAATGGTCGAACAAGGACATTTCAACATCGTCGGTCAGGTCATCGTCTGCGATGACCTCTGTTCCTGTAGTCGCCACGCTCAAATCATCAGCCAGAGCTGGATTGGCATCAATAGCGAAGTCCTGCTGCGGTAACGTGTCTAATTCCGAAGGAGCCGTCATGGGTTCGCATCTATCTGTAGATCTTCCCACCATTGTATCTGTACTTGCTTGCTGCCTTACTGTGCTGCTCCAATCAGCGTAAATGCTGCCCAATCTTGAGGATTGGGATGTGTTTTCATGGTTGTGAGCATGGCTTGCCTCAATGCCTGGGCTTTGTCGTTATTTTGGCGCAGGTTGCGGTAGAACTGGGTCATCAGTTCAGCGGTGGGTGCGTCGGGGATTGCCCAGAGCGAGACCACGAGGCTAGATGCTCCAGCGGCAAGGAACGATCGCGATAGACCAATCACGCCGTCTCCACTGATACGTCCTCGTCCGGTGTCGCAGGCGCTTAGCACAACGAGGTCAGCATTGAGCGGTAGACTCAGAATGTCTGCTGCGGTGAGTAAGCCGTCGCTGGCACGATCGCCCTTCCTGGTGGGACGATTACGATCGGAGACTTTGCTACCAGAGGCTTCGACCGAAGGCGCAAACGCTAAAGCACTCCCTAAGCCGCGTCGTTCATCCAGTAGGCCGTGGATTGCTAGATGGATGATACGGGCGCGGGGCATTTTTTGCACGATCGCTGCTTTGGTCGCTTGCTTGCCTGTGATTGCCTGGGTTTGGAGCAAGGGGGCGATCGCGAGTGTCGTGGAGCGCATGGTGAGGTGAGGAGTCAGGAGTGAGGGGTGAGGAGTCAGGAGTGAGGGGTGAGGAGGGAATGAGTTGGAAGGGAATGACGTTAAGTGGATGTCAGGCAAATCATGCAGGTCTAAGGGTCTGGCTGTGCGGAACGTTTGACCGCAACCGCACCGAATCAAATGTAGCCTACTCCCCACTTCCCCTTTCCCCCTCATTCCTTCTAAGATCGTTTCCGTTGGCAACAATATGAGATCCTGAAGATAGTCAGTGGGACAACGGAGTCAGAACAAAATGACACAAGATCGAAAGCGTACAGTCATCATTACAGGTGCATCGTCGGGAGTGGGATTGTATGGTGCGAAAGCCCTTGCTGCACGCCCTGATTGGCACGTCGTGATGGCATGTCGAGATTTGGCGAAAGCGGAACAGGTTGCCGAGCAGGTGGGGATGCCGAGAGACAGCTATACTCTTATGCACATTGATGTCGCCTCGCTAGATAGTGTGCGTCAGTTTGTGGCTAATTTCAGAGCTAAGGGGCGATCGCTGGATGCCTTAGTGATCAACGCTGCTATCTATATGCCGTTGATCAAAGAGCCTTTGCGGAGCCCAGAAGGCTTTGAGCTGACTATGGCTACGAACCACATCGGGCATTTTCTCTTGTGTAATCTGCTGCTAGAAGACTTGAAGCATTCTGCGTCTGGTGATCCACGGCTTGTGATTTTGGGCACCGTGACGCATAACCCCGATGAATTGGGTGGCAAGATTCCACCTCGTCCCGATTTGGGCGACTTAAAGGGATTCGCTGATGGCTTTAAAGCGCCGATCGCAATGGCTGATGGCAAGAAATTTGAACCCGTGAAAGCGTACAAAGATAGCAAGGTTTGCAACGTGCTCACCATGCGCGAACTGCATCGTCGCTATCACGACTCAACGGGCATTACCTTTACCTCGCTCTATCCCGGCTGTGTGGCAGATACTCCGCTGTTCCGCAACCACTACCCCCTGTTTCAAAAGCTCTTCCCCCTGTTCCAAAAAAATATTACGGGTGGCTATGTGTCTCAGGAGCTTTCGGGTGAGCGAGTGGCTGCTGTGGTGGCTGATCCAGAATACAAACAGTCGGGTGCTTACTGGAGTTGGGGCAATCGTCAGAAGAAAGACGGTAAGTCGTTTGTGCAGAGGGTTTCGCCCCAGGCACGCGATGACGAAAGAGCCGATCGCCTGTGGGAACTGAGCGCCAAGTTGGTTGGACTTGCGTAACTCGATACCGCCTCAATGTGCACTGTGGCTATCAGCGATCGCGCTATGGGGCGATCGCTGATATCGGAAAGTGGACGTCGAGGCTGTGAAGTGAATCAGGTTGAACTGAATAACGGTTGTATGGTTGCTAAACATGTTTGGCTAATGGGTCTTTGTACAGTTGCGTTCACCCTCTGTGCTAGCAGCTCACAGCCCAGAGATGTTGCTGAGAGACCAAAAACGGATCAGGCGATCGCATTTCAAGTAAGCGTTCCACAGGGATCGCCTTCGCAGGGAATGCCCCACGCTCAAGCTGTCAAGCCGTTGAAGCTAACACCTCATCGTATTGCGCTAGCCAATGGCAAAGTGTTTAGCCTTAACCTACCGGATGCTTTGGACATTCGTGTTGCCGCACAGGGTTTAAAGCGGGTTCGGTTTATGGCAAAAAGCCCCGACAGCCGGATTTTTGTCACCGATATGTTTGACCTGACGGATAACCGCAAGGGCACCGTCTACAGTCTTGATGGCTTTGACCCCAAAAGCGGCACGTTCCGTACGACGACAAAATACCTGACGGGGTTACGCAATCCCAACAGTGTTGCGTTCTACGTTGATTCTGCTGGAGCCCAATGGTTGTATCTGGCGCTGACCGATCGCCTGGTGCGCTATCCCTATCGCAATGGCGACAAAGTGCCCTCCGGTCAACCTCAAGTGCTGGCTCCTTTTCCAGACTATGGGCTGAGCTACAAATACGGTGGTTGGCATTTAACCCGCACGGTGGCGATCGGTTCCAATCAAAAGGTTTACGTTGCGGTGGGCAGTAGCTGCAACGCGTGTGAAGAGAAAGAAGCGGTACGTGCTGCGATCGTGGAAATGGATGCGGACGGCAAAAATCAACGTCTGTTTGTCCGTGGCTTGCGCAATGCTGTAGGAATCAAATGGGTGGATGGGAAGCTGTTTGCTACCAATATGGGTTCTGACCATCTAGGTGACAATAAGCCCGAAGAAACGTTTTACACCATCAAACCGCAACAGCACTATGGTTGGCCTTATTGCTATCAATACCAAGCGCGTGTCTATGCCGATGACCAATTCAAACAGTCGTCTCAAAAAGTTAACTGCGGTACAGTGCCGTTAGCGAACGCAATCTTTCCTGCACACAGCGCGCCTTTAGGCTTGGAGTATTTTGCTGATAGTCAGATCGATCGCCTGCAAAACGTCTTTCTCGTTGCGCTTCATGGTGGCTCTAAAAAGAGCTTGCAGCGGGGTTATCGGGTCGATCGTGTCCAGCCAGGGAAGGCACCCGAACCCTTTATTACAGGGTTTTTGCAGAACGGTATGATCTACGGCAGACCAGTCGATGTGTTAGGCATGGGTAGTGTTGGATTTCTGCTTACTGACGATTACGCTGGAGTGGTTTACTACGTTTCTAAACGCAAGACTTAAAAGCATCCTGAGAAATGAGAAACTGTGCTAGGGAGATTTTCAAGAAAAAATTACCGTTGGGTAGGGGCAGGTTTTGACAGAGCCTTTACCTCCAACCGCTAAGCTTGTTAAACCTGACCTTATGGATATTTTGTTTGCTAAAAAGCTCCTAAATCTCTGAGGCGATCAGCGTTGAAGTCGTTTATTGCGTATCGTGATTGGTTCTTCACCATGACGTTGCCGCAGGACTTGGCTTTAAGGATCGCAGGTGTTTGTAAACTGAAGCTGTGGGCGTTGTGTCTGTTGGCAAGATAGCATTGTAAATCTGCGGAGCCGCGGTTAATGTTGCTTCGGTTGTCGCTTTTCTGAAAACGATCCAAATAAACTATGCGCGTGTTAAACCAATCTTTGCCGCTACTCATTCCTGAGCAAACCGCGAAGGTGATTATTTTTGATTTTGACGGGACGATCGCCGACTCCTTTGATGCCGTTTTTAAGATTAGCAACCGTCTAGCCGCTCAGTTTGGCTATCCACCTACCTCTGTAGAAGAGGCCAATGAGTTAAAAAAGCTCAGTTCTAGAGAGATTCTTAAGCGATCGAAAGTGCCCTTATTCAAGTTGCCGTTTTTGATCCGACGACTGCGTAGTGAACTCAACCGCGAAATTGCTCGACTCGAACCGATTCCTGGCATTAAAGACGCTTTGTTAGAACTGAAGCGCCAGGGGCATCATCTGGGCATCGTGACATCTAATTCCAGGCAAAACGTCATCGCCTTTTTGGAGGCTCAAGACATGCGGGAACTCTTTGACTTCATCGAGTCTGGGTTAACGCTGTTTGGCAAAGGTCGGATTATTCAACAAATCCTGCGTCAAAAAGAGATTGCTCCAGCTAAGGCCATTTACGTTGGTGACGAAACCAGAGATGTAGAAGCCGCCCGCAAAATTGGCATTCAAGTGATTGCTGTCTGCTGGGGGTTTAACTCTTGCGAGGTATTGGCTGCTCAGAGCCCAGATTTTCTCATCCGTAGACCTGCAGATCTAGCAGCTGTGATGGCTCACTGAAGCGGTTACTCAATTAAGCCTGGTGGTGGCGTAATTTCGATGCGGCGCTGGGGTAAATCAACTAGCGGCACGATCGCTTCGACAAACGGAATTAATAGCGTCTGTAATTTCTTTTCAGGTACAGGCTCACGCTGCACTTCTAGAATGTCATTGCCTGCTTGGATGATGCTGACGACCGTACCAACGAGCACTTGAGTGGCTTGATCGAAAACTTCCAGACCGATCAAATCGAGGATGTGGAATTCGCCGTCTTCTAACGGAGGCCGATCGCCTTCTGGCACAAAGAGTTTGCAGTCATGTAAGGCTTCGGCCTGAGTGCGATCGGTCACGCCCGCAAACTGGACAACGTAGAGCCCTTTACCGTCGAGATAGCGTCCGCGCACAAGCTCAATGGGTTCGGGTGTGCTGGCGTGCAATCGAAGCAGCCAGCGCGTTCCTGGTTCCAGAAACCGCTCTGGAAAGTCCGATTCTGGATAGACCCGTACTTCGCCCTTCATGCCCTGAGCCGCGACAATCTTGCCGATCGGGAGGAAGTGTGGGGTGTGGGGTGTGGGGTATGGGGTGTCGGTGTTCTGCCTTTTGCCTTCTGCTTTCTGCCGCTTCTCCTCAGCCTTTTTCCGTCTGGTCTTTGCCTTTTGGCGGGTGCTGTCTACTGGTGTGGGCTGTTCGAGTTCTGGGTTGCGCTCGCTCACGTGGCCACCACTGACTGCTGTAGTTTGCTTCCGCTTGACGCTGTGACTGCTGCTGACCGCTGATAGACCTGCTTGACGACCGCTGCCAGTTGCTTCATAGCGGTTTCGAGCTCTTGATCGCTACCAGTCAGGCTAATGCGAAGGCACTGACGGGTGTGTGCCCAATCCTCGCGCAGTCCGGGGAAGAACGAGCTACCGGGAACAACAATCACGCCAACTTGCTTCAATTCCTGGTAAAACTCCCAATCAGTGATGGGTAGATCTTGCAACCATAACCACGAGAAAATGGCACCTTCACCACGGTGGAGAAACCAGGGGACGTCGGGCATCGCTTGATCAAGAGTGGCTTCCACAATCTGACTTTTGCTTTGGTAGAAGGGGCGAATGATATGGGCGGAAATGTCTGCCAAGGCACCGGAGTTAATGGCACGGGCGGCGATCGCCTGCCCATAGCGGGGCGAATGGATGCACATATTCGTCTGGAAACACTCCAGAACATGGATCAACTGCTCATCCCCGATCGCAATACCAATACGTTCTCCTGGCAATCCAGCCTTAGAGAGGCTCATGCAGTGCAAAATATTTTCGCCGAACAGCGGTGTCATCGGAGTGAAATTGAGCGCTGGAAACGGTGGGGCATAGGCAGAGTCAACTAGCACAGGGACATCGTGCGTTGCAGCCATTGTGGCAATTTTCTGCACTTCATCATCGGTAAGTACATTGCCAGTCGGGTTACAAGGACGGGAGAAGAGAACGCAGCCCGTATCTTCCGCAATTTCAAGCTGCTTGAAGTCGGGACGATACTTGAATCGATGGGCCGCCGCATCTACCTCAAGTGACGGCTTGTAGGCAAAGAGCGCTTCTTGGGTCAGTGCGACGCCACCGTAGCCTGTGTAATCAGGGCTGAGCGGTAAAACAATTTTTTTCAAAATGCCATCGGCAGTATAACCACCGAACGCATTGGCAGCGTAGAAATAGAGGCTTTGACTACCAGGCGTGATCAGGACGTTGCGTGCAGTCAACTTTAGCCCGTAACGCTGATTAAAGTCGTTGACAACGGCATCAATGAGCGGTTGATAGCCCTGACTCGCACCATAGCGGCAAACTACCGCCCCATACTCGTCACTTGCCAGCAAGTCCGCCGTGCAATCCCGCCAGAGTTGCTCGACTTCGGGCAGAATCAGTGGATTGCCTGCACTCAAGTTGATGAATTCTCGCCCTGCGCCCGATCGCAGCGTTTCCGTAATATCCTTCATGATTGCCCGCACACCAGTCAGTCGGGACATTTCGTTGCCAAGTTGAGTCAGGGCAGGCTTCATAGCGAGAGGTCTACAGTACTTTACCAATGCTTAACAATACTATCGAATCAAACGCTCCGCTTGCCAATTTGATAGCATTTGCAATCAATTAGCCAGCAGCTTGCACATCTGAGGCCCACGCCGACTGACAATGGCTCACCCCTGCCTGCTGAATGATGACGAGATCGCAAGAACCATCCCTGTGGAAGATGTGTTAGTGTACTCACGCTTATATTCTTAGGTGTAGAATTTCAAAATTGTATGGAGTGTTGCTGATGCATATATTAATAGTCGCCGATGCCGCTAGCACGGGTATGCCGTTTCCCGTTTCGTTTACGGCTGTTTATGTGATTGGGTTTATTGCCGCCGTATCGATCGGCTCGATCGCCTGGTACAACTCCAAGCGTCCGCCCGGTTGGGAAGGCAAAGATCGTCCTGATGCTATACCTGAAGTTAAAAAAGAGGAAACGCCTGGTCTGTAGCAGGGTTCTTTGAGTAGAAAACGAACGATCGCTTTAACGCTACGGATTTAGGGTGGAGATCCAGCGCTGGTAAACGCTACGAATTGCCGTTAGCACTGGACTCTTCCCCGGCTCAGATGGCGCTTGAGCGGGGTCTAGAAGCTGTAAGTCGGTGAGCAGTTTTGCTTCGCTGGTGTCTACGGTGCCGTCACTATAGATGAGCCCGCTAATGGCTTCTATGAGCTGTTGGCATGCTTCCGAGGTTGGCTGTTCGCCCAGATATTCCTTGACCCAGCCGTAGCATTCTGCTGCTTTGACCGGTCTGAATTCATAGAGCAACGGCTGAATTTCTGGTTCGTTTTCTAAGCCTTTCTCTTTGACAATATTGTGCAGGTATGCGCGCTCCTCTGGCTGGATTTGACCATCAATCCAGGCTACACCAATCAGAATTTTGAGCAATGTTTTGACGCGGGGATCTGCTGTCATAAGTTTATGAAGTAAGGATGTGAGTCGGACGTATGCAGGTAGAGGGCTATTTTTCCTACACACTACACCCTTGCTACGACACCTACCTACGCCTGCTTAACGCTTCTTTAAGCGCGCCATGAAAAAGCCGTCCATGTCGTGCTGATGCGACCATACTTTGAGCCAGCCCTCGTCGGTTGCAAATGCTGCAGGTGGTGAGTTGGCCTGCGGTGGCTCGATCGCCCAATCAGTATGGCGCTGGAGAAAGCCTTGCACGATCGCTTCATTCTCTGCGGGATGCAGGGTACAGGTAGCGTAAACCAGAATGCCATCTGGTTTGACCCATAACGCTGCCTGCTCTAGCAGTTCTGCCTGCAGCTGAGTCAGTTGCTGCACAGTTTCTGGTGTCTGCCGCCAGCGGGCATCAGCATGACGGTGAAGGGTTCCCAGCCCAGAACAGGGCGCATCGACGAGCACCCGATCGCCTTGACCGATGAACTGTGGCAAATTGCGGCTATCGCCTTCACAGAGTTGGATCGAGTGCAGACCCAGACGATCGACATTTTGCTGGAGCTTTTTGAGGCGAGAGGCCGCGCGATCGCACGCCCAAACGGTACCGCGATCGTGCATCAGCTCAGCGATGTGCATCGTTTTACCGCCTGGTGCCGCACACGCATCCACAACAACCTCTTTGGGCTGTGGGTCTAGTAAGTAGCCCACCAACTGAGCGCTACTGTCTTGCACGATCCACCATCCTTCCGCAAACCCCGGTAGCTGCTGAATTGAACCTGACGCATTGGGCAAGCGCAACGCGGCTGGTAGGTGAGCCACACGACTGACCGCAATGCCCGCTCCTTGCATCGCCTCCTCAACCGTTTCGACTGAGGCCCGCAAGGTATTCACCCTGATATCGATATGCGGTGGCTGATTCATCCACTGGCAAAGTTGCTCTGTCGCTTCTAGCCCCAACTGCTCTAGCCAAACCTTGACCATCCAGTCGGGGTAGCTATGTAGAACGCCAAGGCGATCGGCTGGAGACGGATAAAGGATGAAGGATAGAGGATCAATGGTATGAGAAACCACCGTCTGTTTAACATTATTGCCTGCGGCCTCGCCTGCAGAGTCAACGGCGTTACCGCCTGCTTCCCTCTCTTCTGACTCAGGACTTCGGATTCCTGATTCCCGACTATCTTCTGTCAAGCGAATATACTGCCGCAATAAACCATTCACGAATCCTGTTAACCCGGAAAAGCCATTTTGTTTAGCCAGATCAACGGTCGTATTGACGGCTGCGGAGGCTGGTATCTGGTTCAAATAACGCAGTTGATACAAACCCAGATGGAGGATGGCACGCAGATCAGCCGGTTGCTGTTGAGCGGGCTTCTTCGCTAATTGATCAATCAACGCATCCAATGTGCGCTGTCTACGAACGCTGCCATAGACGAGTTCGGTCAGCAGACGACGATCGAGGAGGCTAGTGAGCGTTGCCTGACGCAGCGTTTTGTCTAGAGCCACGTCTGCAAAGGCACCTCGATGCACCGATCGCAACGCTAGAAAAGCCAACTGCCGAGGATTTTGGGACACAACGATCGTCAAAAACACCTTTCTCAGGATAGCAGGCTGGTTCAAGCCGGTTGCTCATGCGTTGAGAGGATGTTTGAAAAGTCTCTTGCCTTGCCTCACTAACCAGTTGTCAGGTGCAGGGATGAGGGCTAGGGTGAGACTGCCGACTTCTACGGTTGTGCCGATCGTCCGACTACAAACCTTGCTCCCTGTCTATGCGACTACTGCAATTCAGCACGTCCCACTACTGCCGCAAAGCTCGCTTGGCTTTGGGCTATAAGCAAATTCCCTACACTGTAGAAAACCTGACGCCCGGAGCGCACGTACTGAAGCTCAAACCGTTGACGGGCTTAAAGACAGTGCCCGTTTTGCTGCCTGAGTTGGAGGGCGAACCGATCGCGATCGCTGACTCTACGCAAATCCTGCGCTTTTTAGAACGCCACCAGCCTGATCCCACCGTCTTCTTAACTGATCCCGCCCTTCAGCTGGAAGCTGAACTGTTGGAAGATTGGTTGGATGAGAGTATTGGCACCGCCACCCGCTTTGTTTACTACGATTTTCGTCGGGGTGACGGTAAGCAAATCGACCCATCCCTCTCTAGCCAACTTGTGATTCAGATTGTACGCTGGCAGTACGATATGAATCCCGCAGCCGTAGAGCTAGCCCGTCAGCGGTTGTCCCTTGCCCTAGAGGTGCTCGGCGATCGCTGGAAACCCAACACTTATCTGGTGGGTAGCCAATTCAGTGTTGCTGACATTGCAGCAGCAGCACTCCTCAGCCCGCTAGCTCTCATCCCTCAGTATTGTCAAGCTCACCCCTGGCTGTTTGAACGCATCAGTGAAATGCACCAACTTTGTCAAGAGCCTCTGCCACCGGGCTTGTGAAGTAGCGATCGATCGTGGAAGTGGGAAAACAGAGAAGTGGGAAAAAGGCATAAAATAGCGGTCGGTAAGGCACGTTGAACAAGCATGAAGAGAAAATCTTTAAGCGTTAAGCGTCAAACGTCAAGCGTCACTGTCAAAAGCCTCTTGTTGCTGGCGGGGTTTTGCTTTGTTGCGATCGAACCTGCGTGGTCACTGCCCAGCCCAGACGATCAGCCCGAAGAAGTGCTGCGGACAGAAATTATTACTGGTGCCCGATCGCCGATCGATGGCAAACCCATTTCTGCAAGCGAGTATGCTCAACTCCAGACAGAACTCCAAACGCCAGCATCGTCTCGACCGCAGTTGGGACGCGCGATCGAAAAAAATCTTAATCTGCTGCGCCTCCGAAAATTCATCAAGACCTTTTTTCCCTTCTTGCCAGTCCGTTAGGTCAGTCTCTTAAGAGTCTGAATGAAACAACTCAAGGACGCAAACGGTGTTTAAGCAACTGGTATTGCCATTCCCTTAAGCCGCTGATTCATGGTCTAAAAAGCTCCCACAACCAACGTAACGGTTAATGTCGTTACCCATCGCTGACCGCTGACTGCCGAATTGACCGCTGACTACTAACTGCCGACTACTGACCGCTGACCGCTGACCGCTCATGCCTCATGCCTCCTGCCCAAAAGTCCGACGAACGAGAGATGCATTAAAGGCGTGATTTCAACATAACCGTATTAGAGGCTTGCGACGAACGCTCCTAACTGTGGTGCTTGCGTCCATCCCGCCACGATTACACGCGCTAATTATGGCAAGCAAAGGGGCTGATACTGTTGGCGAACGCGGATCCGAATCACATCAGATACTCTAAAGCAAAGCAGCAGTGTCTTTTCAGGAGTCTCT
>NZ_PVWK01000163.1 GCF_003003795.1 Stenomitos frigidus ULC18 | reverse complement strand
TCGTTTCACTCATGACAACTTCTGCTGACAGCAGAGGTAAAGGGGTCTGCGTCTTTATTTTTGTCAAAAGTCCAATAGATGATGCGGATACCAATGCGTCATCCAACATGCGACTTAGAAGCATGGTGGAACTTGGCATCAGTTTAGATGCAGTACCGGGAGTCCCTCGGAAACTGGGTGAAAGTACGCCCTTGGAGTGATCACTGGCGTTGGCTGGTGAGCCGGGGAACCCTCAGTCTTCGATTGAGAGGAGGGGAGCATGAGTAATCAACTCCCGGAATCTGCGTCCATACCCGTAGGATTGGGCGTAGAGGATGTCAATGAACCGAACGGTCAGTGAGATCGCGCATCATGGAGCTGAACGTGAGTCCTCAAGTTACCCATCGTTTCTCAAAACCCTCATTTTCATAGTTGTCTTCTCCCATGTCTTTCCCCGCCCCCTCTGATCATTCGGTTGATGCTAGCCTCGACCTGAATCAACTGGTCAAAAATCACCCTGCCACATTCTTCTTCAGGGTCAGTGGTGATGACATGGCAGGGGATTGTATTCACTCCAGCGACCTGTTGCTTGTGGATCGATCGCTCGACCCGGTGCAGGGGTGTCTAGTTGTGGCAGCAATGGATGGCGAACTGGTCGTCAGAAGAGTGCATCAGGTAGACGGACATTTCAAACTCAGACAACCTGGAACCGAGTCGGATCACTCCGGAGACTTTGAGGTTTGGGGCGTAATAACCACTGTGATCCACTCCGTTGTCGGTGGCTTGCTCTGAACCGCAACCTTGTTCGTTTGGTGCAAGGTATGCGTTTTACGTTGGCGCAAAGGGTCTGCCGTTGCCTCTATCGTTAGACAGAGCTGGCTCACGCTCAAGCCTGCTTGGAAGCAGCAAACGAGCGTTTCAATGCTGCCTCAGTGACTGGTTAGCTGCTAGGACAATCCGGGCACAGGCTTCCGCATCTGACAAGGCTTGATGGTGCTCTAACTGAAGACCCAGGTAATCACAAACATTTGGCAGTTTAGTGGGGCGAAGGTTCCAGGTCTTGCGAGCAAGTTGCACTGTACAAACAAAGGGTTGTGACGGTCGGGGAATGCTATACAGATCGCAGCAAGCGTGTAAAACCCCTTTGTCAAAAGCGGCATTGTGGGCAGCTAGAAAAGCAGCCTCACGTAGGATTGGCTGGATCGAAGCCCACCGTTCATCAAAGCCAGGTTGATCTGCCACATCCTGCCACCGAATACCGTGGATGTGGGTAAACCGGAAGTGCATACGCGGTGGACGAATCAAGTAATGCACCCGTTGCACAATGCGATCGTCTTCGACTCGGATTAAGCCAACAGAGCAGGCACTATCGCGCCCGTGATCAGCGGTCTTAAAATCTAAGGCAACAAAGGTAGTCATGAGCAATGATCAAACACAAGCCGTCACAGCGATGAGTGTCTTCACTATCATGCCTAAACGCGGCTAGAGTTTGCAGCGGCAGTCAGGTTTAATCTGCCCACTCCGGCACTTGCTGATCATGAGACAACGAGTGAAGTATTGTCAGGCAATAGTCTTGGCAGACTGACACAGATCTGCCACTGCTGAGATCAAAATAGGGGTCTTGTTTACAGCCAGGTTATTGTGTTGTACAGCGGTCGTTTGAAGCTTCAGATGATGGTTTTAAGGCAATTTTACCGAGGGGAAACGGTTCCCTTCAGCTCTTATGGCATAAACTTATGCTGTTGTTCTCGATTGCTTCATGCCTACAATTGCCGTCGTTAATCAGAAAGGGGGAGCAGGAAAGTCCACGATTGCGGTCCATCTTGCTCGTTGGTTGCAGCGGCAGAAGAAAGCAATCCTCTTTGTGGATGCGGACGGACAGAGAACCTCCTCAATTTGGTTGGAGTCTCTAGAAGAAGAGATCCCTTTCCAAGTCTTACAGAATCCTGACGAACTTCTAGACCAGTTGCCTAGACTTGCGAAGGCGTATGAATGGCTATTGGTGGATGGACCCGCAACACTCAGTGAAACGACTAGAGCACTTCTGCTATGGGCTGACTTAGCCTTAATCCCTTGCCAGCCAGCAGGTGTTGATTTAGCGAGTGCTTCCGATACAGTGCGACTGGTTCGGCAAGCACAGGCAATTCGGGGTGGCTTACCGAAAACGGCTCTGTTCCTCAATAAAGCGATTAAGGGAACCAAGCTGAAGGATGAAGCCTTTGCAGTTTTGCAGCAGGTTCAGGATGTTGAGATGTTAGATACAATCATCCACCAGCGTCAGATTATTACAGATTCTTTTGGTCAAGGAGCCACCGTCTTTGATTTAACTGGAACGCCAGCAGGAACAGCACGACGTGAGTTAGATAGCCTCTTCAAGCAAGCGATGGAGGTCTTAAATGGCTAGAGAGCGCAAAAGTCTTAGCGATGCTGTGATGAAACGTTTCGTAGCTGATCCCAGTAGCATTCAACCCGATCAGCCCTCTACGACTATTCCTCTTGGTTCGATTAAGCTACCAACAAAGCGACAGCCCCGCCGTTACTTTGATCCTGAGAGAATGACGCAGCTCGTAACATCTATTAGAGAGCATGGTGTTCTAGAACCAGTTTTGGTTCGTCCTTTAGGAAACGGTCATTATGAACTCATTGCGGGAGAGCGCCGGTTACGAGCAGCTCAAGAAGTTGGGCTGGCTCAAATCCCGATCGTGGCACGAGAATTCTCTGACCAGGAAGCCCTTCAAGTGGCGTTGATGGAAAATCTTCAGCGGGACGACCTTAACCCGATCGAGGAAACTGAGGCAGTCTTAGAACTACTGGCAATTGCACTCAACGCGAGTACCGAGGAGGTAAAGTCAGTGATCTACCAAGCAGCAAACGCAAAAAATCGAGGGCAAGCGTTGAAGGAGAACGTTTCCCTTCAACTAGAAACGATTGAGTCCTGTCTAGCAGCATTGGGACGCTTTAATCTTGAATCCCTGCGTAGTAGCCGTTTGCCCCTACTAAACCTTCCATCTCACATCCTGGAGGCTTTACGAGAAGGGCGACTGGAGTATACCAAAGCACGTACGATCGCTCGTGTGAAAGACGAGCAGCAGCGGGATGATTTACTCAAGCAGGCAATCACCCAGAATCTTTCTCTGAACGAGATCAAGGCACGGGTCAAAGAAGCAAAACCAGATACCGATCCAGAAGCGACGCCGGAGCAGGTATTGGTCGGTCGTATGACAGAAATCACCAGGCGGTTGAAGAAGAGTAAAGCTTGGACCGAGCACGAGAAGCACGATCGGATTACCAAGTTACTTGATGAGCTAGAGCGTCTGACTGGCGAGGGTTAGGAGGAAATTTCAACCGCTATTAACAAGATTTGATTATGCCGAAGCAGGCTTCTCTTTTTCCTGACAACTACGATGACTTTTTCCGCAACCTGAAAGAGCGCATTCGTTCGACTCAAGTAAAAGCGGCTCTGGCGGTCAACCAAGAATTGGTACTGCTCTATTGGCAGATTGGGCGGGAGATTCTGCAACGACAGCAGGAGGAAGGATGGGGCGCAAAAGTCATTGAGCGTCTTGCCAGGGATCTGAGGCTGGAGTTCCCTGACATGACTGGATTTTCACGCACCAACCTCCTTTATATGAGAGCGTTTGCGGAAGCGTATTCAGACGAGCAATTTGTCCACCAGCTTGGTGGACAAATTCCCTGGAAGCATAACTGTGTCCTTATAGATAAGGTGAAAGTCCCAGAACAGCGCCTTTGGTACATCCAAAAGACCATCGAGAATGGTTGGAGTCGCAATGTCTTAGTTCACCAGATTGATACCGATCTGTATAGCCGTCAAGGTGGCGCACTAACGAATTTTCAGACAGTGCTTCCGGCTCCTCAGTCTGACCTTGCCCAAAGCTTACTCAAATCAGAATACAACCTTGAGTTTCTTGATCTGCGTGAAAAAGCCCTTGAACGTGACTTAGAACGTGCCTTGCTCGACCATATGCAGAAGTTTCTGCTGGAACTGGGTGTCGGCTTTGCGTTTGTAGGCAGTCAATATCGGCTTGCTGTTGAGGGAGACGAGTTTTTCGTTGATCTACTCTTTTACCACCTCGCCCTAAGTTGTTTTGTGGTGATCGAGTTAAAAACGACTGACTTTAAGCCTGAGTATTCGGGACAGATCAACTTCTATGTCAATGTCATTGACGATAAGTTACGTCGCCCGACTGATAATCCAACGATCGGCATTGTCCTTTGCCGCTCCAAGAAAAAGGCTGTTGTTGAGTACGCACTTCGGGGTATGAGCCAACCGATCAGTGTCTCTACCTATCGCACCACGGCTGCACTACCTGAAGAGTTCAAGGCGAAGCTGCCTTCGATTGAGGACTTACAACATGAGATTGAGGCTGTGGCTGCTGTAGTCGAGGGGTTCGATCGAGATGCTGGCTCCGAGTAAATCCAGAAAGCAAGGATGGCAAGCAGTGAATGAGCACATTCTAAAGTTGATCGTTTCGGTGACTTGGAACTTTACGCGAACTGGAGAACCGAAATTTATGCTTTATACCCTCGAAGGTCTATCCAATATTTTGGCAGCAGAGTACCAAACACCATTGCCAGATGAAAAGTTGCTCACAGCAGAGTTGGAACGGACACGCAAAGCGATCGAGAATCGGCTTACCTCTCCAACAGACTTATTCGATGAGTAGAGCCGAGCAAGGTTAACCACAACACCAAGCATTTTTGAGGCAGTTTATCAGTCTGCCTAGTCCTAGCTAGCGAGAAATTCCGAATAAGCCTCAAAGGATCCAATCCCTTTTCAAAACGAGGCTTAAGCTGACAGTGTCAGAGATGTGCCAGTTGCACCTGTCAATTAAACGGTGGCAAAAGAGAGATTGAGAAGGGCGATCGCGCTCTAACGACAGCACCAGACTTCTAGAGTCTCAAAACTTGTCTCAGAATCAAAGTCTCAAAACTGTCCTGTGCCAACGCCTTTTGAGACTTGCCTCAGCCTGCTGAAGAGGCATCCTGACGGTCAAACTACACTGCTGTCAGCAACCTTCGGCAAAGCATTCGGGCTGCTGCACTCGGGTTGTTTGCTCGTGCGTTTCCATTACAAGCAAACACCGCCTGACAGTGTGGCATGAATTACCCCTTGAGCTTCAAGACTGAAGCTCAAGGGATAAAGACGACTGGTGAGAGCCGTGATCGAGGGCATTGAGTTTAGCCAGGCAGTGTTTTGCAGTAGGCAATGCTGGTGAACAACTGGCGGAAGCCCACAGACTCATAGAGTCGTAAGGCACCGGAGGGATTTTCGGCATCGACGCCTAACAACGCCGTAGCCACCCCTTTTGCCTTTAAGTGTTGCAGGCCCGTTAACAACATGGCCCGACCTAAGCCTTGTTGCCGAAACCCACGCCGAGTACCCAAGTCAGCAATCCAACCTTCATGGCGTCCCGTGCGCCGGTTGTCTTGACTGTAGATAGAGCCCAGGCAAAACGCCGCAAACGTGCCCTCTGGGTCCAGCGCCACCAGATCTAAACCCGGTTCATAGTCAGGATCCGTCAGCCAATGCTGGCGCTGTTCAACCGTGAGCGGGTGAAAGTTCCAGTGGTCAATGAAGGTTTGATTGAACATCGCCACCCAAGCTTCGACCTGGTTCGGTTGCAGCGACTGCACGCGATAACCTGGTGGTAGTTGCGGTGTCGGGATCGCCGTTGCTAATGGGCGCGCCATCCGGTAGAAGTAGCGCACGCTGCTGAAGCCGTGCGCTGCCAGCAAGGCAAGCCGGTCTGCCTGGTGCTCGCGGGCACCAGCCCGTAGATTGAGCGGTAAGCCACTGGCTTGGTCCTTTTCCCGCAACCGGTCTTCCGCCCAAGCCAGAATCTGGTCTTCGATCCCCTGGCTTCTCACGTCCGGACGCACCTTAAAGCCTAGAAAACCATCTTGAGTCTCACTAGAAGGTGGCATCCAGAGGCTACCATAGCCGACTAAGTGCCCTTGGCTATTCACCCACAACTGTAGATCGCGGGTAAGGTCAAACTCTGGGTCGGCGAAGTCCTGCCGCAGTTCTTCGACGGAGGTGCCTTGGTCTAAATGGTCAAAGGCCTCGCAGGCGTTAATCAAAGCGGCGATCGCTTGTAAGTCCGTTGCATCGGCATAGGAGCGAGCGGTAGGGCTTTGTTTGGTGAGTGCTAGCATCGGCACCTCTGAAATTGTTGGGAACATCTAACCAGCTACACCAGGCAAGCCGCCCATTTCGTACAAACTGAAGTATGTTTGTAGTATGTCTCATTGAAGCCACTACCAACTTCGGACTCACAACCAAACGTCTGTCTTCTGCCCAGGCGATGGTTAAGGGGCAGGTTCAGTCAAGAGCGGCAATGTCACTCACAATTCCAACTCATAGATGGCCGCAATTTCATTGGACTGAATCCCCAGATACGCTAGCGTTTGCTGCTGTGTTGCATGACCAAACGCTTCCATCAAGAGGGGAATGGCGGTGCCGCGCTCTAGGCGCTGCCAGTCGCCCCAAGTCTTCCGCAGTGTGTGGCTACCATAGTTGCCCTTCAAGCCCACCTCCTGGCACCACGTCTTCACTCGTGTACTCATGGTTTCCACCGTGAGACAGCCTCGTTGCCCGGTGAAAAGATAAGCGTCCGCTTGCAGGTCACTGGACTGCAACCAGGTTTGGATTGCTGCCACCGCTGTCGCATTCAGCGTCACCGGACGATACTTATGCGTTTTGCGCTGCTTCAGGTCGAGCACATCCCCGGCCTTCAGATTCTTCACCTGCCCCACCTTCAGCGACAGCAGTTCATTGGCGCGATAGGCCGTGTTAATCCCTAGCGTGAATAAACACAGATCACGGGGCCAGTCGCCCAAAATTTTCTTAATGCGGTGGATCGCCTTCTTATCCCGAATCGGCTCCACCTTAATCGTTGATCCGGCAGCGGGTTCTGGGGGTAGTGGAACCGTGAACCGACTTAAGGCCGTGTAGAGATCGGCAGGCAACGAGATCTGTGGGCAAAGCGTACCTAAACCTGTTGCCATCCAAGCAACTTTGGCAATCGGGTAACCAGGGGATTTTCTCCCCCAGTCCCCACAGCACCCCGCATGCGCCTCCGCACGGGGCGCGTCCGCAGAAAGATTTAGACGGTTCAACTCCGAAGCATTGATGCCCAAGGCTGGTTGTGCAATGAAGCGCCGACGCTTTAGCTCCCCCGTTCGGGTTCATCGCTTGGTCGAGCTTTGCCACGCCTCCCTGCTTTCTGAAGTGCAGCCCTTCACCCTGTCTCACCCATTACGATCAGCGTTTGGCTACTATGGCTTCGGCTGACTTCTGCCCAATCACCCTTGGTGTTACCACCAAGCGCGCTGCCAAGCTGCCGTAGGGTTCTGTGGCTCCCTCGCCGTTTCCCACCAGACCGCAATCAGACTCCCATAGCTTTAAGACCGCCGTTTGAGCAGATCTCCCCAGATAAGACCGTGAACTGTCCCTGCACAACTGCGCCCTTGACTGTGTTCCCTGAACCAAAAGGCTTTGTGATGTTGTGCTCACTCGCCACAGGAATTTCAGCCTTCGATGACGTTTCTGTCCGTCAGCTCGCAGGTTTGCCGCTGGCTTCCTTCAGACCCTTCCTCGCGGAAACGCCCTTGCCTTAAGCTAGTCGTTGTCGTCACTCGGATCGATAAAAGTGATCATTTGGACGTTGGTTCTCCGACAGGGGACTTTCACCCCATGAGTTCACGCCCATGCTGGGCGTACACAGGTTTAGGCAACACGAAAGCGGTTGCTAAGCGGTGCTTGTACTTTCATTGCCTAAACAACCGTTTGTGCAAGCTTGGTTGGAAATAAGGATCACTGCTGCTGCAGCTTCGGCATGGCAAAGTGATAGGGGCGATGTAGCGTAGCATTAGCGTTAAAGGCAGGCGCACAGCCTTAAGTCGGTTCACGATTCCACTACCCCCAGAACCCAATTTTAGCTGCAAAGGAGCCTTGATGGGGTTGAGTTTAACTCAAGGCCTATATCGAAACTCAATGCCCTGAGTTAAGTTGATCCAGCGACCAGAGTCTGATTTTGCCATCGAAACCCCCAGTTGCCAGTGTCTTGCCATCGGGGCTGTAAACGATCGCCAACTCACGCTCAAAGTTGAAACCAGGCAAAGCCTTGACTAACTCTGTATCCGTCAGGGTTCGCTGTAAGTCGCCTGTAGCTAATGTCCAAAGACTGAACTTGCTCCGCACAAGGGTGCCGTCTTCACTCTCGGCCTGAGCACTCGCACTCGCGAACGTTTTACCATCCGGGCTAATGGTGACGGCAGTGACTGGACTTGCTTGCTGGATGGTGCGCCTTAAAGACTTTGCTGCAGCATTCCAAACCTGGATTTCCCACCGTTGTGAATCTTGTCGGAGGCTGCAAACGACAGTTTGCCCATCTGGGCTAATATCTAGCGCGGTCAAATAGCGAAAAGTTGCATTTTCGGCTATGTGCAGTGTGTGCAGGAGTTGACCAGTGGGCCAGTGCCAGAGTTCGATCGTGCCAGGACGATAGCCCGATCGCCACACCGCTAAGGTTTTTCCATCAGCGCTAAAGGTAAGACGTTGAACGTTAGCATCACTGCTGGGTAGCGTTTGTAGCAAATTACCCGTTGGTAAATCCCAAATCTTGAAAGCATCAGGTGCACTGGTAGCAACCAGTCTGCCCTCGCGACTGAAGTAACTTAGATAGCCTTGATTGGCGCTCAGCTCAGTTTTCGTCGCTAGAGAAGAGTCTGCCTCCAGTGGCCAAAATTGCACCTGGGCCACCGTCTTCCCATCCAACAAGTACCCGTCCCAAGTACCGCTGAAGCCTTGACCAACCACCGTGCGGTTATCAGCACTGATGGCAACTGATGACACGGGATACCGTGTCGTCTGCGTCTGGCGCACAGTGCCTGTGCTCAAGTCCCAGATTTTCACATGGCTGTCGTGGTTTTGCTGCACTGAGTAGGGAGCGCCACCAGAGAAGAGGTTTGTGGCACGACCATCATCTCCCCCGCTGACCAGCGTGCGACCATCGGGACTAAACGCCAGAGACAGCACATGGTCTGCAGCCGAGAGGGTTTGCAAAGGCTGCACAGCGTTCTTCAAAGCGGGGCTTGGCTCTGCAACTTGTGGTGGCGTTGCTTGCTCAGTACGGAAGTCCGGGAAGGGGGATGGGATGCTTTTCAATCGCAAAAGCTGGTGAAACAGACCGATGCTGAAAAGGAAAAGGCTCGTGCCGATCACGAGCGCCTTAAGGGGACTGATGGAACGCGATTGTTCTCCCTCGGACTGGGTCGAGGCAAGTTCAGAATGATTAGCCTGGGCAAGTTCGCCTCCTGGTTCAAACTTCAAATCCAGACTTGCTGGATGGAGGCGATCGGAAACGTTGGTGTTTCGTGACTGGGAAGCAACCGTTGCCGTTTGCCTTTGTCGATTGTTCCGAGCGGCAACATCTGATTCGGTCGTCCCGTTGAGATCGACCAACACTTCGTCAACTGTTTGATAGCGTTGCTTCGTGGCCTCCTGCAGCAATTTGTCTAAAACGCTGGCTAAAGCCTCACTCACTGGAGGCTTAACGACCGCTCTCCAGACCCATTTGCCCTCGCTACTGTCATACAGATCGAAAGGGGACAGCTGGGTCAGTAGGTGAATGCAGGTTGCGCCTAAACTATAAAGATCGCTGGCAAACGTTGCTTTGCCTCGCGCTTGTTCGGGAGCTGTAAATTCAGCGCTGCCAATCACTGTCCCCGTCTGGGCTAATGCCGTACCGGTAGCATACTTGGCTGCACCCAAATCTACCAGGAACAGTTTGTGGTTGACGCTGCTACGAATGATATTGGCTGGTTTCAGGTCGCGGTGAATCACATGATGCTGATGGATGAACTTCAAGATCGGGAGCAACGCGTTCAGCAAGGCTCGAATGTCTATCTCACTAAAAGGGCCGCCATCAGCCAAGGCTTGTTGCAGATTGCACCCTTCAATAAACTCCTGAATCAAATACTGCTGTCCCTCCTGTTCGACATAGTCCAACAGGTCGGGAATCTGAGGCTGCTTGCCGAGTTCGCGCAGTCGCTCTGCCTCTTGGCGAAACAATACCGATGCCTTCTGGAGATTGTGGGTGCCCTGTTGCTGCGGCAAGTATTGTTTGATCACACAGCGAGGTTTCAGCGGTAGCGAGTCATCCACAGCTAGAAACGTACGCCCAAAGCCACCCTGACCAAGCGGGCTATGGCTCGGTAGCGCTGTTGCAGTCGCAGGGTAAAGCCACAGGTTTGACATGCTTCAGCAGACGAATTAGCGTTGTTTGGCTGCGTGCAGGCTGGATTGAGACAGTAACTCATATAAACTTTGGGGGAACAGATGAGAATAGATTCGCGAGTGAAGGTAGCTTTTACGCTAAAGCAGAAAAGTTTGCTGCACTAGCAGTGTGTCTCCCTAGGCTTGAGTTTATCCACAGCTATTTTCATTAGGGAGCGGGTCGATTGAGTTTCAGAGGTTGTCTGAGAAGTGTACTAAACGCGGCGGCAAAGCATAGTAGGGGTTGAGCCGAGATAGAGGCAAAAAGGTGCCAGTACAAATTTCACTTGCTCTTCTTTTGATCATTGGACAGTTTTTGGACTGTGCGATTCGTTCATTTGCAATGAGTAGCGATACTGGGGGTTGAGTAGCAACGGATGTCGTTGGCGAATGTGCTACAAACGCTACATCTGCTCCTCAACCTCCTGCTTTAGCAAACTAGCGCCATCAGCGTTGGGATTGATGTAACGGTAGTAAGTCGGACGACTAATATCCAAATGCTCGCAGATTGACGAGACACTCCGTTTCGGGTCTGCTGCCAGCGATCGCCCCATGGCAATTTGCTGTGGTGTCAACTTCTGCTGTCGCCCTCCTTTGCGTCCCCTTGCTCTTGCCGCCTGTAACCCAGCCTGAGTGCGCTCCCGCATCAGGTTGCGTTCAAACTCCGCCAAGGCTCCGAACATGTGGAAAATCAACTTCCCCCCACTGCTGGTTGTATCAATGTTTTCCTGCAGTGAGCGAAACCCAATGGCGCGCGGCTCCAAGCTCTCGACCAGAGTCATCAAGTCTTTGAGCGATCGCCCCAAGCGATCAAGTCGCCAGACGACGATGGTGTCTCCTTTCCTAGCAAACTCAAAAGCTTCTTTCAAACCAGGGCGATCGGCTTTTGCCCCACTCAGCTTGTCCGAAAAGATTTTTTCACATCCTGCGGCTTGCAGAGCATCATGTTGCAATGCCAGATTTTGGTCGCCGGTCGAGACCCGTTCGTACCCAATGAGCATAGGAAGAATTCTAATATACTGCCATTGTCTCAGAACTCATCGAAACTGAGTGCTTTTGATACATAGATTCATTGACGAGTTGATTTACATTCTGAGCAACCGGAAAGCAAGCTTTTGCGTCGTTTTGGAAAAGAGGCAAAAAGTGTCAATCAAACGACAGGGCAAACGCATACTCAAGTAGCCAGAATGCGTGAGAGATAGCAATTGTCCCAACCCGCCTTCAGCCGTTTAGCCTTAATGTCTCCTTTGGCTGAGCGCTCTTGGCGCAAGAGATTGAGCGCCAGATGCCGGATGAGGGCAAGATTTTCGAGGGCATGGTCTTTGCGAATCCGAGAGTCATCTTCCTTAAAGGCTACATCCAATACCCAATGCACCTGGTTTTCAATGCCCCAATGACTGCGAACGGCTTGAGCAAGACGTTCAACCTGCCCCTCCAGACTGACTAGAGAGTAGCGTTGCTCAATTGTGGGTGCTTTTCCCGGCAATCGTCGTTCCGGGCACTGGTTCCGCTGAGTGAGGAGGCATAAAGTCCTGATATTGCTATCTTACAGGGAGACAGCCGTCTGCCAACCT
>NZ_PVWK01000073.1 GCF_003003795.1 Stenomitos frigidus ULC18 | reverse complement strand
GCAATCTCTCCCCACTACGCCATATATGATGCTTATTTCAGGGTAGCTGTTGGTACTTTATTTTTGAGCGAGTCCCTTAGGACTTGTTAAAAAATAACTGCATACGTTTGGATTAGCGATCAGCGATCAGCGGTCAGCTTTTCTCTAATGGCTGACCGCTGACGGCTGACGGCTACAGTCCATGACGTTATTTCTTTAAAGCTCCTTAGGATGACAAACTGATGATGCAGTAGAGCTACGGCATTGCCATGTCCCTACTAGATTTAGGGGTTATTTAATTTGCGATGCTGAGCAACCAAACGCTCATACGCCTCTGGTTAGTAGCTGTCGTCACCGGGAATCCGATCGCCTGCTAATTCAACGCGACTTTGTTCCAACGAAGCATTGCGAATTGCCAGCCACTGACGAAATAGCTCGAATCCCTTTAAGTCGCTGACCTGATAATTCCGAACAGCGCGATCGAGCTCTTGGGGTGTCTTGAAAACTGGAACCGTGCCTTGAAGTTCTTGCATGGTTGTCTCCGCATTATGTGCAGTTGGATGTATCTGTATTATTCCGCAGAAATCCGATACATAGATGAAGATAACAAAAAGTATCTTAGGCTACGATTTATGTTTTTATGAATCAAGCCAGCGGTAGTAAAAGTTCAAACTCTGTTCCAGTCGCAAAATGCTGCTCGCTCAAAGCCTTCGAAAGCATGTTGCACGGCGCTCCGTCAGTGGCAGTCTGAGGTTCTTCAGAGGTTGCATGCCGCGAACGAAGCTCGAATTTTCCTCCATGCTTAGCTGTAATAATCTGGTAGCTCACAGCCAGACTGGTTTCTTTCTCTGCCCGTTTTTTTACTGAGAACGACTCTAGAATGCGTGCCTGGTCTTCAACCGCTAAACCAGGACCATTATCCGCAATGCGGATCGCGATCCAGCGAGACGGCTTACCATCTACGATCGTGGTACGAATTTCAGTTGTGATGGCGATCGTTGGCTTAGCAATGTAAGACGGCGGGTGCGGCTTGGCTTCGAAGTCTTGCTTTAGCTGCCGATTCACGGCTTGATCAATTAAAGCATCCACAGCATGACTTAAAATATTCATGAAAACCTGGTGCAGTTGACCTGCGAAGCACAGCACTGGCGGCAGGTGCCCATAGTGCTTCACCACCCGAATGTCGCTGGTAAGACGACTTTTGAGCAGCAGCAGAATGCTATCGATCAATTCATGTAGGTCAGCTGGTTTCGGGTAAACCTCATCAATGTGGCAGAAGTTTTGCAAACTGCTGGCTAGCTTTGATAGACGGTCTGCGCCGGTGCGAATGCTTGCGATCGTACGGGGTAAATCCTCCCGAAGGTAATCGATTTCCACTTCCTCTCGTAGTTGCACGAGCTCATCAGAAAGATTCCCTGAATGGGCTTCGTAAGCACTCAACAGTTGCAGAAGACTGTCACTATAAGTAGAAACGTGACTAAGATTCCCCCAAATGAAACTCACGGGATCAAGAATTTCGTGAGCCACACCGTCTACTAAGCGCCCCAAGCTTGCCATTTTGTCGCTTTGAATCAGCTGTACTTGAGTGCGCTCATACCGTACCTGAGTTTCAATCCCGCGAATTTGCCAGTAGGCAATGTTGAGAGCATGAATATCCAACAAATGGTAGGTCTGGGGATCCACCTGCACGACGATCGGTTCGCCTAGCAATGCAGGCGATCGTCGTAATGCTTGCTGCGCTGCCATAATGATCGGTGTTCTTCCATCTAGTAGCAGCAAATCACTACGGGCATAGCTATATAAAACCCGCAATGGTGCCTGCAAAAAAAGTTCGACACCGTGAGGTCGGATTAAGTATTCAAGCAGTCGGCGACGAGACAGCATACCGGCAAACTGCCCTGCCTCTAGCAGTACAACTCCAGGTAACAGTGGGTGTTGCTCAAATACGTGAGCCAGTTCTGTGCCCAGGCAGTCTAACTCAAGGTAAAAGTCGTAGCGCTCCAGTTCCTGAAGGGTTGCTTCCAGGTGGAATGTCTGCAACCGTCCCTCTAAAAGTGTCGGCGGTAAGACGGATTGGGAGTACTCGCTTGGCACACGGTGGCAAAACAATTTCATCGCTCCGATCGCAGTAAAGAGCACGAATAAACGGGCTACACCGATTAGCTCCACTTAGTCTGCCCAAATTTGAGACGATTTAACGTTACCTCAAACCGCTACGCTGCCGCCCACTCAAGCCTCAGTTCGGTAAACCGTACAGATTAAAAAGTTGCAATTGTATCTAACCTTCGGTAGATTAGCACTCAGGGGCTGAGAGTGCTAACTCAGTCCGATCGCTAAAATAACCTGAATCTTTTGTTCAGTTTAACCTGCTAGTTTGGGAGAATTTTGTATGGCAGCCGTAACTCTGAGCGTATCTACTGTTAAGCCGCTGGGTGACCGTGTTTTTGTGAAAGTGACCGCTTCTGAGGAGAAGACCGCTGGTGGCATTCTTCTGCCTGATGCTGCGAAAGAAAAGCCTCAGGTTGGTGAAATCGTTGCCGTTGGTCCTGGCAAGCGCAGTGACGATGGTTCTCGCCAAGAGCCTGAAGTGAAGATTGGCGATAAGGTGCTTTATTCCAAGTATGCAGGCACTGATATTAAACTTGGCACGGAAGAATACGTTCTGTTGTCTGAAAAAGACATTCTGGCGATCGTCGCTTAGGAGTTAAGAGTTCTAAGTTTTGAGTTTTGAGTTATCCCATAGCAGTGATAACCAAAACTTGAGGCTTGAGATTCAACATTGGTACGCGATTTCAGCTCGAAACTCATCACTCAACACTTAAAACTACTGGAAACTATGGCTAAGCGCATCATTTACAACGAAAATGCTCGTCGCGCCCTTGAAAGGGGTATGGATATTCTGGCTGAGGCAGTGGCTGTCACCCTTGGGCCTAAAGGTCGGAATGTCGTGCTGGAGAAGAAGTTTGGCGCTCCTCAGATTGTGAACGATGGTGTCACGATCGCCAAAGAAATCGAACTTGAAGATCATGTGGAAAACACTGGTGTAGCCCTGATCCGCCAAGCTGCTTCCAAGACTAACGATGCAGCGGGTGATGGCACCACAACGGCAACTGTACTGGCGCACGCGATCGTCAAAGAGGGTCTGCGGAACGTCGCTGCTGGCGCGAATGCCATTTCACTGAAGCGTGGCATCGACAAGGCAACGAACTTTTTGGTCGATCGCATTGCAGAGCATGCTCGCCCTGTAGAAGACTCCAAAGCGATCGCTCAGGTGGGCGCAATCTCTGCTGGTAACGACGACGAAGTCGGTCAGATGATTGCCAACGCGATGGATAAAGTGGGCAAAGAGGGCGTGATTTCCCTCGAAGAAGGCAAGTCCATGACGACCGAACTGGAAGTCACAGAAGGGATGCGCTTTGACAAAGGCTATATCTCCCCTTACTTCGCCACTGACACCGAGCGCATGGAAGCGGTGCTTGATGAGCCTTTCATCCTCATCACCGACAAAAAAATCACTCTGGTGCAAGACCTGGTGCCCATCCTGGAGCAAGTCGCTCGCTCTGGTCGCCCTCTTGTCATCATTGCTGAAGACATCGAAAAAGAAGCGCTCGCAACCCTGGTGGTCAACCGTTTGCGCGGTGTGCTGAATGTCGCTGCCGTCAAGGCCCCTGGCTTTGGCGATCGCCGTAAGGCAATGTTGGAAGACATCGCTGTGCTCACAGGCGGTCAAATGATCACTGAAGATGCGGGTCTGAAGCTGGATACCACCAAGCTCGAATCGTTGGGTAAAGCTCGTCGCATCACCCTTACCAAAGACACCACCACGATCGTTGCTGAAGGCAACGAGAAGGCTGTTAAAACTCGTGTGGAGCAAATCCGTCGTCAAATCGAGGAAACCGAGTCCTCTTATGACAAGGAAAAACTGCAAGAGCGTTTGGCGAAGCTGGCTGGTGGCGTTGCCGTCATCAAAGTCGGCGCAGCAACCGAAACCGAAATGAAGGATCGCAAGCTCCGTCTGGAAGATGCCATCAACGCCACTAAAGCGGCTGTTGAAGAAGGTATCGTTCCCGGTGGTGGTACCACTCTGGCTCACCTGTCTCCTGAACTGGAAACTTGGGCAAACGCTAACCTCAAAGGCGAAGAGTTGATTGGTGCGTCGATCGTCGCTCGTGCGCTAGCAGCTCCCCTGAAGCGGATCGCTGAAAACGCGGGTCAAAACGGTGCAGTCATTGCTGAGCGCGTCAAAGAGAAGGAGTTCAATGTTGGCTACAACGCCGCGACGAACGAATTCGTTGACCTGTTTGCCGCGGGTATCGTTGACCCTGCGAAAGTCACCCGTTCGGCGCTGCAAAACGCGGCTTCGATCGCCGGTATGGTCTTGACCACCGAATGTATCGTTGTAGACAAGCCTGAACCCAAAGATGGCGCTCCTGCTGGTGGCGGCGGCGGCATGGGCGGCGGCGACTACGACTACTAATTGGGGTATCGGGTCTGGGGTGTCGACACTCCAAACCCGAAAATTTATAGAAAGGGGCGATCGCTTTTTCGAGAGCGATCGCCCCTTTTTTGCGTTCATTTTGTACAACGACGTGTAGCGTTACACTGGTCATAACGTCATTGCACAACGACAATGCAAACAAAGGAACAACACTACTATTCACCAGAAGCGTATCTGGAACTCGAAGAAGCAGCGGCGTTCAGGAGCGAATATTACAAGAGCATTACCCACCTCGTAATAAACGGTCATAGTCTGCGTGAGTTCCAATCCAGAACCATGCCATAGCACCATTTTCTTCTACTGCTAAAGCGCGATAGTGGATGCCAATTCGTACTGACCAGAACTGTCCCACCTTCTTGAAGTGCAGCGATGGATACCGAGAATCTTGCTTGAGTAACGCATAGCAACGATTAGCCAATGCTTGAATCTCGTCCGGTAACTGGCGATAGTGATACCAGAAATCAGGGGTTGCGCGATGTCTCAAAGGTCAGTACAACGTCCTTCCCGTAGATGTTGAAGCGCCTGTTCAGCCAGCCCATCAAGCCGACCCGCTGCAACATCTTCTTCAAACTGCCGATCCCATAGCTCTGCATCGAACTCTGCAAACCAAGCTCGGAAAGCAGCAAGCTCCTCTACAGATAGCTGACTGACGGCACGTTCAATCTCTTGCAAGTTACTCATACATTTGAAGAAAAAGCAGCAATTTGCACAGCATCTTCCTGATCATACTGCCGGATCTGAATTTGGCTAGAACGCAACCGAGTTTTGCAAGTTGAGGTCTTGTAACTGGTTTTAAGGTGCCCCTTCATCAGCTAGACTTCCCATCCGATCGCTGACCTGATGCTTTAAGGATTGTCTGGTTCTGCCTCGCTGGCTGAGTTAGTAGATGGAGGAAGCCCCATCTCTGCGCAATCGCGATCGCTGATTGTGCCATCAGCCATAGTAGTGTGACATAGTTTTGCAAACTCTAGTTGCCTACCCATCAGTCCCCTGACGTCAGTTAGGTTGGCACCGATGAGCAAAGAACTGTCGAGTATGGTACGACGGAGGTTGGCATTGCTGAGGTTAGCACCAATGAGATTAGCACCACGGAGGTCGGCATATGCGAGATGGGCACCTTCTAATTCGGCACTGTTGAGTAGCGCACTACTGAGCTTAGCGCCGGGAAGGTCAGCGTTGTGAAGTAGGGCACCACTGAGGTCAGCATTGCCGAGGAAGGCACTTTTGAGGCTGCCACCTTCGAGATTCGCACTTTTGAGGTTAGCACCTTCAAATTTGGCACCTTCGAGTTGGGCACGATAGAGATCAGCACTGTTGAGGTTGGTATCGCTCAAGTCCAGCGACTTCTGATCTGGATCATTCTTTACTTCCCGTCTTCCGATCACTGTTAATGCGGCTTGCACATCTTTCGTTACTGGCATTAGTTTTGCCTCAGTTTCACTCTGTGGCTGCAAGTAATGTTCTGCAAATGACTCTTTTACTTGAGGCTTTTGGATTGGTTCGACTGGTGACCTTTCCCGCACAAACGCTGTCAACACTTCCATAATCGTCCAGTGGTCACGCACAGAGTCTTGGGCAATGCGTTCGAGGGCATAGATACCACCAAGCCTTACCTCGATCTTGTCACTGCCCAACTGCTCAACTGCTTTTGAGAAGCGTTCGGTGATCAGTCGTGATTCGGTCAATTCAGCGTTCCGATTCGCGACTCTGAAGTTCAGGTATAAGACGATGCCGCCTACGATCGTTGCCAGTGTGCCAATGCCTCCGACGATCGCTTTTACGATCTCCAGTGAGGCGTTGAACTGCTTTTGAGTTGCATCGGTGGGAGTCTGTTGAAGCTGTGCCCAGTCCTGCACAACTCTTAAACCCCAAGAACCCAACCAGCCAATCAGCACAACCAAGATTGTCGTACTCAACACCAGCAAGAGCCAAGTCCTAAGATTGACCCGTTTGAATGCGCTGGCGATCGTCTCGAACTGCCGCTTTAACATCGGTTAACCGAGAGTATACTGTTACCCACAACGATCAGCAGGAGTTTAACTAAGGAATTGTACTCAAGACATTGAGCAACGCTTGACGGTAGATTTCGATGCCAGCAGCGTTGAGATGAACACCATCAGTTGTTAATGATGCTTTTAGCGTTTTGCCGTCAAAAAGCGGCTGAAGTGCTGCGGTTTCGACGGGTACATTTTCGGCCTTGGCAACGTCATCAATGAGTCGATTAATCGCTTCCACACGAGGAATGGGGCCTGCCAGTTCTGGTTTTTTGCTGGCAGCGAGAGTAGAGTAAAAGGCGGGAAGCAGCACGATCTTAGGTGTGCTCACTACCGACCCAGAGTTGATGTTATTGCCATACAGAAGCGTGGGTGTCCCGAGTTGACGAGTCAGCGCGATCGCCTCTTTCAGATTCTGGGTAAAGCGATCGTCTGCGATGGTGTACCAGGCATCATTAGTGCCGATCGCGATGATCGCTTTCTCACACGTCACCTTCGTAGCCGTCAGTTGTTTGAGTTGTTCAACTAGCGAAACGCTGCTCATGCCGCCGATCGCAAAATTGGCAGTGTGTTCCCCCAGCGCATTAACCAACGGCGCTGAAATCGAATCGCCAAAGAGACAGGCTTGATACTGCTTCTTTTGACTGGTTGTTGCTTGATACTCGACGAACGTTTGCCAAAAGGGCATGTCGGGCAGCGTATCGGTAGGCGGCTTAGGGCTGGAAGCACCGACCACGTTAAGGGCATTCGGAAGATCGAGACTAAGCTGCTGATCGGGATAGGTCTCTAAGAAGCTGAGAAGACTAAGTCCCTGCTCTTTAATACCTAGAACGGCTGCTGCTCTTAGTGCCTGCACCCCTGCACGATCGCCCCCAACGATCGCCGTCGCTAGCTGCTGGAGCAACTTCACGCCCGTTTTACCGTTCAGCACGCGATCGAGCGCCACTAAATCGATTGGCAGCTTGATTTGGAGCAGCGATCGGAATTCCTGTTGTTGCTCCTGACTGGCAAAGCGTAAGAATCCGTTTAAGGCAGGCGATACCGTCTTTGTTTCAGCGTATTGTCGTAAATCGACAACGGGTAATGACTGCTCAAACAAACCATAGCGAACGGCAATTTTTTCCGCTGCCAACGTGGGTGTTGCGACCAGGCAAAGCACTGCCAGTACGGCACTGCTAAGTAATAATCCATACCAATAACGCGGCATAAACTCTTCCCATTATTCCATTCACATAGCTCAGACCAGGTGAGCCTGCAGAGAGCATGGCATACCTGGCTCGATCACGCTACACTTCTGCTGGTTTTCCGATGCCAATCCGTTAGGCATCAGTCTCTAACGGTATCCTGACAGTAAAGGTTGTCCAGCCGTCTGCACTGGACGCTTCGATCGTACCTTGTAACTGTTCAATGAGCGTTTTGACGAGTGCCAACCCTAAACCCGTGCCCCGATGCTGCCAGGGATTGTTGCTGGGAATCCGGTAAAACTTATCGAACACTCGTTCAAGTTGATCAGCAGAAATTTCGACTCCAGAGTTGCTTACGCTGATTTGCATATGCGATTGCGGCATGACGTTCGATGGCTCCACAGCCTTCACTCCCAGGACGATCGTTTCGTTAGCGGGGGTGTACTTACAGGCATTTTGCAGCAGTTCATTGAGAATACGTTCCAGATAGGAATAATCGGTCGTCAAGGCTGGTAACGGTGTTGTCATGCGGGTCTCCAAACGCTGCTGCTGTTGGCTGACGCGATCGGTAAAGGAGCTGACCAATTGAGCCAACCAAACCTGGAGATCTACAGTGCTGCAATTGAGTGGTTCGGTTTGTTGCTCCAGCCGAGAAAGATCGAGCAAATCATCAATCAAAAGCGTTTCACGCTGACACTCATCGCGTAAGACCTGAAAGTATCGAGCGGCTCGCTGAAATGACGACGGCTGCAAAACCAGTGAAGAGGGTTCAGCTGTTTCTCGTGGTCGTCCATCTTCCGTTTGCAACAGCACCACTTCCAGCATTTGCGTAGCCATGCGGATGCTAGCCATCGGTGTCCGCAATTCATGAGAAACTGTGCTCACAAAATCGTCTTTAAGTCGATTGAGCTTTTCAAGTTCAGCCACCTGCGCCTGTACTGCTTGATAAAGGCGCGACTGCCGAAGAGCGATCGCACACTGATTGGCGACTTGCTGCACCAACCGCACTTCCTGCTCTGAAAAGATGTAATCGGCATGATTGACGAGCCGCAAATCTCCTAACACACCCTGATCATCCACGATCGGACAAGCCAGACGTACGACGCGCTGCTGTGTCGAGCGCACATCTAACCCACAGTACTGAAAATGCTGACCGTCTAGGAGCTGCTGGTAGACCCCTGGAAACAGTGACATAGGGATCAGATGACCTTGTACCAGCGCTAATGCCGTTGTGTATTCATAGCGCACGTTAACTGTCTGCTGGGGCAGATTATAGACCGCAACACTGCACGCGCTCACGCCAAGCGTTTGGGCCAGTTCTTCTACAACGGCTCGTAAAATTTGGTCTTCGTCCAGGCTGTCACGCACGCGATCGGCGATCCGCTTGAGCGTTGCCTCAAAGGTGAAGGCTTGCTGTAGGAGTACAGTACGTTCCTGCACCTGTTCCTCCAGTCGTGTGTTGAGCTGCTGCACTTGCTGGTAGAGTTGAGACTGCTGAATGGCGATCGCTAACTGATCGCCTACGGCTTGAGTCAGCTCAAGTTGCCAGTCTTGCCAAACAAAGGGTTCTGGCCCCTGAATCAATGTAATATTTCCCCAGACGGAGCCACCCACCTGTAAGGGTACAGCCAGCCATGCACCTGGAAAGGTTTGGGCTAGGATCTGGGTCATTTCATTTGCCACCTTACTGGCATCGTCTAATCGCACTACTTCAAGTTGTTTAAGCCGTGCCGTAATGGGGTTGCCTTCATCGGGGATTTCTAACCCCACCACGTCCAAGCCTACAGGTGCGACATCCGGGTTGCGCCTGTAGCTGGCCTGATGCACCCAAACGCTTTGCTCTGGTAGATACTGCAAAATGTTTGCTTGCTCAACCTGCAGCAACCTGCCAATTTCCGCTACGGTTGTGTGAAAAATGGTGTTCAGATCTAAGGAATTGCGAATGGCCTGGATGACTTGGCTGAGTGCTTGCTCTCGTTGCGCCTGCTGATACATTTGCTGGTAGAGCTGACTTTGGTGGATAGCGATCGCCACTTGAGCCGCAAGATTTTTGAGTAATTCGATCTCTGAATCTTGCCACCGTCGTGGTTCAGCGCACTGCTGCACGGCTAGTAGCCCCCACAGGTGAGTGCCTTGCTTTTGTTTATGCTGTTGCTGTGTTTGAGAAGAGGGCACTAAAACCGGAATCACCAGATTTGCTCTGATTTGGAATGACGTCAGCAACTCCACATAACACTCGGCTAGCCCAGCCTTGAGCACATCGGCCGTGCTGCTGATGTTGCCGTCCATATATGGCAACAAGCAATCTGCCATCACAAGACAAGGGTCAAACAAGCGACGACCCAGCATCGGCGTCCAACCATCGCCCACTGCCTCGACAATGACGAACCCACTCCAATCTGGCTCGAAGCGATACATCACAACACGATCGGTTTGAAGCAGTTGACTCACTTCGGTGACCGTTGTGTTGAGAATCTCATCCAGATTGAGTGACTGACGAATCCGTTGGGCGATCGCGACCAGCAACCGCTCCCGCTTTGCCTGCTGACGTAAGGTCGCTTCTGCCTGTTTGTATGCAGTAATATCACGACTAACGCACAGCAAGAACTCGACGCTGCCATCCTGCGCAAATTCTGGCACCACCCGCGACTGATAAATCTTCAAACCAGCAGGCGTCAGAAATTGGAACTCAGTAATCCTCTCCTGGCCTGTGTTTAGCACCTCTTGCAGCGTCTCACCCCAACGTTCTACCAGCTCGGTGGGCATTCCCAATTCAGCGTTGGTGTAGCCAATAAACGCGTCTGCAGGGATGCTAGTGGCTGCCTCGACCGCCGGATTGACGTAAACGTGACGCAATTGTCGGTCAAAGCGCGCCACAATATCGGGAGAATTCTCTGCCAGTGCTCTAAATTCTTCCTGGCGACGATGTAGCACCGCTTCTGCCCGCCTGCGTTCAGTCACATCCTGAAACACCAGGATACTACCTGTAATTTCACCCTTCTCATTTCGAATCGGTGCTGCCGTCTCACTAATGGTTCGCTCTAGCCCATTTTTAGTTTGCAACAAACAGTGATCCGAGATGCTCACGCTCTTTCCCTGTTGGATTGCCTGCAAGAGGGGGCTTTCGATCGCTTCCCGCGTTTCAGCGTGGATTAACCGCAGAATCAAATCGGCAGAAGACCCAAGTGCCTCTGCTTGTCGCCAACCGGTGAGATCTTCAGCCACTGCATTCATAAAGGTAATGCAACCGTTGCGATCGGTGGCGATCGTGCCATCGCCGATACTGGCCAAGGTTGTGGCGAGCCATTGTTCGGCTTGCTCTAGCTGTTGCTCCAGCTGATAGCGGCGTAGAGCAATATTGATCGTTGTGTGCAGTCCGATCTGGCTGAAGGGTTTAACAAGATAGCCAAACGGTTCGGTGGCAACTGCGCGTTGCAGCGTCTGATCTTCAGCATTCGCCGTAATGTAGATAATGGGAATGCCCAAGTGCTCATGAATTTGGGTGGCAGCAGCAATGCCATCCAGCCCACCTTCCAGCGAAATGTCCATCAAAACCAGATCGGGCTGAATCCCTACTGCCACTCGAACAGCTTCTGCTCCTGATGTCACACTCGCCATGACAGTATGTTCAGAATGCTTCAAAAACTCCTGAATCATTAAGGCAGAAACAATTTCATCTTCAACAATTAAAATTCTTGCCATACAGGGGCGGTTATTCCTGGCAGACGGAGCAAAGCACAACAATACTATTCTTGCCTTGCTTTAACGAAATCGAATCAGGAGAAATGAGGATCTTTCAATTGCAAATAGCTCCTAGTAATGTGTTGCTGCGTAAGTGAGACAGGGAACCTAATGCTGCTCTTGTGTAGCTTTTGATTGGCGGCTGTGGCGAAAAGCAAAACGGCTGTAGGTACCATTCAGACCGTTAATGTAGCAGATTTGACTAACAGAATCCATACAATCACGGCTTTGCCGCAGCCAAACCGTTCAAATTGAGTCATTGTCATAAGAACAATCACCAAGCATCAGGAGCCTGGCTCAATTAAGCGATCGAATTAGTGGCTCGCTTCGTTGTCCCTAGATAAGCCGTTTTCTGACGCAATGCTAACGTTTTCAGATAAACGCTTTAAGTCTACAGACCCTATTGTTAAGTCTGTAGACCCTATTAAGTAGGTAGGCAGAATTAAATACAAGATGGACGCAAGTTGGGTTGAGAGACTCAACGCATGTGTTTAGCGTTGTTGTACGGGAATCAGTAACCCGGAATCCTTGGATCGGTGTTTAAGGTGGAAGAAGCCGA
>NZ_PVWK01000089.1 GCF_003003795.1 Stenomitos frigidus ULC18 | reverse complement strand
TCCATCACGCAGGGCTTACGGCGCATGGCACATGATATCCCCGGTCTACTTTCCTTTTTCCAGTAGATCAGCCCTGCTTTCACGATAGGGGTGCAGCAATGCTGTGCCCCTTTTCTATTCGAGGCTCAGTCGATTGTGTTCGGTAGTCAATGCATTGAGTGCGGCGGTGAATTGATTGAGTGCTAAGGTCAATCGATCGAGTTCCCGCTCTCAGTTGATTGAGCTTTGAGGTCAATGACTAGGGTGCGGCCTCTCAATGGATGGAGTCATGAGGTCAATCAAGTGGGTTCCGAGGTCAATCGATCGAGTTCCCCTCTCAGTTGATTGCGCTCTAAGGTCAATGGATAGAGTGTCGCCTCTCAATGGATGGAGTCATGAGGTCAGTTGTAGGAGCGGGTTTTGCCGTAAAGCAACCGCAAAGACGAACACGTATCGCTTAAACCCGCCCCCACAGAGGTCTGCCGCGATCGCAATTGAATTGGGTACGAGGTCAATGGGCTGATTAACTGACAAAAGGACTGAAAGGCTGCTTGCTCCGTTGTTCACCCGCCCGTGATTAAAAATCCGGGCTAACAGAACGAAGTCCTCTCAAGAGGACTGCAAGGGGCTTGCAACCCGTTACCCTTCGGGAAGGCAAAGCCTACAACGGGTTTAGTGCTGTTAGCTCAGGATCGCATGACAGTCAATCCATGCGCCAACACAAACCTTTAAGACATTCGTTTGCCTAACGCTAACGCTTTTTGGGTACCTTAACATCAGGAAGTCACTGCCCTGTGAGAGGAGGGCTTCCAACGGTACTCTGTTCATCAGCTCACCCTTCTTCTTAAAGCGCTTATGCAACCTCGTCTCATCATCCTTTGTACGGGCAATTCCTGCCGTAGCCAGATGGCTGAAGGGTTTTTGCGAGAATTAGCCGACGATTTGTTTAATGCTCAAAGTGCAGGCATGAACCCCGCTGCTGAGGTACATCCGCTAGCAGTTAAAGTGATGTCAGAGATTGGGATTGATATTTCTGGAAATACCTGCAAACACATCAATGCGTTCTTTGATGAACCGATCGACACGGTGATTACCGTCTGCGACCACGCTGACCAGAGTTGTCCGACGTTGCCCGCTGCCACCAAGCGCCATCACTTTAGTTTTCCCGATCCGGCTGCGGCAGAAGGGACTGAGGATGAGAAACTTGTGGTGTTTCGCCAAATTCGGGACGATATCAGTCGTATCTTGTTAGCTTATGTGGCGGGCAGGCGTGATGCTCTGTGAGCGTCACTACAAAATCTGAGCCTGGGTATGCCAAGCATGGTTGAGTTTCCTATGGTGATAGCACAAGCGCTTGCCGATCGCGAAGATTTGCTGATGGCGCTGATCGATCGCGCTGGACGACTGCTCTGGGCTAATCAAGCCTTTTCGTTGCACAGCAAACAGTCACTTGAGTCGTTAATTGGGCGGAAGTTCTTTCAGATTCTTTCTCTGAATGCTCAACACTTACCACAGCAAACTTACATTCGGGAGCAACTGATTAAAGGCGAAAGCTTTAAGTTTGAGTTTGCTTATCAACCGGAAGGAACCCTCACTCCATCATGGCTGCTGATGGACGGACAGCCCATTTTGAATGCAGAGGGAATGATTAGTCAGTATTCGCTGTTGGCAACTGATATTACCCTTCGCAAACAGGCAGAACTGGATCTGCAAGAAGCAAAACGCTTGCTGGAACAAAATAATCAAGCGCTGGAAGTGCGAGTGCAAGAACGAACCGCTGCCCTGTTCCAAGAAAAAGAACGGACAGAGCAAGCATTTCAGCAACTCCAGCAGATGCAACTACAACTGATTCAGACTGAAAAAATGTCGGCTCTCGGTAATCTTGTGGCTGGGGTAGCGCATGAGATCAACAATCCAGTCGGCTTTTTGGCGGGCAATCTGCAACCTGCGAAAGAATATATTCAGGATCTGTTTGGTTTGATCGACTTGTATCAGGAGAAATATCCTGCGATTAACCCAGATATTTGTGCTGAGATGGAGGCAATTGACCTGGACTATTTACGCGAAGATTTACCCAAGCTGATTCGTTCCATGCAAGAGGGAGTGAAACGCCTTACACACATCAGTACTAGCCTACGCATTTTTTCACGAGCCGATAGCGATCGCGCCGTTTCCTTTAACCTTCACGACGGTCTGGATAGCACGCTCTTGATTCTCAAACATCGCCTGAAAGCGAATGAGACGCGACCTGAAATAGAAGTCAAGCAAGAGTATGGAGCTTTGCCGCTGGTGGAGTGTTACGCCGGGCAACTGAATCAGGTTTTCTTAAACTTATTAGTCAATGCGATCGATGCCTTAGAAGAAGTTCAGCAGGATGGTCGCTTTGAAGCGCTTAACGCTCAGCCCAATCGCATCAAAATTCGCACCCAGCTAGCCGACGACGAAAAGCAGGTTCTCATTTGCATTTCTGATAATGGACCTGGCATACCCATGCATGTGCAAGCATCGATCTTTGATCAAGCCTTTACCACGAAAGCCGTTGGTAAAGGAACAGGGCTGGGATTAGCGATCGCTCGTCAAATTGTAGTTGAGAAACATGGTGGCAGCTTGGATTGTTGTTCTCAACCTGGTCAAGGAGCAGAATTCATGATTGGGCTTCCAGTACGGCAACAGTTTGTTAAAACCTCTCACAAACCATGAAAGAAAAATTTGATCGTCTTTCAAGTGATGGCTAATAACTCGATTTATCTCTCACAAACTCTATTGGCATCCTACAACAAGGAAATCAGAAGCCAAAATTGACTCAAAGCGTTCTTATCCCTCATCCTTATCCCCTATTTTTCTATTTCGGTTGCTAGCCAAGCCCGCAGCACTTCAGCGATCGTCCACGCTTGGGCAATGCAACCTTGTGGCTTCATCGGCGCATCGCCGTCAAAAATCTCGCTCAAGTTGCCAATGCCGTGGGTGTAAAACTGGCTTGCCATTGGCTCCAAGAATTGACGGGCTTTAACGGGATCACCATAGACGCGGAGATGAGCCAGCACAAAAGGGCCAATAAGCCAGCCCCAAACGGTGCCTTGATGATACGCTCCATCGCGCTGACGTTGATCGCCGCCGTAGGTGCCTCGATAGTCGGGGTGGTTAGGGTCGAGCGATCGCAGCCCATGTGAGGTCAACAACGCTCGTCCGCAGGTATCGACAACCCCTTTCTGTTGAGCCGCTGTGAGAGGGCTTTCGGGCAACGAGACAGCAAAAAGCTGGTTGGGGCGCAGAGAGGCATCATCGCCATCGGGACCATCCAGGACATCGTAGCAATAGCCCAGTTCGGGATGCCAGAAACGCGTGAAGCGTGCCAGGATGCGGTCTGCCATCGCTTCGTATTCCTGGTGGGGCTTACCGACGATGCGGGCAAGTTTAGCCATCGTCCGGAGTGCGTTGTACCACAGTGCATTCACCTCAATGGGTTTGCCAATGCGAGGCGTGACGACCCAGTCGCCCACTTTGGCATCCATCCAGGTGAGCTGTACCCCAGTTTCGCCTGCATACAGCAGTCCATCGGCAGAATCGAGGTGAATGTTGTAGCGAGTGCCGCGACAGTGCCAGTCCACAATGTCTGCCAGCACTGGAAACAGTTCTTGCACCAGATCATCGTCTTCCGTGACGCCGTAATATGCACGGACGGCTTCAAAGAACCATAGCGTCGCATCCACAGTATTGTATTCCGGCCTTTCGCCCGCATCAGGAAAGCGATTGGGAAGCATGCCCTGATCGACATGACGGGCATAGGTTCGTAGAATCGATTGCGCAATTTCCGGGCGGCCGGTAGCCAGCGTTAGTCCAGGCAGGCTGATCATGGTGTCGCGTCCCCAATCGCTGAACCAGGGATAGCCAGCGATGATGGTTTTGCCGTGGGGTTCTTCTGGGGTCGATCGCTGCACAATGAACTGATCGGCTGCCAGCACGAGCTGATTGGCGAATGCGGGAATGTCTCTGTTATCCACAGGGCGATTGCTGTGCCACAGCCCTAGCAGTTTGTGTTCATACGCCCGTCGCAGTTTGAGCGCCGTTTCTCCATCGCGTTCGAGCTTGCGTTCAGTGCTGGCAATCAGCGTCAGCGATTCTCCTGGTTGCAGGGTTGCTTGAAAGGTCGCTGCGTGAAGGTGGTCGTCGCGATCGTTCAAGCCGCGATCGCGCTCAGCACTCAGCTCAAAGCCGTAGTACCAGTCGTGAGTAGCTGTTATCTCTGCGCGATCGCTGGTAAGGTGCAGCTGTACTGCTTCTGGATAAGCAGACACATACACGCCGTGCTCTTCGGGCACGATCGTCATGCGCCAACCGTCTGCTTGAGTATTACTGTGATAATCGCGATAGTTCACCATTGCCTTGAGAGTGAGCATCAGCGGTTGCGTCGCTCGTACCAATTGGTAATGAATGTACGTAGTGTTTGCGCCAGGCTGCATCCACACGCGCTTTTCGAGCAAGGCATCAGCACAGGCATAGCGCCAGACAGGAATATTACCTTCCAGGGCAAACCGTTCCAGATGGCGATAGCCGTGCGGCCCAATGGTGCCATCGGCCCAGCGATTTGCATGGAGAGAATAGAAGCGATCGCCGTAGAGGGCTGTATCATCCAGCTTTGCCAGCATCAGCGTTCGACCTAAGGGCGGCTGCAGCGCCGCAACCAGTAAGCCGTGATAGCGTCGAGTCAGCAAGCCTGCCACGGTACCCGACGCGTAACCACCCACCCCGTTTGTGACCAGCCACTCTCTTGCTTGTGCCTGGCCAAAGTCGCCGCAGACTTCACGTCCGAAGTTTATCCCCATTGGCATAACGGCCTCTCCCTTGAAGTCTCCATCGCCCATTTTGCCTTATCCGCTCCCCGATCGCGGCATGCCTGCGACACTGACACCAAACTTTAGATCGTGAGCGTGAGGCAACGAGAATAAGACCCTTAATTTTTCCTGAGTACAGGTGTAGAGTAAGGCTTGATTCGATCCTGATTGAGATTAATAGGACATTGATAACGATGATCAGAATTCCGCTTAAGCACGGGGTTGTTTTAGCTGCTATGGCGATCGCGCTAGCCTTTTGCATCCATTTTCTTCAGGCAACACCTGCCCTCTCTGCAATTGAACCGACTATTCAACTAGAGACTCCGTTGGTACAGTACGACACTGGAGCGATCGCTACCGCGTCTCAACCACCCAAACTCGTACCAGCAGTACTGGGCGGCAAGTCAGTCTACGTGCTGTACAGCACTCGCCCAAATGATGTCATTCTTGTGCGCTGCTACCCCACCTATCAACCGTCTTTGGAAGTCAAACCAATGGGCGGACAGCCCAACCAGAAGGAAGGCACCCTGACGTGTAAGCCGAGTGGTGCGATGTAGCTAGGCGGTAGAGGGAGTAGGGAGTGGGGAGTGGGGAGTGGGGAGTAGGAAACATACAGAACTCAAAATTTTAGCCTTTAGCCTTTAGCCTTTCCCCTTACCCCATTCCCTTCTCCAACTTCTGTGCCCGTTCTGACATGAATGGGTCGCAATTCACTGCATAATGAGTGCTCAGTCATATTTATCCAACCGAGGCAGTCATGGGTCGCGCCAAAAAAGTTGTGCTGGCATATTCAGGCGGAGTCGATACCTCCGTCTGCATTCCCTACCTGATGCACGAATGGGGAGTGGAAGAAGTCATTACCCTTGCTGCTGACCTGGGGCAGGGGGATGAATTGGAACCCGTCCGCGAAAAAGCGCTCAAGTCGGGTGCGTCTATCTCTTTGGTCGCGGATGCAACAGCAGATTTTGTCAAAGACTACGCCTTTCCTGCCATTCAGGCGAATGCGCTGTATGAAAATCAGTATCCGCTTTCCACTGCGTTGGCACGGCCGCTGATTGCCAAACTGCTGGTGGATGCGGCGGCAGAATATGGTGCGGATGCAGTAGCGCATGGTTGCACAGGCAAGGGGAATGACCAGGTGCGGTTTGATGTGGCGATCGCTGCCCTCAATCCCGACATCAAAGTGCTGACTCCGGCACGAGAATGGGGCATGAGTCGTGAAGAGACGATCGCCTATGGTGAACGGTTTGGCATTGAATCGCCTGTCAAAAAATCGTCACCCTACAGCATTGATAAGAATTTGCTGGGTCGCGCGATCGAGGCTGGCCCCCTGGAAGACCCCTGGACAGAGCCACCAGAGGATGTCTACACCATGACAGCAGCGCTTGCCGATGCGCCTGACCAGCCTGAATATGTCGAAATTGGCTTCGAGCAGGGCATTCCTGTCAGCCTGAATGGTAAGACCGTTGAGCCAGTGGCACTGGTGACGGCACTCAACCAGATTGTGGGTGCCCACAGCGTGGGACGCATCGATATGATTGAAAACCGTTTGGTTGGCATCAAATCGCGGGAAGTCTACGAAACGCCTGCCCTGTCCGTGCTGATTCAAGCGCACCGGGATCTGGAAAGCCTGACCCTCACGCCCGATCTCATCCACTACAAGCGCGGGATTGAGGAGACCTACTCCAGGCTGGTCTATAACGGTCTCTGGTACAGCCCCCTCCGCGATGCGCTGGATGCGTTTGTGAAAAAGAGCCAGGAACGAGTGACGGGTGCCGTGCGCGTCAAGCTGTTTAAGGGCAACTCGATCGTGGTGGGGCGTAAGTCAGCCTACTCCATCTACAGCCCTGAACTGGCAACCTATGGTGCCGAAGATACCTTCGACCACAAAGCAGCAGAGGGCTTCATCTATGTTTGGGGCATGCCTACGCGCGTTTGGGCACAGACGGGAAGGCAGTAGAAATTGATGCAAACCTCGGAGGTTTCAACAAGTGCCAAGCATCGTCACCAACGCAGTCGCTTAAACCTCCGAGGTTTTGATTAAGTCTTACCCACGCTCGATTAGGATAGCTTCAGAGCAAAGACAAGGAAGCTGGAATCGAAGGGAGCATGGTGGAGCAGACATCGCAAACCGAAATGACCGAGCTTCCTGCCTCTAAGGAAAAGGACTTGCTCGATCGGGTCAAAAAGATACTGAGTCCGTTTAAAGGCGATCGCTGGCTCTCCGTAGCTGTCTATGGCTTGGTTACAACTGTCGGTTTAATTATCGGGGTACTGATTTGGAATTTGGTAGATCTTCAAACCAATCCATCAGAGCAGTCCAAGCGGAAATTTGACGCTTCTCTGAGTGTTGTTAGTACCGGAGCTACTGTCACTGCTGGGGTTGTTCTGTTCCTAAACTTCAGAGTCGCCAAGAAGAAGCTAGACGAAGACCTTAAGAAGGCAGAGCGGGATGAAAAACTGGCGCAATCCCGGCTAACAATGGAACGGTTCAGCAAAGCCGTAGAGATGCTTGGAAAAAACGACAGCATCCATCTCCGCTTGGGCGGTATTTATGCCCTGGAAAGTATTGCGGATGACTCAAACGAAGCCGCTCCCGATGAGAATTACAGGCAGGTGCTAGAAGTCTTGACCGCGTTTGTGCGAGAGAACGCGCCCTATCCACCAAAAGAGCAGACGCAGCAAGCAGAAACTCAAGCGACGCTCACCGAACAGTCACCAGAAGCGGGTGAGGACATACCAGAAGCGGGTGAGGACACAAAAGAGGAACTTCTCCCCTTACCAACCGACATTCAAGCCGTTTTGACGGTCTTAAAGAGACGTAAGCACAAAGATAAGGATTGGGAGCAATACCCCCTCGATCTAAGGAAAACAGACTTAAGAAGGGCACACCTTGAGTCAGCGAGGCTCCAGAGAGCACAGCTTGAATCAGCGAATCTCAAGGGAGCAAACCTTTGGTTGGCGAAACTCCAAGGGGCAGACCTTGAGTCAGCGAATTTCCAGAAGGCAGACCTTTTGTTCGCGGATCTCCGGGCGGCACACCTTTGGTCAGCGGATTTTCAGGGGGCAGATCTTGAGTCAGCGAATCTACAAGGGGCAGACCTTGAGTTAGCGAAGCTTCAGCAGGCAAACATTAGGGGGGCGAATCTACAAGGAGTATCCTTCTGGAACACCCATAGTCTAAGACTTACTGGGAACAAGCTCGTCGAAGCAAAAAATAAAGCCAAAGCGAATATACAATCAGCCCAAAACTGGGAAATGGCTATGTACGACGCTGAAATTCATGAGTGGTTGAAGTTGCCACCGGAAAACTTACAGGTGGAATGAGTATTAACCTAACGTGCAACGTCAAACGCTGACCGCTGACGGCTAACCGCTCACCCCTCACTCCACACTATTCCCCACGCCATTCACCTGACGCGGTATGGTCACCCGGAACGTGGAACCCACACCGAGTTGGCTTTCAACAGTGATGGTGCCGTTCATCTTGCGGACGATGAGATCAGTAATGGCTAAGCCCAATCCCGTGCCAGGAAACTTTTTGGCAAGGGTTTGATCGAGCTGGTAAAACGCTTCAAAGATATAGTCCAGGTGTTCTGCCGCAATGCCAACGCCGGTGTCTTGCACCACAATGACGATCGTGTCGGGCTCGACATCAGTGACATTGACACATACACTTCCCACTGTCGTAAATTTGATGGCGTTGGAAAGCAGGTTGACCAACACTTGCCTCAGGCGCGTAGTGTCATTGATCACGGTAGGATTTGTGAGCTGTAGCTGAACCTCCAGCGACAGTTGCTTTTGATCAACGAGCGATCGTAGTTCTTCGGCAGTTGCAATCACCAACTGATTCAAGTTAACGGCTTCTAGCGCTAAGGACAGACGCCCTGCCTCGATTTTGGACAAATCTAAAATATCGTTAATGAGCGCCAGCAGATTTCTGCCGTTGCTCAGAATGCGAGCGATCATGTCATGTTGTGGCGGCGTGAGTTGCTGGCGTAGCAGCAGCTGCGAAAACCCAATGACCGCATTCATCGGTGTTCGCAGTTCGTGCGACATGGTTGCCATAAACTGCGATTTCAGTTTGGCCGCTTCCTGTAGTCGAAGGTTTTGGAAGTGAATTTGCTGGCGTTGCTCCTCTAGCTCCTGATTCTGCTCGCCAAGAATGCGGTTTTGAATTTCTAACCGATCTTCCCGCTCTTCCAGGGCATTGATGAGTTGGGCATTTGTCAGCGCGATCGCCGCTTGTTCGCCAAAGGCAATCAGCAGTTGCAGGTTATCGTCATCAAAGGCAGCTGGATGGCTCCAATGACCGATCGCCAGCACGCCCAACCTGCCTGCTCTGGCAGATTCGATCGCCACAACGCAAAGGGATGGTGGTAAAAGGCGAGGAGTAAGCTCTAGCGGATTACGCTCTCCCTCATCACGGTTCCTTGTCTCTAAAGCGTTTGGCCCGTCTTGTCTCTCCCTGTTCCTGCCTTCTGCCTCCTGTATCAACCGTGACCCACCCGTCAGGAAAATCTCACCCAACAAGCCTTCACCGGGTGCAAAGTCTTCTTCCAACTGAAAGCGATCGACGCCCGCCCCTGTAGCGGCAGTGAGTTCCAGCATGCCAGTGTAAGGATTTTGCAGCACGATCAAGCCAAATTCGGCATTGGGGATCGCGTCACAGATGGCATTGACCATCACCTGCAAGAGCTCAGGCAGATTGGTCAGACATTGATTCAGCAAATCGGTGAGTTGTTGCAGTGTCCGTAGCTGCTGCTGATGCTGACCGAGAATGACGAGCGCCTGTCGTAGATTTTGTTCGGCTTCTTGGGTGGAACGGTAGAGCTGCGCGTTGTCGATCGCTAACACTGCCCGTTGTGCCAGTGCTAACGCCATCTGCTGATCGGTGGTGGTATAACTGCGCCCAGAATTGCGAGACAGACACAGCGTCAGCGCACCGAGTTTGCGATCCTGGACGATGAGCGGAATCGTCATCAGGGAACCGATGTCTAAAGCATGCAAGAACTGCAGATGTTCAGGGTTAACGGCGATCGCCTCAAGCCATGCCTCTGTCACCTCAGGCACCAGGACAGTTTGCCCGGTGGTTAAACTTTGAACTACCGGATGATGGCGCTGCTCGGGTCTTGGGGTATGACAGCGTGCCCGCTCCAGCCATCCCTGCTTGGCAGGGTCTACATGCTTCCAAATGAGCAGCTGAAACGTATTGCGACTGCTAAGAACGTCGAAAAAACAGCAGTCTGCTAAGGCTGGCACCGCGAGTTGCGCGATGTTGTGCAGAATTGTCTGATAGTCGAGAGAGGTGGCCAGCACAGAGCTTGCCTCTGCCAGAAACCGCTGCATTGCTTCTGCTCGTTTGAGAGCAGTCACATCCCAAAAAGCACCCACGCAGCCTCTAGGACGATTCTGCTCATCGAAAAGAGGCGTCGTATGACCGATCACATTAATGACTCTGCCATCTTCTCGGAGAATATCAACTTCAGCATTATGGATCGGCTCCCCCATTGCTGCTGCCATTTGCATGGGGAGTGCATCCGCCGCGATTACCTGTCCGTTTTGCAGCAGTGTGTGAGTGGGCTGTTCGCCCGTGGGTGCTAAAAAGGAGGCATTGGCATCAGGCGCAAGACCCAGCATCTCGGCATAGGTTGGGTTGACATGAATGGTGCGGCACTCTGGATCATTTGCGATCGCAATGCCAATGGGAATCACATCAAAAAGGGTTTGCAGTTCGGTTACGCGCCGCTCCAGGTCTCGATTGAGCTTGACGACTTCCTCCTCTGCCTGCTTGCGCGCTGTAATGTCGGTGACGATGCCCGCCATCCGCAAGAGCATATTCTGATCGCCACGCTGTGCCTTCCCCCGCGAGGCGCAGTAACGATAGTCTCCTGAAGCGTGTCGCAGCCGAAATTCGACGTCAAAGGGTGTTCCCAGCTTGAGGTGCGCTGTAATGGCGGTTAAAACACGCTCTTGATCATCGGGGTGAATCAATTGATAGAACGCCTCATACGCTGTGCCCATCGACTCGCGGGCAATGCCGACAATTTCAAGCAGGCGATCGTTACAAAAAACTTCATTTCGGTAAAGATCCCAATCCCAAATACCATCGTGTGAGCCTTCTAGCACCAGTCGATAGCGCTCTTCACTTTCGTGCATCCGTTGGGTTGCCTCTGCCGTTTGCTGTTCGGCTCGATGCAGTCGGATGGCATTCGAAAGGCTATGCATTAACGCTCCGGGCGCTAATTTACGTTTTGGAAGATAATCGGTGGCACCTGCTTTCATCAGCTCTACCGCTATCTCCTCCTCCTCCTCCTCCTCTCCGAGAACAATGAGCGGGACGTTGATGCCGATCTGCTTTACCTGCCTCACCAGAGACAAACCATCACCATCGGGTAGGCGATGGTCGAGCAGCACACCATCTAATGCTTGTTGTTGCAGCAAGGCGATCGCTGCTGCACAGCTTTCTGCGTCAAGCACTTCTGCCGTGATACCAGCAGCATTGAGCGCTCGACGCACCATTAGCCGCGACTCTATGTCGCGTGCAACTAACAAGATTTTCAGAGTTTCTTCCATGACTCGTAACCAAAGGCTGAAGACTAAGAATCAGTAGCAACCATGCTCTAACTAGCTCTTAGTCGCTAGCTCTCCTTTCGGAGGCATTCACGTTGAAGACACTGTGTCCAAGTATTTACACTTGTTCATACAGCCTATGATTGAGGAATGTTGTGGCTCTGTCCTCAATCTATCGACAGGTTGAAGCCTCTCTTTGAAGGTATGGCTGGAACTAAAAGCGCGTGAAGCGGCGATTTGAAAGTCCCCTCTCGATCGAGGCGGAAAAATAGCTGTACGATGCCCTTTAACGATGGTTCCAACCTTAGATAGATGTATCAGCCTTTACCTTCTGCAATTCTCTGATAAAGTATAAAAACAAGCTTGATCAGGGCTTTAATGTAAACTTGGTAAATTCACAGTAAGGATGCTGTTTGAGTACTCAGTTTGTATTCAGAAACCAGTTTTCTTGCAACGATCGATCACTGAAGCTGGTGGCATTTGGCGTTGATCTAAGCGGTGGGCAATGGCACGGTTCAGCAATTTTTTCGACAGTTGATGCTGTTTGCTCCAAGGACATTCAGCCCTGTCAAAGTTGGACGGTAAAACGGTTGCGTTGACCCAGCCCGCACAGTAAAGTAAGCGCTGTACAGGCATCGCTCACCTGTGTCTACCCGAATTTTTCAAGGCACCCAAGTTATTAAGGAACTTATATTAAGGCACTTAAGTTATGACTGATATGCTAAAGACAACGTAGAGTAAGTTTTACTGACGATGGCAATGTATGGAAACAACGTCTTAAGGCTTAGCGTTAGCGATCGCCAAGCTAGCCGCACTATTGGCCATTTAGATTATGATCAATCCCTAACGCTTAGGGACTCGCTCAAAAATAAAGTACCAACAGCTACCCTGAAATAAGCATCATATATGGCGTAGTGGGGAGAGATT